>JAICUI010000054.1 GCA_025935925.1 Chloroflexota bacterium
GAGAAGGCTTAGCGAGCCGCATCCCAAGCGACTTCGCGGCGCGACACAGCCCTCGGCGCGCCCTTGTGGCCCTTGTCATGCCTTCTCGGCATACCGAGTGACCTACCACGGCCCGCAAGGGCCGACGCGCGCCGCGGACCCCGGTCCATAAGCCTTCTTGGAATGCGGGACGGGCGGAGTGCACGGCGCGGCGCGGGAATCGTGCGGCAGACTGGTGCCTCCCGCCGCGGAGCGGGCGACGAGAGGTGCGCGATGGACGTCGGGGTGCTGATCCCGCAGGGCTGGACAGGCGAGTACGACGGCTGGGACGCGACGAAGGCATGGCAGCGGACCGCGTGGCTCGCGCGCCAGGCCGACGCGCTCGGCTTCGAGTCGATCTGGCTGTTCGACCACTTCCACACGGTCCCGCGGCCGACCGAGGAGATCACCTTCGAGGCCTTCATCGGCCTGTCGGCCCTCGCGGCGATCACGGAGCGCCCGCGGCTCGGGCACCTCGTCAGCTGCGCCGGCTACCGCAACCCTGCGCTCGTCGCCAAGATGATCGCGACCATGGACGTCATCTCCGGCGGGCGCATCGACTTCGGGGTCGGCGCGGGCTGGAAGGAGGACGAGTGGACCGCGTACGGCTACGGCTTCCCGTCGCTTCGCGAGCGCCAAACGCGGCTGCGCGACGCGCTCGAGATCTCGACCCGGATGCTGCGCGGCAACCGGTCGACGTACGACGGCGGGACGGCATCCGTCCATGACGCGATCAACGTCCCGCAGCCGGTCGGCCGGCCGTCGGTGCCGATCGTCGTCGGCGGGAACGGACAGCGGGTGACGTGGGGCCTCGCGGCTTCGTTCGCGGACGAGCTCAACCTCGACGGCATGACGCCGGACGACGTCAAGGCGGCGATGCCGATCATCAGGCAGCGCTGCGAGGAGGCCGGGCGCGACCCGTCGACGCTCGCTGTGTCGATCCACATCTGGTGGGAGCACCTGCGCCGCGGCGACCCGCGGGCGATGCTCGAGGGCTATGCCGACGCCGGGGTGTCGCGTGCCATCACGCTCGTCCGCGACGCGGCCCAGGACGACGAGGCGCTACCGCGGTTCCGCGCCGCGGCCGCCGACGCGGGCGCGACCCTGGCCGAGGAGCGGCCGTTCGCCGGCTGAGCGACGCGCTCCCCGGTGAGTGACCGTTCCGGGGCCGACCGGCCGTTCGCCGGCTGAGCGACCCGCCCGCCGCTCAGCGACGCGCCCGCGGCTGAGCGGCGGTTCTCGGCTGATCGGGGCTTTCCGGCTGAGCGACGCGCTCCCCTCTCGGTGAGCGGCGGTTCCCGGCTGAGCGAAGCGCCCGCCGGTGACCAACGCGCCCCGCGGCTGAGCGACGGGCCCTAGGCGACCTTCCGCCCGACGATCACCCTGAGGCCCGGCGGCAGCCGCTCGATCCCGAAGGCATCACGGACCTCGGCGTCCACGCCGTGCTCGCGGAGCAGCGGCGGGATCATCGTCACGTCCACCAGGACGTTCTCGTGGTGCTCGAAATCGCGACGGTAGCTGCCGTCGTCGTTCCGGCTGAAGATCGTCATGTCGCGCACGAACCGGTCGCGCGAGGGGACGGAGAACTCGGTGATGAGCGCCCAGTCGTCGGCGACCCAGCCGCGCGTCGCCAGCCCGTCGAGGCTGCGCTCGCCGTACGCGTGGTCGCAGACGTCGAACGCGACGACGCCGCCGGGCCGCAGCGCATCGCCGATCGCCGCCAGCGCGGCCCGGATCGCCTCGACCGACGGCAGGTAGCTGATGGGGTGCCCGACACCGACGATCGCGTCCGCGGCCGGCAGTGGGTCGTCGGGGAGCGCGAGCACCTCGTACCCCTCGGCCCCCGGGGCGACGCGACGCGCGAGCTCGACCATCGCCGGTGATGCGTCGCTCGCGACGACGCGATGCCCGGCGGCGATGAGCTCCCGGGTCAGCAGCCCCGAGCCGCAGCCGAACTCGACCACGATCCCGCCCGCCACCCGGACGGGCTCGAGCAGCGCGAGGACGCCCGGCGCCACCTTCGCGGCGTGGAACGAGAAGCCATCGTGGTGGACCCTCGCCAGGTCGGCCCGGTAGTACGGCTGGGCGGGCACGAGGTGCCGATCAGGCGCCGAGGCGGGCGTCGACCACCAGCTCCACGTTGCCCTTGAGCGCACCCGAGACGGGGCAGCCGTCCTTGGCGGCTTCCGCGAGCCGCTTGAACGTCGCCTCGTCGATGCCGGGAACGTCGCCCTGGACGCTGATGTCCGACCGGGCGATCGCCCAGCCGGCCTCGCGCTTCTCGAACGTGATCGTCACCTTGGTCGTCAGCTTCGTCGCCGGCGTGTCGTTCTTGGCGAGCTGCGAGCTGAACGCCATCGAGAAGCAGGCGGCGTGCGCGGCGGCGATGAGCTCCTCGGGCGAGGTGCGGCCGTTCGCCTCCTCGGTTCGCGAGGCCCACGTCACCGGGAGCCGGCTGAACGCGCCCGACGAGACGTAGTCGATGGAGCCGGAGCCTTCGAGGAGCGAGCCCTGCCAGCTGGCCTCTGCGGAACGGGTGATCGCCATGGGTGTGCCTCCTTGGGCTCGATGTGGCAGGTGGAATGGGTGAACGCGCGAGGCCCGGGCGGTGCCCGGGCCTCCTAGGGTATCCGCGGTCGGGTGGGTCAGGCCGGCGTGGGCGCCTCCTCGGTGGTCGTGGTTCGAGACCGCCACGAGGACGCCCGCACGCGGAGCCCGTCGACGAGGGCGTAGATCACGGGGATGACGAGCAGCGTGAGGAACGTCGACGAGAATAGGCCGCCGATGACGACCGTGCCGAGCTCCGACGCGATGATCGACCCCTCGTTGAAGCCCGCCGCGAGCGGGATCAGCGCGAGGATCGTCGCGATCGCGGTCATGAGGATCGGCCGGACACGGGTCCGCCCGCCTTCGATCAGCGCATCGTGCGTCGACATCCCCTCGCGCCTGAGCCGCTCGACGAGGTCGAGCAGCACGATCGCGTTGGTGACCACGATCCCGATCAGCATCAGGAAGCCGATCAGGGCGCTGACGCCGAGCGGCCGGCCGGTGATGAACAGCGCGGTGAACGCGCCGATCGTCGCCAGCGGGAGGCTGAACAGGATGATGAACGGCGTCACGAGCGAGTTGAACGTGAGCACCATGGCGACGTAGACCACGAGGACGGCGACGCCCATCGAGACGTACAGGCCCGAGAAGGCCTCCGCCTGCTGCTGGGTGACGCCCGCGAGCTTGACCTCGACGCCCGCCGGGATCGCGCCCGACGCGACGAGCCCGTCGATCTCGGTCTGGACGTCCTTGCTCACCGCACCGGTGTCCGGGTCGGTGATCTCCGCGGAGATCGAGGCGGCGGGCGCCTGGCCGATCCGCGTGATCGAGCCCTGCGCGTCCACCTGCTGGACGTCGGCGATGGTCCCCAGCGGCACCTTGGTCACGGTGCCCACCGGGAGCTGCTTCAGGTCGTCCACGGAGGCGACGGCCTTGGGGTCCACCTGCACGAACAGGTCGATCGTGCTGCCCGCGTCGTCGATGACGGAGCGCGTGGCGGTCGAGCCGACGAGCGCGGCCCGGACGTCCTGCGCGACCTGGGCGGCGGTCAGGCCGACGCCGATCGCCTTGTTCGGGTCCGGGGTGACCTCGATCTCCGGCGTGCCCTTGGACAGGTCGGACTTGAGGTTGAGCAGGCTCGCGTTGTCCTGTAGTGCCGCGATGACGGCGTCGTTCGCCGTCGCGACGTCCGACGCCGAGTCGCCGGAGACCACGACGTTCAGGTTGTTCGAGGTGAAGCCGGCCGTCTGCGCGACTGCGACGTCGAAGCCGTCGGTCTTGATCGGGGCGAGGCTGTTGGACAGCGTGACCGCGTACGTCGTGAGGTCGACGTCGTCGGCGAGCCGCACGAACTGCGTCGCGCTGTTCGCGGGACGGCCGTTCAGGGCCGCGGACACGGTGCCGAAGCCGGCCTCGCCCTCGCCCGGGATGGTGGTCTGGACCTGCACGACCTTGGGGTCGGCCAGGAGGATCTGCTCGGCCTGGACCGCGCGATCCAGCACGGCGTTGCTGCTGGTGCCCGCCGGCGGCGCGATCGTGACCTGGACGGTCTTCTCGCCGCCCGCGTTGATGAACGTGGTCGGCAGCAGCGGCAGCAGCGCGCCGCTGGCGATGAACAGCACGATGGCGACGGCCACCACGCCGAGCTCGGTCCAGCGGTTGCGGAGCGCGAGCTTGATGGTCGGGGTGTAGACACGGAGCCACAGCGAGTTCGTCGGCTCGCCGTCCGGCTCCTCCTGGACCTTGACGTTGCGGATCAGCAGGTACGCGAGCACCGGGACGACGGTCAGCGCGCACACCAGCGAGGCGAGCAGGGCGAACGTCACGGTGAGGGCGAACGGCAGGAAGAGCTGCGAGACGATGCCGCCGACGAACCCGAGCGGCAGGAACACGCCGACGGTCGTGACGGTGGCCGCGGTGATCGCGCCGGCGACCTCCTTCGGGCCGTTGATGGACGCCTGGAGCCGGTCCTCGCCCATCGACCGGTGGCGATAGATGTTCTCGAGGACGACGATCGCGTCATCGACGACGCGGCCGACGGCGACGGCCAGGCCGCCGAGGGTCATGATGTTCAGCGTGACCCCGGTCGCCTGCATGATCACGAGGGCGGCGAGGATCGAGAGCGGGATGCTGACCGCCGCGACGAGCGTCGAGCGGATGCTGAACAGGAACAGGAAGATCGTCAGGATCGCGAACACCGCGCCGAGGCCGCCCTCGCGCAGGAGCCCGTCACGCGACTCCTTGATGAACTCCGAGAGGTCGGACACGACCGAGATCGAGACCTTGTCCTGGTGCTGGGCGTTGAGCTCCGCGAGCTTCGCCGTGACGGCATCCGCGACCTCGACGGTGTTCGCGTTCGACGTCTTGGTGATCGACAGCGACACCGAGGGCTTGCCGTCGGTCCGGGCATAGCCGGTCGTCGCGACGCCCTCGAGCTTGACGGTGCCCAGGTCGCCGATGGTGACCGGGGTCGGTGCCGCGGCCGGAGCAACCGGCTGTGCGGACGCGCCGGGCTGGGCGGAGGGATCCGGCTGCGCGGACGGCGCGGGCTGGCCGGATGCCGCAGGCTGGCCGGAGGCGCCGGGCTGCGCGGACGCACCGGGCTGCTGGCCGCCGGTGCCCGGCTGCTGGCCCGTCGCGCCGGCCGGCATCTTGACGCCCACGACCAGCTGCTCGATCTGGTCGACGCTCTGGATGTGCCCGATCGTCGACACCGGGATCTGGGTCGTGTCGGTCGTGATCTGGCCCGACGGGACGGTCAGGTTGTTCGCGGCAAGCACACCCGTGACCTGGGCCACGGTGACGTTGTTCGCCGCGAGCTGCTTCGGGTCCAGCGTGATCGTGACCCGCTGCTCCTCGCCACCGGCGACGTCGACGCCCGCAACACCATCGATGCCGAGCAGTGCCGGGGCGATCTCGTCCTGCGCGATCCGGGCGGCCTCGTCGAGGCCCGTGTCGGAGGTCGAGGCGACGGACGCGATGATCACCGGCGCCGCGTTGATGTTGAGCGCGCTGACCTGCGGCGTGACCGACTGCGGCAGTCCGGCGTTCTGCAGGTTCTGCTCGATGGTCGCGCGGACCTCCTTGACGTCCGTGCCGAACGAGAACTGCGCGACGACCAGCGACAGCGAGTTCGCCGACGTCGACTGGAGGTTCTCGAGGCGCGGGACGCCCGAGATCGCACGCTCGACGGGCTTCGTCACCTGCTCGGCGACGTCGGCCGCGCCGGCGCCCGGCAGCGGCGCGATGACGGTGATGACCGGGAACTCGATGTCGGGCAGGAGCTCCTGCTTGAGCCCGCCCCACGCGAGGATGCCGGCGATGAACACGGCGCCGGCGAGCAGGAGGATGACGCTCCGCTTCGTGACGGCGAACTCCGAGATGCGGCTCATGCGGGGTCCTTTCGGGTGGCGACGCCGGCGCGTGGCGCGGCGGTGAGGAGGACGGGGTCGTTCGCGTCGGGCACGAGCCGGTCGGCGGCGACGTTCAGGGCGTCGAGCGCCGCTCGCACGTGGTCCATGCCGGCGTCGTCGAGCACCGCGAGAAGGTCGCGCAGCTGGCGCGCGTTGAGCTCGCGGAACCGGCCGAGGAAGTCGATGCCGGCCGGCGTCAGCCCGACCACGACCTGGCGGCGATCCGAGGGGTCGTCGCGGCGGGTCGCGAGCCCGTGGTCGACCAGCCGGTCCACGAGGCCGCTGATGGTCGCGGGCGAGGTCCCGAGGCGCGCGACGAGGTCCGACATGTGGAGCTCGCCGGCGGCGCCCAAGAGGTAGAGGAGCTTCGCCTGGGGCATCGTGACGTCGATCTCCAGGAACTCCGGTGCGTGGCTGTCGGCGAGCCGCTGCATGAGCCGCTCGAAGCCGGCGACCACGGCGTCGATGTCGGCGCTTCGGTGCGTGGCGATGGGGTGACCTTCCTTCGGCGTTGACAGATCGTTAGGTCCAACCGAACCATTCGGTCGACACGATACAGCGGATTGGGTCGAGGCGCTACGCGGCCCTCCGGTCGCGCCGCGCCGCGCCGAGCGCCGGGCCCGTCCCGGCCACGCCGGCCGCCGGGCGCCTCGGGCGCGCCGGGCGCCGGGCCCGTCCACGCGTGGCGACTCTCCGTCGCTGATCCGCCAGCCAAGCGGGTTGAGCACCGCGGTTCGTGCCGTCGCCGCGACCCAGAGTCGCGAACGATGCACGGAGACCCGCCAGCGAGGCGGTCCGCCGATCCTTGCGCCCGGAATCAGCGACTGACCGTCGCACAGCGGCCCCAGAGGACGACGCGCGCCAGCGAAGACGGGTGAACCGCGCGGTGTCCCCGCGGGTAGCATTCGACGCGCACTCGTGCCGCGGATCCGCGGCGGGCGGCGCCTGGAGGTGAGCATGCAACCCGTCACGCGACCCGGCCGCCATCGGCGCCGGCCGCTTGCCCGGCTCCTGGTCACGGTGCTGGCCCTCGTCGCGCTCGTCGCGGCGTGCGGCGGCGCGAACGCGACTCCGAGCCCGAGCCTCGGCCCGATCAACCTCGACGGCACGAGCTGGCGCCTGATCGGCTACCTGTCGCCGACCGGGACCCACTTCACCGTGCCGGCCGCGGTCACGCCCGGGGCGATGTTCAGCGGCGGCCAGCTCAAGGCGCAGACCGGCTGCAACGACGCGAACGGTCCCTACACCCAGGACGGCACGTCGATCGCCATCGGCCCGATCTCGTCGACGAGGAAGGCGTGCCAGGATCCGATCGCCACGGTCGAGACGGCGTACCTCGCGGCGTTGTCCGTCGTCGACACGGCCGTCGGCAACGACAGCACGCTCCTGCTCCGGCAGTCGAGCGGCTTCACCGCGCTGGAATTCGTTCGCGCGAACTAGGCCACCTGGACCCGTGACGGTGGTCGAGCGGACGGCGTACGGTACGCCGATCGCAACGGCCGGTGAACGTGATGGTGCTCGCTCGCGCGGGGTTCGAATGGCTGACCGCTCGGAGCTCGGGCGGCGGATGCTGCCCGTGACCTTCCTCGCCACGCCGCGTGCCGTGCCGGCCGCGTGGCGCTCGTGATGCCGCCGGGCTCCGAGCGCCTGGTCCCGGGGTGGCTGGCGACGTCGGCCGCGGTCGGCTGGCGGCTGCTCGTGACGATCGGGATCGTGATCGTCGCGCTGGCCGTCGCCTACGCGATCCCGGTGTCGACCACGGCGACGCTCGTCTCGCTGGTGTTCGCCGCGACGCTCGCCCCGACGACGATCCGGCTGCGGGCGCGGGGCATGTCGCGCGGGATCGCGGCCGCGGTGACGTTCGGCGCCGGAGCGGCGGTGGTCGTCGGCGTCGCGCTGCTCCTGATCGTCGTGCTGATCCCGGATCTGCGCTCGATCGCCGATGCGGTCGCCGGGGGCATCGCCGACCTCCGCGCGACGCTCGTGGCAGCCGGCCCGCCCGAGATCATGACGCGGGTGCTCGACCGCGTCGGCGACTCCCTGCGTGCCGCCGTCGCGCCCGACGTGGCCGCGCTCGTCGGCAGCATCGCGGACGTCGGCACGGTCCTCGTCCTGGGCACGTTCCTCACGTACTTCCTGCTCGCCGACGGGGACCGCGGGTGGACATGGGCCATGGGGTCGCTCCGGCCATGGCAGGCGGAGGCCGTCACCGCGAGCGCATCGACGGGGCTCGACCGGGTCGCCTGGTACATGCGCCGGACGGCGCTGCTCGCCGCCGTCGACGCGCTGGTCGTGGGCCTGGTGCTCGGGGTGTCCGGTGTGCCGCTCGCCGGATCGCTCGCCGTCGTGGCGTTCGTGGCCGGGTTCGTGCCGTACCTCGGCGCGGTCGCCAGCGGGGCGATCGTCGGCCTCGCGGCGCTCGCGCTGGGCGGCCCGTTGCCGGCGATCGCGGTCCTGGTCGCGCTGGTCGGCGCCTGGCTCATCGCGAGCCGGCTCCTGGCCGGCACCGCGCTCGGCGGCGCCTCGGACATCAACCCGGTGCTCGTGCTCGTCGCCGTCCCGGCGGGGCTTGGGCTGTTCGGCCTCCTCGGCCTCATCGCGCTGCTCCCGGTGACGGTGTTCGCGCTTGCCGTCTGGCGGTCCGTGATCGACGCGCTCGACCGGGCGCCGGGCGAGGGGCTCGTCGCCGAGCCCGAGGACGACCTCGGCACGCCGCCGGACCTGCCCGACGGCGTCCCGCTGTGGCTGGAGCGCGTCGCCCAGCTCTCGTGGCGCGGGCTGGTCGTCGCCGGGCTCGGGTGGCTGCTGATCTCGATCGTGGTCCGCCTGCCGGAGGTCGTCGTGCCGACCGTGATCGCGATCGTGGGCGCCGCCACCCTGCTGCCGGTGGTGGACGGGCTGGTGCGGAGAGGCTGGCGCCGCGGCCTCGCGGCGGCCGGCTCGACGTTCGGCGTCATCGCCTTCGTCGTCGTGTCGGTGGGCGCGGCGATCGCGCTGACCATCGGGCCGATGCGCGACGTCGTGGATGCGGCGGCCGAGGGTGCGTCGAGGCTCGACCTCGCCTGGCTGCGCGACGCGATCGCGGACGCGGGGTCCGGGCTCGAGATCGACGTGAGCGCGCTGCTTGCCGGGACCGCGGGCGTGATGCTCGGCGTGCTGCTCGCGGTGCTGATGGTGTTCTTCTTCCTGCGGGACGGGCGGATCTGGTGGCTGGGCGCGGTCGCCCGCCTCGCGCCCGGCCGCCGCGGACCCGTCGGCGAGGCGGGGCATCGCGCGATCGACGTCCTCGCGGGCTACATGGTGGGAACGGCGGGGATCTCCGCGTTCGGCGGCGTCACCAGCGGCCTGATCATGGTCGTGCTCGGCCTGCCGCTCGCCGTTCCGATCGCCGTGATCGGCTTCTTCGCCGGGTTCATCCCGTATCTCGGGTCGTTCGTCACGACGGCGATGGCCCTCATGGTGACGGTGACGTTCGGGAGCACCACGGACGTCGTCGTGATGCTGATCTTCACGGTCGTGTTCAACATCGTCCAGGGCAACTTCGTGACGCCGCTCGTGTACGGCCGGAGCCTCTCGCTCCACCCGGCGATCGTCCTGATGGCGATCCCGGTCGGCAACGAGATCGCCGGTGTCCTCGGGATGTTCCTCGTCGTGCCCGCGGCCGCCATGGTGGCGGCGACGTGGCGGCTGCTCCCCGCGGCGATCGACGCGGCCGGCATCCCGCCCGGTCCCGGCGAGCCGTTGCCCGTCGCGGACGACGAGGCGCCGCCGATCCCTACGCCACCGGCAACGATGCCGGCCCGTACCTGACGACTTCCGACACGGCGCGGCCTACGCTCGATGGCATGACCGCGCCCGTCCGTTCCGTGTCGTCCGAAGTCGCGCGGCGGTTCCTCGTCACGCGGCACCTCCTCGCGCCGCCGCGGTCCCTCCCGCCCGAGCCGGCGTCGGTCATGCGGGTGATCGCCCGGCTGGGATCGCTCCAGTTCGACCCGATCGACGTCGCGGGCCGCAACCACGACCTGACGCTGAACGCGCGGATCGCCGGCTATCGACGCCAGTGGACCGACGACCTGCTGTACCGCGACCGGGTCCTCTACGAGACGTACAACAAGATGCTGTCGCTGGTGCCGACGGCCGAGCTGCCGTGGTACCGCCACATCTGGGACCGGCTCGCGGCACGCCACGAGGCCGGACCGTTCGACGAGCACGCGCCGTTGGTCGAGGAGCTGCTGGCGCGGATCCGCGAGCACGGGCCCACCTCGGCGGCCGACTTCGAGTCACGCGAGGCGATCGACTGGTACTGGCGGCCGACGAACCCCGTGCGCGCGATGCTCGAGGCGCTCGCGGAGGCCGGCGTCCTGGGCATCGCCCGCCGCGAGGGCAACCGGCGCGTCTACGACCTCGTCGAGCGGCTGTTCCCCGCCGAGCTGCTCGCGCAGCGCGTCCCCGAGGAGGAGCAGCTGTGTCACAAGCTGCTGTCGCGATACCGCGGCAACGGGCTGCTCGGCGCGAGCGGCGAATACTCCCTGTGGATGGGGATCGGCAAGGCGCCCGTCCGGGCCCGGGTCCTCGCGGCGCTGGTGGACGGCGGCCGGCTCGTGCCGATGCAGGTCGAGGGGTTCCGCGGACCGCGCTTCGTGGTCGCCGACGAGATGCCGATCCTCGACGCCGCCGAGGCGTCGGTCTCGGCCGGGGAGGGGATGCCGGGCGCCGGCGTGACGTTCGTGGCGCCGCTCGACCCGCTGGTGTGGGACCGCGACCTGCTCCGCCGGCTGTTCGCGTTCGACTACATCTGGGAGGTCTACGTCCCCGGCCCGAAGCGGCGCCATGGCTACTACACGCTGCCGGTCCTGTACGGCGACCGGTTCGTCGGCCGCCTCGACCCGAAGGTGGACCGGAAGACCGGCACGCTCGCGATTCTCGGGCTGTGGTGGGAGGATGGCTTCGATCCGCTGTCCGAGGCGCATCCCGGGTTCGTCGATGCGTTCGCCGACGCGCTGCGGGCGCACCTCGCCTTCACCGGGACGCGCAAGGTGGCGCCGCCGAGGGTCGCGCGACACCGAGCCTTCACGGCCGCGGTGCGGGCCCGGTTGTAGCATCCGGACGCGCGCTCGGCGCGGAGGACACCTTCGGCCGGAGCCACGCGCCCGCCTCGCGCGATCAGCCCTGGACCCGCCCGATCATCCCCGCCGCGACCGTCCGGTTCGTGCCCTCGTCGACCAGGATGAACGAGCCCGTCTGGCGGTTCTCCTGGTACGGGTCGATGAACAGCGGCTGGGTCACCCGCAGCTGGACCCGCCCGATCTCGTTGAGCGCGAGCTCGGTCGCCTGCTCGTCGCGGTGGAGCGTGTTGACGTCCATCCGGTAGTCGAGCTCGCGGACCATGGCGCGCGCCCAGCGGGTCGTGTGCTTGATGGCGTACTTGCGCCCCTTCGCGAGCGACGCCGTCTCGTCCATCCAGCACACCATGGCGTCGAGATCCTGGGCCACCGTCGGCATGTTGTGCGGCCGGCACAGCATGTCGCCGCGCGAGATGTCCAGCTCGTCGGCGAGCGTGATCGTGACCGCCATCGGCGGGAAGGCCTCGGCGACGTCGCCGTCGGACGTGTGGATCTTCGCGATCGTCGACTCGAGGCCGGACGGCAGCGCCACGACCCGGTCGCCCGGCTTGAGCACGCCCGACGCCACGGTGCCCGCGTACCCGCGGTAGTCGAGCACGTCGTGCTGCTGCGGCCGGATCACGTACTGGACGGGGAACCGGACGTCGACGAGGTTGCGATCGGAGGCGACGTGCAGCCGCTCGAGGTGCGACAGCAGCGTCGGCCCGTCGAACCACGGCATGTGCTCCGACCGGGTGACGACGTTGTCGCCCTTGAGCGCCGAGACGGGGATGAACGTCAGGTCGCGGACGCGCAGGCGGGTGGCGAACGCGCCGAACTCGTCCCGGATCACGTCGAACACCGATTCGTCGTAGTCGACGAGGTCCATCTTGTTCACGCACACGACGATGTGCGGCACCCCGAGGAGCGTCGCGAGGAACGCGTGCCGGCGGCTCTGCTCGGTGATGCCCTTGCGGGCGTCGAGGAGGATGAGCGCGACGTCCGCCGTCGAGGCGCCCGTGACCATGTTCCGCGTGTACTGGATGTGGCCCGGGGTGTCCGCGATGATGAACTTGCGGCGCGGCGTCGCGAAGTACCGGTACGCGACGTCGATCGTGATGCCCTGCTCGCGCTCGGCGCGCAGGCCGTCGGTCAGCAGCGCGAGGTCCGTGTAGTCGTTGCCGCGGCTCCGGCTGACCCGCTCGACGGCCTCGAGCTGGTCGCTGAACAGCGCTTTCGAGTCGAACAGGAGGCGGCCGATCAGCGTGGACTTCCCGTCGTCCACGGAGCCCGCCGTCGCGAACCGCAGCAGGTCCACTAGAAGTAGCCCTCGCGCTTGCGGTCTTCCATGCTCGTCTCGCTGACCTTGTCGTCGCCACGGGTCGCGCCGCGCTCGGTGATCCGCACGGCGGCGATCTCGGCCACGATCTTCTCGACCGTGTCGGCGTCCGATTCGACCGCCGCGGTGAGGTTCGCGTCGCCGACCGTCCGGTAGCGGACCTTGACGCTGCGCGGCGTCTCGCCGTCCCTGGCCGGCGTGAACGCGTTGACCGCGTACAGCATCCCGCCGCGCTCGACGACCTCGCGCTCGCGCGCGAGGTACAGCTCCGGGATCTCGACGCCTTCCCCGAGGATGTACGTCCAGACGTCGAGCTCCGTCCAGTTCGACAGCGGGAAGACGCGGATGCTCTGGCCCTGGTGGACGCGGCCGTTGTACAGGCTCCAGATCTCGGGCCGCTGGTTCTTCGGGTCCCACTGGCCGAACTCGTCGCGGAACGAGAACACCCGCTCCTTGGCCCGCGCCTTCTCCTCGTCGCGCCGCGCGCCGCCGAACAGGGCGTCGAAGCGGTGCTGCTCGGCGGCCTCGAGCAGGACCGGGGTCTGGATGCGGTTGCGCGAGCCGTTGGGCTCCTCGCGCACGAGGCCGCGCTCGATCGCGTCGGGCACCGACGCGACGACGAGCTCGAGGCCGAGCTTCTCGATCCAGCGGTCGCGGTACGCGAGGATCTCCGGGAAGTTCAGCCCCGTGTCGACGTGCATCACCGGGAACGGGATCCGCGCCGGGTGGAACGCCTTGCGCGCGATGTGGAGCATCACGATCGAGTCCTTGCCGCCCGAGAACAGGAGGCACGGGCGCTGCATCTCGGCGGCGACCTCGCGGAAGATGTGGATGCTCTCGGCCTCGAGCGCGCGCGCCTGCGTGAGGACCTGCGGCGCGCCGCTCATCGCGCGGCCTCGGCGTCGACCCCGATCAGCGCGCGCAGCCGGTCCTCGACCGCCGGGTCGCACACGAGCAGGTCCGGCGACCACGGGTCGGGGCGGTTGTAGCCGACCGCGGAACCGTCGAGCCGCGTCGCGACGAGGCCCGCGGCCCGGGCGACCGCCACCGGCGCCGCCGAGTCCCACTCGTACTGGCCGCCGGCGTGAACGTACGCGTCGGCGGTGCCGTCGATCACGGCGGCGACCTTCACGCCGGTGGATCCGAGCGGCACGAGCTCGACGTCGGCGCGGGACACGAGCCCGGCGATGAACGCCGGCGGTCGCGTCCGGCTGACCGCGATCCGCAGCGGCCGCCCGCCCTGCAGCACCGCGCGGGCGCGATCGGGCGCGACCCGGGCCACCGTGTGGCTCGCGAGGACGAGGCGTCGGGCGGGCAGCGCGACCGCACCGGCGACCAGCCCGCCGGTCCGCGTCCAGAGCGCGACGTGGACGGCGAAGTCGGCCCTTCGCGTCCCGTCGCCATCCCGCTCGGCGAACTCGCGGGTGCCGTCGAGCGGATCGACGATCCAGACGCGCTCGGCGGCCAGGCGTCGGTCGTCGCGGACACCCTCCTCGGACAGGATCGCGTCCGCGGGTCGCGCCTCCGCGAGCGCCGCGGCGAGCCAGGCCTGGGCGGTCGCGTCGCCGCACGCGCCGAGCCCCGGGCCGTCGAGCGGGACATCGCCCCGGCCGGCGCGCTCGCGGAGTGCGACGAGCTCGCGACCCGCCCCGCCCGCCAGTGCGGCCGCGAGCGACGGGTCGTCGGCACCGGTGAAGGCGGGCAGGGGCGCGTGCTCGGCCTGCTCCTCCGTCACCAATCGTCGCCCGCCCGCATCCGCCGTCCTCGCTCCTGCTGATCGCCGCGCGCCGGCGGATCCCGGCCTCCCTCGGCGGGAGCGAAGGTACCATCCGCGCATGCTTCGGAGCCCTCGGGCGCGGCTGGCGGCGGGTCCCGTCGCGTGACGATCGACCTGCCGCTCGTCGTCGGGGGGCTGCTCGTCGGGATCGTCGTCGGCCTCACCGGGATGGGTGGGGGCGCCCTGATGACGCCGATGCTCGTGTTCTTCTTCGGCGTCGACCCGCTGACGGCGATCTCGAGCGACATCGTCGTGTCGCTGCTGATGAAGCCGGTCGGGGCGTTCGTCCACCTGCGACGCGGGACGGTGAACCTGCGGCTGGTCGCGTGGCTGTGCATCGGATCGGTGCCCGCGGCGTTCGCCGGCGCGTGGGTCATCAGCCTCGTGCCGCCGGGCGCCGACCTCGACGGCTGGCTGAAGCGGGGCCTGGGCGTCGCGCTGCTGCTCGCGACCGCCGGCCTCATCGCCCGGGCCGTGCTGCAGATGTGGCGCAACCACCTGCCCCTGGGCGAGGGCGTGGCCCGGGTGCCGCGTCGCCCGCTGGTCGTCCCGCGGCCGCTGCCGACGCTGCTGCTCGGGGCCGGCGCCGGGTTCATGGTCGGCCTCACGTCGGTGGGCGCCGGGTCGATCGTCGTGGTCGGGCTGCTGATGCTCCATCCGGCGCTCCAGGCCTCCGCGCTCGTCGGCACGGACCTCGTGCAGGCGATCCCGATGGTCGGGTCGGCTGCGGCCGGGCACCTCGTGTTCGGCAGCTTCTCGATGGCGGTCGCGTCGTCGCTGCTCATCGGGGCGGTGCCCGGGGCCTGGCTGGGCGCGCAGGGGTCGACGCGTGCGCCGGGCGGGGTCATCCGGCGAGTGCTCGCGGTCGTGCTGCTCGCGTCGGGACTGAAGCTCCTCGGCGTTCCGAACGCGCTCGTGCTCGCCGCGGCGGTGGCGGCACTCGTCGGCGGCAGCCTGTTCTGGATGTACGTCCGGCGCCGGCTGCGCCGGGCACGGCTCGAGGCGCGCGCGTCCGCACGGTCCGACGCCGCGGCCCCGGCGCGGGACGAGATCGGGGCGCCCGCTTCGGCCGCGAATGCGGACCCGGAGGCCGTTCGAACGCCGGCTCGCGAGGCGCGCTGATGACCGGGCCGAAGCGCGTCCTCGACGACGACGAGCTCGACGTGCTCGAGCTCGCCCTGGGCGGCGCCATCCCGGCGCCCGAGGCCAGCGACGGCGCCGACGACGTGACGTTCACCGACGCCGAGAACACGCCGCTGGCGCGTCTCCATCGCGAGCAGGGAGGTCCGCGGCTCGACCGTCTCCGGCCGTTCGCCCGTCACCGGGGTCCCGCCTGGGATCCCGGGCTGCGCCTCGAGGCCCGTGCGATGCGCACCCGCGTGACGGGCCATTCGACCGCGCTGGTGATCGACGACCTCCCGACGCGGAGCGACCTCGAGCGGCTGTCCAGCGATCCCCGCGTCGGCGCCGGCGACGTGCTGCTCGCCATCCCGGTGTCACGTCGCCGACCGGCTGCGCACGTGCCGGGCCACGCCGGACTCGTCCGTGCCGCCCTCGCCTTCGGCGAGGCGCTCGGCACGGAGCTCCGCCGGCGACGTGCGGACGCGCGCGTCATCCCGGTCGTGGTCCCGTGGCCCGCGTCGCCACCGGCCGCCATGGGCTGGCGCGTACCGCGCGCGGCGGACGTCCTCGCGGCGTATGGCGCGACGTCGACCGTCAGACTCGCGGAGGGCCGCGACCCGGCGGAACGCGACCAGCTCGCGCAGCTCGACGCCGCCGACCCGGAGGCGGTCTCCGAGGTCTACCCGGAAGCCTCCGCCCGGGAGCTGCGGACGCGTCCGGCAGCCAGGCGCGGTGCCGTCGTCCTGTTCACCGGGTTGTCCGGCTCGGGGAAGTCGACGATAGCCCGGGCGCGCGGCGAGGAGCTCGCGGACCGGGACGACCGCCGGGTGACGCTGCTCGACGGCGACGAGATCCGACAGCATCTGTCGTCGGAGCTCGGCTTCGACCCCGCGTCGCGGGAGCGGAACGTGGAGCGCATCGGGTGGGTCGCCGCGCTGCTCGCGGGCCACGGCGGGATCGCCGTCGCGGCGCCCATCGCCCCCTTCGCGGCGTCACGCGCGCGCGTCCGCGAGATGGTCGAGCGGGAGGGGGCGGCGTTCGTGCTCGTGTGGGTGAGCACCCCGCTCGGCGTGTGCGAGGCGCGTGACCGCAAGGGCATGTACGCGCGCGCCCGCGCCGGCGAGCTCCGCGACTTCACGGGCGTCTCGTCCCCCTACGAGCCACCCGACGATGCGGACGTCGTCATCGACACGTCCCGGATCGACGTCGACGCGGCGGTCGACCTCGTGCGGACGGCGCTCGACGCGCGTCTCGCCGCCTGAGGATCGTCCCCGGGCCCGACGCGGTGGTAGCGTACGCGGCCATGTCGATCGAGATCCGGAACGCCGACCCGTCCGAGTACCGCGCCGCCGTCGACGTCGTGTCCACGGCGTTCCTCGACCGGCCCGACCTCGACGCCCTCGCGGCCGCCGTCAGCAGCACGTGGGAGGCGGCCCGGACGTGGATCGCGCTCGACGGGACGGCTGTCGTCGGCGTCTTCCGGTCGTGGCCGACCGAGCTCACCGTGCCGGGCGGCGCCACGGTCGCGGCTGCGGCCGTCGGCCCGGTGACCGTCCTGCCGACGCACCGGCGGCGCGGGATCCTGCGGGCGCTCGCCGCCGCGGACGACCGCGCGACCCGCGAGCGCGGCGAGACCTTCGCGCTCCTGCACGCCTCGGAGTTCGGCATCTACGGCCGGTACGGCTACGGGCCGGCGACGCGCGCGACGGACTGGACGATTCGGACCGAGGCCGCCGGTGGCGTCCACGGCGGGGCGAGCGGCGCCGTCGAGCTCGTGCCGCCCCGGGACACCGCGACCAAGGCGACGCTCAAGTCGGTGTTCGACGCCTGGCGCGTCCGCCAGCCCGGCGAGGTCGCGCGCCGCGAGCTCAACTGGGACCTGGACCTCGGGATCGAGGCGCAGCCGTGGGGCCGCCGCTGGAACGGCTGGGTCGCGATCCACCGGGACGAGGCCGGCGGGGTCGACGGCTACGCGCGCTACACCGCCGAGAGCGAGGACCACGACCTGCTGCCCGCCGGCACGCTGAAGGTCGACGAGCTGATCGCCCTGACCGACGCCGCCAACGTCGCGCTGCTGCGCTACCTGATGGACGTCGACCTCGTCCGGACGGTCAAGCTCGAGAACCGCCCCGAGTCGGATCGGCTTCGGTGGCTCGTTCGCAACGGGCGCGCCGTCGGGAATGCCCCGAGCTGGGACAGCGTCTGGGCGCGGCCGTTCGACGTGCGCGCGGCCCTCGAGGCCCGCAGCTACGAGCGCGAGTCGCGGCTGGTGCTCGAGGTCGTCGACGACGGCGCCGGCGGCGGTCGGTCGTCCCTGGCGCTCGACGCGGGTCCCGACGGTGCCCGCTGCGCCCCGACCGACCGTTCACCGGACGTCACGCTGCCCGTCGCCGCGATCGGCGCGGCGTACCTCGGCGGCACGCGGCTCCGCGACATCACGCTCGCCACTGGGGCCGACGAGCACCGCGCCGGCGCGCTCGCCGAGGCCGACGCGCTGTTCCGGACCGGCGCCGAGCCGTTCTGCTCGACGCACTTCTAGCGCGACCGGCGGTCCGTCAGGCGCGCGAGCCCGGGTCCTCGATCGCGGCGGCCGTCGACGGCACGGAGGCGCCGGCGCCGGCCAACCGCTCGCGATCGTGCCGGACCCCGCGCCGCTGGAGCAGCAGCGCGACGTAGCCGACCGGGATGGGCACGAACCACGTCATCGCGCGGAACAGCATGACCCCCGCCGCGATCGCGTCGTCATAGGCGGGGTTCCCGACGTAGGTCGTGAAGAACCCGATGTACAGCACCTCGGGGAGGCCAGCGCCGCCGGGCGCGATCGGCAGCAGCGTGATGACCATCACCGCGGCGTAGTAGCCGAGGATCACGCCGGCCGGGAGCACGCGGTCGTCGATCCCGACCGCACGTAGCGAGAGGAGCAGCAGCACGTAGCCGACGGTGCGCGCGAGCAGCTGGCTCAGCGTGATCGGCCAGATCCGCGCCAGCAGGAGATCCTTCGCCGCCTCGCGGAACGTGAGCAGGCGGCCCGTCAGGTCGCCGGGGGCGGGCCGGTGGATCCGGCGCATGACGGTGTCGGTGGCCCGCGTCGCGAACGCGCCGACGCGTCGCGCGAACGCCTCGGACCGCATCATCCAGACGCCGACCATGATCCCGAGGACGATCGGGACCGCCAGCAGGAAGGCCGCCAGGAAGCCGGTCGGGGGGACCGTGCCGGCGACGGCGAGCAGCAGGAACGCGAGCGCCGGGAGGAGGAGCTTGCCCGCCTGGCTCGCGATTCCGTTGAGGGTGAGACCGAGGACCGTCGACTCGGGCGAGCGGCCCCACTCGCGGAAGATCCGGTACCCGACGGCGAGCTTGACGGCGCCGGTCATCGTGCTCCCGATCGCCGCCAGCGACAGGTAGGCCATGACCGACCGCCGGAGCGATAGCCCGGGCATCGGGGCCTGCAGCGCCAGGCCCTCGGCGACCCAGCTGAACATCCCGACCAGCACGATCAGCAGCAGCCACTCGGCCGGGACGTCGCGGAACGCCTCGACCATGTCGCCGTAGTCGACGACGCGCGGCAGGAGGATGCCGAACACGACGAACAGGTAGCCGCCCACCACGAGCAGCCGGAGGAGGACGCTCCGCCGCGCCTCGGAGCTGCCGGAGGGCAGCTGGTCGGCGACCTCCGCGACGGCGTCTCCGGCGGTCATCCCGGGACGGCCTTCTGCGGCGACGCCGGACCGGCGTCCGCGGCCGGGCTCGTGATCGGCTCGCCGGTCTCGGGGTCGTACGGCTTCACGATCGCATCGTGCTGCTCATCGCCCATCGCCGTGACCATGCCCGCGGGCTGGCCGGCCGCGCGGCGGAACGCGTACCGCGTGATGCGCCACGCGGCCGCGGTCACCGGCAGCGCGAGGATCGCGCCCAGGAGCCCGAACAGCTGGACGCCCGCAACGACGAGGAACAGCACCAGCGCGGGATGGAACGAGAACGCGCCGCCCTCGATCTTGGGGACGAGCACCTGGCCCTCGATGAACATGATCACGAGGTACAGCAGGATCGTCGCGACGAGCGCCGTCGGTCCGAGGGTGAGCGCGAACAGGACGGCCGGGATCGACGCGATCCACGGTCCGTAGTTCGGGATGAGCTCGCTGATCGCGGCGATCAGCCCGAGCAGGAGCGCGACCTCCGCGTACGCCGGGTCGACGAGCACGCTCAGCGCCATGTTCCCGGCGAAGGCCATCAGGCCGAGGATGCTCGCGACGATGGCCTCGGCACGGACGTACGTCCCGAAGCTGTCGAGCGAGATCCGGATCACCGTCTGCGCGTCGGCGTTCCACGGCGCGGGCAGCGAGGCGTACACCGACCTCGCGAGGCCCGGGCGGCCCGCGAGCACGTAGAACATGAAGAACGGCAGCGTGATCAGCGTGAAGAACGAGCCGAGCACCGCGACCGTCGCGTTGAGCAGTGGCTCGAACAGCGCCGTGACGTCGAAGCTCGCGATGGACCGCGCGATCTGGTCGACGAACCGCAGCACGTCCTGCTCGACGTCGGGCGCGAGGCCGAGGGTCATCACCCACGCCTCGACGTTGGCCAGCGCCTGCGGCAGCGAGGCGACGAACGCGGCCGCCTGATTCGCGACGACGCCGACGAACGCGATGACGAGGAAGATCACGATCGCGAAGAACACGACCATCGTCAGCAGCGTCGCGAGCCCACGCGGCACGCGCCTCGCCGACAGCCACGTGACGACGGGATCGAGCAGGAACGCGAGGATCAGGCCGATCACGAACACGGTGATCGCGTCGCCGACCGCCGCGAGGAGCGCGATCGCGACCACCGCCCCGACGGCCGCGACGATCGCGGCCGCGCTCGGAACGCTGAGCCGCGGGAAGCGCGACATCGTGGGCGGCATCGCGCCCGGCGGCGCGGCGGAGCGGGCCTCGTCAGACAAGGGAGCGATCCAGGCGGACGCGGAGGCCCTCGCGACCGCCGGCGGCGTCGAGGAGCTGGTGGAGCAGCGCGAGGGCGCCGAGGACGAGCCAGGCCGCGATCAGGACGGCGTCGCCGCGCAAGGCCGCGACGGCGCCGCCGGCGAGGTCGCCGCGGTCGAGGATCCCGAGCATCAGCAGCCCGCCGTCGATCACGAGCGCCGCCCCGCCGAACGCCGTGAGCGCCGCCACGAGCAGCACCGGCGCCGGGACGGCGATCGCGAGCACCACGAGCGCGGCGCCGAGCGCGACGCCCGCCGCGAACGGCACGATGCCGGGACCGAACCCGAGGGCGAGCAGCACGCCGCTTCCGACCTCGGCCCCGACGCCGAACGCCAGCACCAGCACCGCGCCCCACAGCCACAGCGTCGCGGTCACCGCGAGCGCGATCCCGAGGGCGAGGCCCGCCGCCCAGCCGGTCGCCGTCGCGAGGAACCCTTCGCCGAGCAGCTCGGCGACCGCGTCGGCGCCGATCAGGAACCCCGCCACGAAGCCGAACAGCGGCAGCAGGAGATAGAACACGCGGACGCCGTACAGCGCCACGAGCCCGCCGACGAGCACACCCGCGACCCCGAGGATCACGGCATCCATCTGGCGGTCACGCCTCCCGGTGACGGGTTGCCGAAGGGCTGCATCGTACAAGCGCCCGCCGCGGGGCGGATCACCCGGAGGGGGTCAACCGCCGGGCGGGGAGCCGGACCGGCCGGCTCCCCATCGCGCGTCAGGCGTAGCGATACGACGTCCGGTTCAGCTCGTAGGTGTCCGGGCCGACGGCCGGCGCCCGCAGCTGCGCGAGCATGCCGGCCGCCGCGAGGACGCCCCACACGATCAGCCAGAACCAGCTCTGGGTGATCTGGTGCCCGACGGTGGTCCAGTGGATGTCGTCGGTCGCGATCTGGCCGGTCAGCACGAACCACCCGGTGAGGATCGTCGCCGCGCCACCGAGGCCCGACAGGACGACCACGAGCAGCTTCGGCACGTTGAGCGCGAGGACCGCGATCGCGAGCGCGACGGCGCACACGAGCCCGATCCCGAAGGCGACCAGCCCCTGCTCGTTGCCGATGAGCCCCCACGCGCTCGACCCGAGGATGTAGCCCACCGATCCGCCCAGGAGCGCGACCGCGAGCCAGTACCAGAGGTACGAGAAGACCGCGAACAGCAGCGCGAGCACGAAGCCGATGACCCAGCTGGTCACCGTGGCGAACGTCCCGTCTCCGAACAGCGCCGTCGCGGCGTCGGCCCCGACCGTGAAGCCGACGACGAACCCCCAGATCGGCAGCAGCAGCAGGAAGAACCGGTAGCCGGCGAAACAGAACGCCGCGCCGACGAGCACGGCGATCAACGCGATGATGAACTGCACCCCTCACCCTCCACAGTCGCGGCGGACCGGGCCGTCGCGCGCGCATTCTAGTCCCGCGAGATGGCTCCGCAAGGCGCCCCGAGCACGATGTTCCGTTGACGGATCGGTCGTCAATTCCGATAATCGTGCTAGGGATTAGCCCGCTCCCGCACTCGGCGGGACGGCGCCCGACCGACCCGACCCCCTGCACGCGGCGGCCGCCGCGACTGGAGCATCGATGACCTCGACCCGCGACCTCGTCCGCGACGAGCGCGACAAGTTCGCCTTCCACGACGACATCGTCTACCTCGCCGAGACCAAGCGCGGCCTGACGCGCGAGACGGTGGAGGAGATCAGCCGGTTCAAGGACGAGCCGGAGTGGATGCTCCAGTTCCGCCTGCGCGCCTTCGACCACTTCGTCAAGCGGCCGATGCCGACCTGGGCCGACGGGCTCGACGACATCGACTTCGACAAGATCGTGTACTACCGCAAGCCGTCCGAGCGCGAGGAGAAGTCCTGGGACGACGTCCCGGACCAGATCAAGGCGACGTTCGAGAAGCTCGGCATCCCGGAGGCGGAGCGCAAGTTCCTCGCCGGTGTCGGCGCCCAGTACGACTCCGAGGTGGTCTACCACTCCGTCCGCGAGGAGCTCACCAAGATCGGCGTGGTGTTCATGGGCACCGACCAGGCGCTCAAGGAGTACCCGGAGATCTTCCGGAAGCACTTCGGCACGGTCGTCCCGCCGGAGGACAACAAGTTCGCCGCGCTCAACAGCGCCGTGTGGTCGGGCGGGTCCTTCGTCTACGTCCCGAAGGGCGTCGAGGTCCCGCTGCCGCTCCAGGCGTACTTCCGGATCAACGGCGAGAACACGGGCCAGTTCGAGCGGACGCTGATCGTCGTCGACGAGGGCGCCAAGGTCCACTACATCGAGGGCTGCACGGCACCGATCTACGCGACCGACTCGCTCCACGCGGCCGTCGTGGAGGTCATCGCGCTGCCCGGCTCGAAGGTCCGCTACACCACGATCCAGAACTGGTCGAACGACGTCTACAACCTCGTGACCAAGCGCGCGCACGCGCACGAGCGCTCGCTCGTCGAGTGGGTCGACGCGAACACGGGCTCGAAGAAGACCGTGAAGTTCCCGGCGATCTACCTGCGCGGCGAGGGCGCTCGGGCGGAGGTCATCTCGGTCGCCGTGGCCGGCAAGGGCCAGCATCAGGACACCGGCGCCAAGGCGATCCACCTGGCGCCCAACACGACGTCGCGGATCGTGTCCAAGTCGGTGTCCAAGGACGGCGGCCGGGCGACCTACCGCGGCCAGCTCCGGGTCGCGCCCGGCGCGACCGGGGTGACGGCGAGCGTCCGCTGCGACGCCCTGATGCTCGACGACGAGAGCCGCAGCGACACGTACCCGTACATCGACATCCAGGAGGACGACACGACGATGA
>JAICUI010000118.1 GCA_025935925.1 Chloroflexota bacterium
CCGTGGTGGCCGGCGCCGCGGTCGGCGCGACCGTCGAGCATCCCGCCGCGACGAGGGCGATCGCCGTCGCCCACGTTGCCGGATGCCGCCCGCGTCGCACGCCCGGGAGTCTACTGTGCGTCGCGCGGCATCCCGCGATGGAGGGCGCGACGCGCGTTGGCCGCCGGTGTGCCGCCGGCGTCGTCTGAGCGCGACCCCGAACGTAGACTCGATCGATGCCGATCGACACGCCCGACTGGATCCGCGACGCCGTCTTCTACGAGATCTTCCCGGATCGCTTCGCCGCGTCTACGCGTGTCATCAAGCCCGGGACGCTCGAGCCCTGGGACGCGCCGCCGACCACGCACGGGTTCAAGGGCGGCGACCTCCTGGGCATCGCCGAGCACCTGCCGTACCTCGCGGAGCTCGGGATCAACGCGCTCTACCTGACGCCGATCTTCTCGTCCGCCTCGAACCACCGCTACCACACGTACGACTACCTCACGGTCGACCCCCTGCTCGGGGGCGACACGGCGCTGCGCGAGCTGCTCGACGCCGCGCACGCGCGCGGGATCCGGGTGGTGCTCGACGGCGTGTTCAACCACACGGGTCGCGGCTTCTGGGCGTTCCACCACGTGCTGGAGAACGGCGCCGCGTCGCCATACCGCGACTGGTTCCACTACTCGCGGGCGGCGCTCGAGGGCCGTCGTCCGTTCCGGCCGTACCCATGGCCGGGCGACCCGAACGAGGCGCCCGACGAACCGGTCACGGGTGTCCCGGACGACGAGCGCGGCGACGAGTCGCTGCGCCGGCTGGGCTATCGCGCGTGGTGGGGCCTGCCGGCGCTGCCCAAGCTCAATACGGACAACCCCGAGGTGCGTGCGCACATCTACGAGGTCGCCGAGCACTGGCTGCGGTTCGGCATCGACGGCTGGCGGCTCGACGTCCCGACCGAGATCCGTGACGAGCCGTTCTGGCAGGAGTTCCGGCGCCGGTGCCGCGCGGTGAACCCCGAGTGCTACATCGTCGGCGAGATCTGGCACGAGGCGCCCGACTGGCTGCGAGGCGACCGCTTCGACGCCGTGATGAACTACCCGCTGGCGGAGGCGACCCTCGGCTTCACCGCCCAGGGCCATCTCGACGAGGGGGTCGTGCGCCGCCACCACGAGTACGGCGGCGCGGTCCGGCGGCGCGACGGGGCGGCGTTCGGCGCGGAGCTCGAGCGGCTGATGGGCCTCTACGACCGGGCCGTCACCGAGGTCCAGCTCAACCTGCTCGACAGCCACGATTCGCCGCGCTTCCGCACGATGGCCGGGACGGACCAGGCCGCGTATCACCTCGCGGTCGTCCTGCAGGCGACGCTCCCCGGCGCCCCGTGCACCTACTACGGCGACGAGATCGGCGTCGAGGGCGACCACGATCCCGACTGCCGACGGGCGTTCCCGTGGGACGAGGCGCGCTGGGACCGTGCCGGCCTCGCCTGGACGCGGGCGGCGTATGCCGCCCGGCACGCGACGCCCGCGCTCCGCCGGGGAACGTTCCGCGTCGTCGGGAGCGCGGGCGATGCCGTCGCGTTCGTTCGCGGCGAAGCCGCGGGCGGCGGCCCGGTCCTCGTGGCCGTCAATGCCGGCGATTCACCCGTCGAGGTCCCCGTCGCGGCCGCTGAGCTTGCCGGCGCGCGCGTCGTCGACCTCGCGCTCCCGGACGGCGGTGGGGCGGCGCTGGACGTCGGCGCCGACGGGGCCGCACGGGTGCCCGTCGGGCCGCGAACCGCGCGGATCCTGGCCGCCGCGGCGGGATGAACCGGCCACACCCCCTCGAATGGGGGGTTGCCGTACCGGAAACCGCGGTTCCGGCACCTGCCGCGTGCGCGTATCCTCGCCGCCCATGATCGACGCGCCCCCGGCCAGCCTCCCGGACGTGCTCGAGCGCCTCGGCCCGGTGATGGACGTCGAGGGCAAGCTGCGGCGCGCCCTCGTCGACCTCGGGATGCCGGCCGCCTGCGACGCGACCGTCCTCGACGTCCCGGGGACCGGCTGGGTCGCGCGGCTGTGCGGCGAGGACGGCGCGGCGGCGGACGGCGCGGC
>JAICUI010000080.1 GCA_025935925.1 Chloroflexota bacterium
CCGTCGCGGTCGACGGCGAGAACGAGCCGAACGTCGCGTACTGCCGCGCGTACCAGGGGGCGACGACGATCGCGAACAGGCCGACGGCGCCCAGCGCGGCCGCGAGCGGCACGCGGTAGCCGTCGGCGTGGCGCCGTCGCCACCGGTGGCCGAGCCACACGAGACCCATCGCGCCGAGCACGAGCAGCCCCTCGTTGCGCGCGAGGGACGCGAGCCCCGCAAGCAGGCCGGCGGCCGCGAACGACCACGGGTGGCCCTTTAGCCCGCGACCGGCCAAGAACAGCGCGGCCGCGACGAGCGTGCCGTACAGCGCGAAGTTCTCGGGCTGGACCATGTACGCCAGCGACAACGCCGGCACGGCGGCGATGAGCCCGCCCCCGACCGCGACCTCGCGCCGGAGCCCCGCGTCGCGGGCGATCGCCCACGCCAGCGGCGCCGACGCCGCGCCGATGAGCGCGAACGGCAGGTTCGCGGCGAACGTCGTCGGGCCCAGCGCCCACATGAACGGGACCATCACGATCGACGCCAGCGGCATCCAGTGGGCGTTGGAGGGAATCGGGAGAACGGGGTTCGCCGGGAGCGTGCCCCCGACCTCGGGGAAGATCCACACGAAGTCCACGCTGAACCCGTGACCCGACGCGAGCTGCCGCGCGACGTCGACGTAGTACGCCGAGTCCGGGTAGGCGGGGTCGGGGAAGCCCGCTCCGACCACGAGGCGCACCAGCAGCGCGACCAGGAACAGCAGGACGGGGGTGCGCACAGCGCGGTGCACGGTAGCACCGGGCAGGGGATGGCCTAAGGGGTACGAAGGGACCAGCCGGCCCGAGCGTCGTCGCCGCGGGCGAGGAGCGACGCGCCGAGGACCGCAGCGGTCCAGAAGGGGAGCAGGAACGTTGTCCCGAACGGGCTCAGGCCGACGATGAGCAGCGCGACGACCGGAACGGACGGGCCGATGACGGGGAGCGCGAGCGCGACCGGGAGTGCGGAGTAGGTGCCGGCGTACGGCGCGACGAGGATCCCGACCGTCATGGCCCACGCGAACGACACGCCGCGACCGCGCCGCCACAACACGATGAGGAACGCCACGCCGACC
Source organism: Chloroflexota bacterium (assembly GCA_025935925.1). Lineage (GTDB taxonomy): Bacteria > Chloroflexota > Limnocylindria > Limnocylindrales > CSP1-4 > CAIXZV01. The sequence goes on from JAICUI010000080.1 coordinate 1,094, forward strand.
GCTACCGCGACGGGCAGCCAGAGGTCGGGAAGCAGCGCGCTCACGCCGTGATTGCCCGCGAAGCCCGTCGCGTAGCGCTGCTGGCCGCCGAGGAGCGCCTGGACCCAGTCGACGTAGGAGGCCGGACTCGTCAGAACGGCGCCCACGACCGTCGCGACGAGCCCGGCCGCCGCGGCTCCGACGAACACCGGCCGTCGCGCCACGAGCAGCCAGAGCAGCACCGGGACCAGGAGCGGCTTTGCGAACACCGCGGCCGCGACGCCGAGTGCCACGCCCTTCGGCCACGATGGCGCGCCCACGACCGCCAGCGCGATGACCGCGACGAGGAGCGCGTTGACGTTGCCGAGCCAAAGGTCGTGGAGGAACGGGAGGCAGGCGAGGAGGCCCACGACGGCGAGCGCGCGCCGGAAGGCATCCCACGACCGCGTCAGGCCGAGGACGCCGATCACCGCCATCGCGACCTTGGCGGCGGCCCACGCGAGGCTGAGCACCACGGGGTCGAGCGCTGAAAGCGGCGCGCCGACGACCGCCGCGAGCGGCGGATAGAGGAACTTGGGATCGGCGTACAGCGGTGCGCCGGCGACGAACCGCGAGCCGGCGTCGAGGACGAGCTGGAGGTCGATCGCCCACCAGCCGCGGCCCGCGAGCGAGTCGCCGGTCCAGATGGCGAGGTTCCCGAGGCCGATGATCGCCACGAACGCCACGGCGGCGAACCACGCCAGCCGGAGACGCGGGGTCACGGTGCCTCGGTACCTCCCTCTCACTGCCGCGGCGACGGGGCAACCGTACACTCCCCGCCGTGATCACCACACCGCCCGCCACCGCGGCCGCCCCGGTGGCGCGCGTGAGCGCGCGGCCGGTCGTTCGGCTCGCGGCCATCGTCCTGGTGTCACGGCTCCTGGTCGTGCTCGCGGCGGTCGCGGCCGAGGCGTGGTCCCAGCGCAACCCGCTGCTGACGGGCGGCGACGGCGCGCCGATCCTGCGCAGCCTGACGTCGTGGGACGGCTGGTGGTATCTCGGCATCGTCCGCGACGGCTACCACGCGGCGCCGATCGCCGGCGGGTACCACGACTACGCGTTCCTGCCGCTGTTCCCGATGCTCGTGCGGCTGCTGGCGTTGCCGGCGCCGGGCTGGGAGGGGCTCATCGCCGTCGTCGCCGCGAACATCCTGTTCGGGGTCGCGATCGTGCTGCTCGTGCGGCTCACGGAGCTCCGCTTCGGATCCGAGCTCGCGTACCGCTCCGCCGCGCTGATGGCGCTGTTCCCGTTCTCGGCCGCGTCCTCGATGGCGTACGCCGAGAGCCTGTTCATGGTCTTGGCGCTGGGCGCGTTCCTCGCGGTCGAGCACCGGCGCGTGGGGCTCGCGGGCGTGCTGCTCGCGCTCGCGACGCTGACCCGGTTGCAGGGCGTCGTGCTCGTCATCCCGCTCGTGTGGCTGCTGTGGGACAACGCCGGGCGTCCGCGACCGAGGCCGAGGTGGGCGGCCCTGCTCCTCGGACCGGTCGCTGCGCTGGCTGCGCTCGCGTGGGTCGTGTGGCTGACCGGTGACCCGGCGGCGTACACGCACGCGCAGGCCGCGTGGGGCCGGGACGGGCTCGGCGCGGCGCCCGATGCGTCGCTCGGCGCCGGACTTTCGTCGCCCGTCGCCTTCGTCCACGTGCTCAACCTCGTCGTCCTGCTGGGCGCCGTGTTCCTGTTCGTGTTCGTGCGCGCCGACCGGATCCCGTTGCCGTACGTCGCCGTCCCGGTCCTCGTGCTCGCGATGGTCTTCGCGTCGGGAAGCCTGGAGTCGGTGGGCCGCTACGTGCTCGTGGCGTTCCCCTACTACTGGGTCCTCGCGAGCCGGCGCCATGTCGCGTGGCGCGTCGGCTGGCCCATCGCGTCGGGCGTCGCCCTGTTCCTGCTGAGCACGCTCATGTTCGCGGGCTGGTTCGTGCCGTGACGGCGGTCCGGACCGCCTCGGCCGCGGCCGGGCGCGTGGTGTGGCCGATATCGTCGGCAGGCGACCGGTTCGGGGCGATCGTGTCGCGCTATCACCGGCCGATCCGCGACGCGCTCATCCTGGTCGGGCTGCTGCGGGCGGGCTGGTACTTCTTCGTCCAGGGCATCCAGCCGTGGACGTTCTGGGGCATCGACGCGCGCGCGTACTGGGGCATCGATCTCGCCCATCCGTACACGGGCAACGTCGGCGTGCACAGCGCGTTCCTGTACTCGCCGGCCTTCGCGCAGCTCATGGCGCCCTTCTCGCTCCTGCCGTACGACGTGTACCTCGTGATCTGGACGGCGCTGCTCGCGGGCGTCGCGCTGTGGCTCGCGAGGCCATGGCCGCCGATCCTGCTGATGCTGTCGCTGCCCGTCATCTACGAGGTGGCCGTCGGCAACGTCCACCTGCTCATCGCCGCGGCGGTCGTCATCGCGTTCCGGCTTCCGTGGGCGTACGCGTACCCGGTGTGGGCGAAGCTGACGCCGGGCGTCGGCATCGGCTGGTGGTTCGTCCGCGGCGAGTGGCGACGGTTCGCCGTCGCGCTCGGCGCGGTGATCGCGGTGGGCCTCGTCTCGGTGGTGTTGCAGCCCGGCGCGTGGGCCGACTGGATCGAGTTCCTCCGCATCAACACCGCCGCGAACGACTTCCTCCTGCCACGCGTCGCCGTGGCGATCGTGCTCGTGACGTTCGGCGCGCTCACGGGACGGCGCTGGCTCGTCGCGGTCGCCGTGTGGCTGGCCCTGCCGGTGATCTACGTCAACTCGTGGGCGGTGCTGCTCGCGGTCGTCCGGCTGCGGGACCGCGTCGAGCCCGCCGGGTGGCTCCCCGCCCCGTCGCCGGCGATGCCGCCAGCGCAGCGCGCGGCTGAGCGTTCCGTCTAGGTCGTCGCCTCGATGCGCCGCGGGCGTCGGCGGGCGACGTAGGCGAGCAGGGGGAGGAGAAGCCACGGCAGCGACTGGATCGAGTACAGGAGTCCGGCGGGCGAGTTGGCCGCGACGTGAAGCCAGTCGATCCACAGGGTCCCGAACGGGAGGCACAGGAGCGCCGCGACGACCAGCGCCGGGTAGAACGACCGGTGACGCGCCCCGACCGCCATCAACGGGAACAGCGACGGCTTGATCACGACCAGCACTGCCGGCCAGCCGAATCGGAGCCCGAGCGCGACCGCCGCCCAGACCCAGATGTCGGTGTTGCCGAGGACGATGGCGACGTGGACGCGCGGAAACGCGAGGATCGCCGCCATCAGCGGCCACGACCAGCGGGCGGGCCGCCACGCGACGACGCACCAGCCGACGGCGAGCAGCGGCGTCCACCACAGCGCCGCCGGCAGGACGAGGAACGGCGCGAACAGCAGCAGCGCGATCGGCGGGTGCAGGAAGGTCAGCGGTTCATAGTCGAAGGGCCCGGCGACCTCGGCGGGCAGGTACGGCGACCCGGTGTCCAGCCAGCGCTGGGTCGCGAGGAGGTAGTGTCGGAAGTCGTGGCCCCAGGCGAGGCTGGCCACAGGTCCCGTGGCAGCGGCGACGAACAGCGCGACGGCCGCGGTTGCGATCAGCGCCGTCAACCCAACCGCGATCGGCCCGCCGAACCGCGTCCCCAGCCCCCACCGGTCCTGGAGCGCACCCGGGACGCGCAGGCGGCTGGCGGAGGTCATCGCCGGATCATCGCCGACGCCGAAAGCGGCGTGCTAGCGAGCTCCCGAGCTGGCTCGACGGCGAGTCGTCTCGTACCAGTCGATCGTGGCCCGGAGGCCGTCCCCGAACGACGTCGTCGCCTCGAACCCGAACCGGTCGCGTGCCCGGCTCGTATCCAGGGCTCGCCTCGGCTGGCCGTCGGGCTTCGTCGCGTCCCAGCGGATCTCGCCGTCGAAGCCGGTCAGCCGGACGATGAGCTGGACGAGGTCGCGGATCGCGATCTCCCGGCCCACGCCGAGGTTGACGGGCTCGTCGCCGTCGTACCGCTCCGCGGCGAGGACGATCCCCTCCGCGGCATCGTCGACGTACAGGAACTCGCGGGACGCGGAGCCGGTGCCCCAGACCTCGATGTGGTCGGCGCCGGCGTCGCGCGCGTCGATCGCCTTTTTGATCAGCGCGGGGATGACGTGCGAGGAGGCCGGGTCGAAGTTGTCGCCGGGGCCGTAGAGGTTGACCGGGATCAGGTGGATGACGTCGAAGCCGTACTGGGCCCGGTAGGCCTGCCCCTGGACGAGCAGCATCTTCTTGGCGAGGCCGTAGGGCGCGTTCGTCTCCTCCGGGTAGCCGCCCCACAGGTCGTCCTCGCGGAAGGGCACCGGCGTGAACTTGGGGTACGAGCAGACCGTCCCGATCTGGACGAACTTCGCGACGCCGGCGAGCCGCGCCTGCTCCATGAGCTCGATCCCCATCGCCGCGTTCTCGTAGAAGAACCGGCCCGGGTTCTCGCGGTTGGCCCCGATCCCGCCGACCACGGCCGCGAGATGGATGACGACCTCGGGACGCCCATCGGCGAGGACGGCCCGCACGCCGTCGGCCGTCCGCAGGTCGTACTCCGCGCTGCGCGGCACGAACACCTCCGTGGCGCCGGCTGCCGCCAGCCGCTTGACGACCGCCCGGCCGAGGAACCCGGCGCCGCCCGTGACCATCACGCGGCGGCCCTGCAGCTCGGTCACGTCGCGGCCGCCTTTCGCACGTGGCTCTCCGGATCCAGACCCGCCTCCCGCAGGTCCGCCTCGAGCATCAGCCGGACGAGCTCGTGGAACGTCGTCCGCGGCCGCCAGCCCAGGCGATCGGCCGCCTTGGACGCGTCGCCACACAGGACGTCGACCTCGGTCGGCCGGAAGTAGCGCTCGTCGATGCGAACGTGCTGCTCCCAGTCGAGGCCGACGAGGGCGAACGCCTCCTCGCATAGCTCGCGCACGGAGTGCATCTCGCCCGTCGCGACCACGTAGTCGTCGGGCTCGGGCTGCTGGAGCATCAGCCACATCGCCTCGACGTACTCCTTCGCGTAGCCCCAGTCCCGCACCGCATCCAGGTTCCCGAGGTAGACGTGCTCGATCTCGCCGCCGAGGATCTGGGCGATCGCTCGCGTGACCTTGCGCGTGACGAACGTCCCGCCCCGCCGCGGCGACTCGTGGTTGAACAGGATCCCGTTGCTCGCGTGGATCCCGTACGCCTCGCGGTACTGGACGGTCATCCAGTGGGCGAATACCTTCGCGATCGCGTACGGGCTGCGCGGGCGGAACGGCGTCGTCTCCGTCTGCGGCGTCGCGGCGACCTCGCCGTACATCTCGGACGAGCCCGCCTGGTAGAAGCGGATCGGCCAGCTGGCGGTCCGGACCGCCTCGAGCATGCGCAGCGTGCCCATCGCCGCGGTGTCGGCGGTGAACTCGGGCATCTCGAAGCTCACCTTCACGTGGCTCTGCGCACCCAGGTTGTAGACCTCGGCCGGCTTGATGTCGTGCAGGTGGCCGATGAGGCTCGAGCTGTCGGTGAGATCCGCGTAGTGGAGGAACAGGCGGGACCCGGACTCGTGGGGATCGTGGTAGAGGTGGTCGATCCGGCCCGTGTTGAACTGGCTCGAGCGGCGGATCAGGCCATGGACCTCGTAGCCCTTCGCGAGCAGCAGCTCCGCGAGGTACGAGCCGTCCTGCCCCGTGATCCCGGTGATCAGCGCGGTCTTCGTCACGCGTTCCCCGTCTGTGGTCGGTACCCGACCCCGTGCATGCTAGTGCGACCGGGCGTCATGGCGCGATCAGCTGCGTGATGTTGAGCACGCCGTAGACGAGGTAGCCGGCGACCGACAGGACGAGGGCGGTCGTGCGAACCCAGCGCCGGCTCCCGGCGAGGAACCAGGCGTACGGCCAGCCGGCCGCGAGGTACCGGGCGTCGGACTGGAGCCGGCCGCTGATGAACACGCTCACGTACGCCATCAGGGCGACGAGCTGCTGGGATCGCGGCAGGCGCGAGCGCAGGAGCCCGGGCAGCGTCGCCGTGTAGGCCAGGAGCGTCCCGAGCAGGAGCGCCACCAGCGGGACCACGAACGGATTGGTGTAGGGCCGCTCAGCGGATGGCGCCTCGGTGACTGTCCGGAGCTGCCACTGCGCCTGGCCGTGGATGAAGGCCAGCGGGTCGCCCAGCACCACCCCCTGGTACGCCGCGAACAGCCCGATGGCGATCGGCCCCGCGGCGAGAGCCAGCATCGGCGTCCAGCGACGCGGCATCGACTCCCACAGCGCGAACGCGATCGGCAGGCCCATGAGGATCCCCGGTGGGCGGGAGAGCGTGGCGATGCCGTAGAGCACGGCGACCGGCCAGACGCGGCGCTGGCGGGCGGCGAGGAGCGCGCCCGATGTCGTGAGGATCATCAGCGTGTCGCTGTAGGCCATGCCGAAGGCGACGGCACCGGGGGCGAACACGAACAGCCACTGGGCGAGCTTTGCGGTCGCGAGGTCGGCGTGCGGCTGCAGGAGCCGGGCGATGACGACCATCGCGCCCAGCAGCGCGGCGTTCGACACGAGCACGCCGGCGAGCGCGATGTTGCCGAGCGTGAGGATCGAGGCGAGCTTGACCGCGATCGGGTAGGCCGGAAAGAAGACCCAGTCGGGGTAGTGCTGGGTGATCGGCTGGACGTGGTAGGTCCCGTCCTGGGCGATGCCCAGGTAGTACAGCGCGTCGTGACCCGTGAGCCCGCCGAGGAGCGGAGCGGAGGACCACGTCGGCCGGTCGAACGGGAGCGGCGCCGCCTCGACGAACAGGACGATCGCGAACAGGGCCAACCGGCTGAGGACGAACGAGGCAAGGATCGTCGGCAGCAGCTCGCGGATGGTCCAGGCGTCGCCGCCCCTCGTCGCCTGCACGGGTTGATCCTAGAGGGCGCGCCTCGCGCCATGTCGTGCGGCAGGTACCGGCGCGGCGTAGCGCCATCGGCCGGTTACGGGACGCACCACCGCCCCCTAGACTGCGGCGATGGCCGCCGGGACCCTTTCGATCGTGCTGCCCGCCTTCAACGAGGAGGCACGGCTGGGCTCTGCGCTCGACGAGCTGTTCGGCTACCTCCACCGGCGCGGCGAGCGGGCGCGCGACGGCCGACCCGGGGCGGAGGAGCTGCCGGAGCGGATCCAGGTCCTGGTCGTTGACGACGGCTCGTCCGACGGGACGGGAGCGCTCGTCAGGGCCCGGCCGGAGACCGCCGGTGGTGAGCTCGAGCTCCTCGTCGTCCCTCATGGCGGCAAGGGCGCGGCGGTCCGGGCCGGGATGCTCCAGGCGACCGGCGAGGTCGTGGTGTTCGCCGACGCCGACATGGCGACGCCACCGGACGAGCTCGTGCCGCTGGTCCGGGCGCTCGAGACGGTCGACGCCGCGTACGGCTCGCGGATCCAGCCCGACGGCTCGGACATGCGCAAGACGCAGCCGGTGTGGCGTCGCTTCCTGGGCAAGGCCTTCCACGTGCTCGCGTCCGCGTGGGTCGTGGGGCCCGTCCAGGACACCCAGTGCGGGTTCAAGGGCTTCCGGCGCGAGGTCGCCCGGGACCTGTTTGCGCGCCAGAAGATCACGAGCATCGTGTTCGACGTCGAGGTGATCTTCCTCGCCCGCCGACGGGGGTACCGGCACGCGGTCGTGCCGGTGCACTGGGCGGATCGCCGCGGATCGCGGATGCGGCCGGGCCTCGGGCTTGCCCTGCGCGTCGCGTGGGACCTGTTCCGGATCCCGCTGATCCACCGGGATGTCCGACGGGTCGTGAGGGGAACGAGCGATCAGCCGGTCGCCTGACACCGTCGCGCGGCCGGGTGGCCTGGCGCTCGGGGCCGCGCTGGGGCGGCTCCTGCCCATTGCGGCGATCGTGGTGTTCGCCATGGGCGTCGGGCTGACGCTCGCGGTCGCCGGCGACACGCTGGGGTTCGACTTCCTCGCCTACCACGCGGCCGCGACGCGCGTCCTCCATGGGCAGCCCGCGTACGACATGTCGTTCGAGGGGGCGGGCGGATTCGGGCTCTTCTACTACCCACCGACCTTCATCCCGCTCGTGCTGCCGTTCGGACTGCTGGCACCCGGGCTCGCGACATGGCTGTGGATCGCGGGGCTGCTCGTCGCGTTCGCGGTGGGCGTCGCCGTGCTGCCGGTGGGCCGGTCGACGAAGTGGTTGCTCGTCCTCGTCGCCGGGCTGTCGTGGCCGTTCGTGTACGCGATCAAGCTCGGGCAGGTCGGGCAGCTGCTGTTCCTGCTGTTCGCGATCGGCTGGCGCTGGCTCGACACGGGGCCCGTGCTCGGCGCCGCGGGTGGCCTCGGCGCCGCGATCAAGATCCAGCCCGGGGTCGTGCTCGCGTGGGCGTTCCTCACGCGGCGCTGGTCCGCGGTCGTGACGGGCGGGGTGGTGCTCGCGGTGCTGGCGTCCCTCGCGACGCTGCTGGCGGGCGCGCAGGCGTGGACGGACTTCTTCACGCTCATCGGCCGCGTCACGGATCCGATCACGACGCCCGACAACGTCACCCCCGGCGCCGTCCTCTACCAGGCGGGCGTTGCGCGGGGACCGGCGGCTCTCATCCAGTACGCATCCATGGCACTGGCGCTCGCGGTGTTCGTCGTGGCGGCGCTGCGGATGGCGCCGGTGCCGTCGTACCTCGTCGCGGTGATCGTCAGCCAGCTGCTGTCGCCGATCCTGTGGGACCACTACGCGCTGCTGCTGCTCCTGCCGGTCGCGTGGCTGGTGGACCGGGGCCACTGGTGGGGGGTGGTGTTCGTGGTGGCGACGCCGTGGGTCGCCGCGGGCGCGATCCCGCCGTGGATCTACCCGGTGGCGTTCTGGGGGTGCCTCGCGGCGGTGGCGATCATCGGTCGACGAACGGCCGGCCCGGACCGCGTGTCGTCGGTCCGCGCGGCCTTGGCATCCCGTGTCGACGCGATGACGACGTGTCGATTCCAGGATCGGGTGACGGAAAGGGCGCCTGACGCCCGTGAAGACGGCGCGTGGGGATCGGCTACTCTCGTCTGCATGCGATCCCGTTCGAGGAGCGGCTCGTCCGGAACGAGCATCGCAGGAGTCGTCCGCGAGTGCCGCTGCGCGTGAGCGACGCCGGTTCCGGCGGATCGATCCTCTTCGTCGTGCCGGCTCGCGGCGGGAGCCGACGAGTCCCCGGCAAGAACCTCCGACTGGTCGGCGGGATCCCACTCGTCGCACGGGCCGTGCGGACAGCGCGGCTGGCGGCCGCCGCGCTCGGCGGAGACGCTGCAGGTCACC
>JAICUI010000049.1 GCA_025935925.1 Chloroflexota bacterium
CATGGGCAAGGGCGCCGTCGACGACCGGTCGCACCTCTCGCTGATGGCCGTCGGGCTCCAGGCTCGCGACCACGTCCTGTCGGGCTTCGACCGCGCGGACCTGATCGTGTGCGTGGGCTACGACCTCGTGGAGTACGCGCCGTCGTCGTGGAATCCCGACGGCCGGAAGCGGATCCTGCACATCGACACGACGCCGGCCGAGATCGACGCGGCGTACAGCCCGAGATCCAGCTCGTGGGCGACATCGACGGCGCGCTCCGCCGCCTGCTCGCGGCGGTCCTGCCGCGGGGCATCGGCGGCCGCGACGCCGCCGCCCGCCACGCCTCGCGCGAGATCCTCGTCCACGCCGACCTCCGGACCGAGATGCTGCGCGAGCTCGAGCAGCACGCCGCGAACGACGCGTGGCCGATCACGCCCCAGCGCGCGATCGCCGACCTGCGCCGGGCGCTCGCGCCCGAGGACATCGTGGTGAGCGACGTCGGCGCCCACAAGATCTGGGTCGCGCGGCTGTACCAGGCGTACGAGCCGAACACGGTGATCATCTCCAACGGCTTCGCGGCCATGGGGATCGCGGTCCCGGGCGCGATCGCGGCCGCGCTCGTCCATCCCGACCGCAAGGTCGTCGCGCTGTGCGGCGACGGCGGGTTCCTGATGAACAGCCAGGAGCTCGAGACGGCGATCCGGGTCAAGGCGCGCATCACCGTCGTCGTGTGGCGCGACGACGGCTACGGGCTCATCGACTGGAAGCAGCGCAACGAGTTCGGCCGGCCGTTCGGCGTGGAGTTCGGCAACCCGGACTTCGTGGCGTACGCGCGGTCGTTCGGGATGGCGGCGTTCCGGCCCGCCTCGGCGGACGACCTGTACCCGACGCTGTGCCGGGCGCTGGACGTCGAGGGGCCGTCGCTGGTCGAGGTCCCGATCGACTACGCGGAGAACCTGCGGCTCACGGAGCACCTCGGGGCCCTATCGCTGCCGGCATGACGCGTCTCGTGGTCGTCGCGAACCGGCTGCCGCTGACGATCCGGCGGATCGGCGCGCGCTGGCAGGCGGTCAGGAGCAGCGGCGGGCTCGTCTCGGCGCTCGACCCGGTGTTGCGACGGGGCGACGGGATCTGGATCGGGTGGCCGGGTGAGACCCCCGACGGCGACGCCCCCGGCCGGACGGCGGAGCTCGAGCGCTGGGAGCGCGACCACGGCCTGATCGCCGTCGACATCCCGCGGCACGTCGGTCGCGCGTTCTACGAGGGGTACGCGAACGACACGCTGTGGCCGCTGCTCCACGGGTTCCCCGCGCGCGCCGTGTTCGACCCCGGGACGTTCCTCGCCTATCGCGACGCCAACGAGCGGTTCGCGGCCGTGCTCGCGGACCGGGTCCGTCCGGACGACGACCTCGTGTGGATCCACGACTACCAGCTGATGCTGCTGCCGGCGCTCGTCCGGGAGGCGCATCCCGGGGCACGGATCGGCTTCTTCCTCCACGTCCCGTTTCCCGCGCCCGAGGTCTTCCGCGTCCTGCCCGAGCGCGCCGCGATGCTCGAGGGACTGCTCGGCGCCGACGTCATCGGGTTCCAGACCCACGAGCACCTCGCCGCCTTCCGGCGCACCCTCCAGCAGGTGCTGGGCATCGACAGCCGCATGGACGGCGTCGACGTCGGCGGCCGGCTCGTGGCGCTCGAGGCCCGCCCGATCGGGATCGACCCGGCTCCATGGGAGGCACTCGCGCGGAGCGAGAGCGTCCGCCGGCGGGTCGCGGAGCTGCGTGGCACGACCGGGCGCAGGACGATCGTCGCGGTCGACCGGCTCGACGACACCAAGGGGATTCCGGAGCGGCTGCGCGCGTTCCGCCACTTCCTCGGCACGCACCCGGAATGGCGCGGCCGCGCGAGCCTGATCCAGGTGGCGGTGCCGTCGCGCGAGCGGGTCCCCCGGTACGCCGCGCTCCGGCGCGAGGTCAACGAGCTCGTCGGCGAGATCAACGGCGCGCTCGGGTCGGCGGACTGGAACCCCGTCGTGTACCTCCGGCGGTCGATCCCGCAGCCCGAGATCGCGGCGCTGTACGCGGCCGCGGACGTGTGCTGGGTCGGCTCGCTGCGCGACGGGATGAACCTCGTCGCGAAGGAGTACGTCGCCTGCCAGGGCGACGGCGCCGGCGTGCTGCTGCTGTCCGAGTTCGCGGGCGCCGCCAGCGAGATGGGCGAGGCGCTCCGGATCAACCCGTACGACGAGGCCGGGACGGCGGCGGCCCTCGAGCGTGCGCTCGCGATGCCCGAGGACGATCGCGCGGAGCGGCAGGCCGCGCTGCTCGCCCGGGTCCGGCGGAACAGCGCGTTCGCCTGGGCGGAGCGGTCGATCGCGGATCTCGAGGGCGTGGGGCGGCGGAACGGCGGACCGTCCGGCGTCCTGCGCCAGCCGTCCCTCCCGGCCATCCGCGCGGCGTTCGAGGCGGCGGCGACGCGCGGGTGCTACCTCGACTACGACGGCACGCTCGTGCCCATCGCCCCGCGGCCGGTCGACGCCCGGCCCGGCCCGGACCTCGCGCCGGTGCTCCGGTCGCTCGTCGCCCGGGAGGCGACGACCGTGCTCATCGTGTCCGGGCGCCGCGCGTCGGAGCTCGACGCCTGGTTCGGGTCCATCGACGGGCTGTGGCTGGCCGCCGAGCACGGCGCGCTGATCCGCGCGCCGGGCGGCGGGACGTGGGAGCCGCTGCAGCCCGGTGCCGTGGCCGACTGGAAGGCCCGGGTCCGCCCGATTCTCGAGTACTTCCTCGACCAGGCGCCCGCGAGCGCGATCGAGGAGAAGGAGTACTCGCTCGCGTGGCACTACCGGCTCGTGGAGCCTGAGTTCGGCGACTGGCTCGCGGGCAACGTCGCGGCGGCACTCGAGGAGCAGGTCGCGGGCACGGCGCTGTCGGTCCTGCGCGGCAGCAAGGTGATCGAGGTCCGGTTCGCCTGGGCGACCAAGAGCGAGGCCGTCGCGCGCATCCGCGCGGCCGCCGGCCAGCCGGCGTTCGAGCTCGCCGCGGGCGACGACCGGACCGACGAGGACCTGTTCGAGGCGCTGGGCGAGGGCGCCTGGACGATCAAGGTCGGCTCGGGACCGACGGGCGCGCGGACGCGCGTCGCCACGCCGTCGGCCGTGCTCGCTCTGCTCGCGGCGTTGGGTACCGTCCCGGCCGGGTAGCGTGCGCGCGTGCCGCGCGCGGCTCAGTCGCGAGCCGGAAGGAGGCCCAGCGCGGCGAGCTCGCTCCGGAGCGCGGCCGCGTCCGTGAAGCGGATCCCGCGAAACCCGAGCCGCGCGGCCGCCTCGACGTTCGCCGGCTGGTCGTCGATGAACACCGACGCCTCGGGCACCACGCCGTAGCGCTCGACGAGCATCTCGTAGACGCGCGGCTCGGGCTTCGCCACGCCGACCTCGCCCGACACGACGATCCCCCGGAACCAGGCGAGGAACGGATACCGCTCGAGCGCGACCGGCCACGTCTCCGCGGACCAGTTCGTCAGCGCGTAGAGCGCGACGCCGGCCTCGCGCAGCTCCGCCAGCACCTCGACGGTCTCGTGGAGCTGCGCGCCCAGCATCTCGGGCCACCGCTCGTGGTACGCGCGGATGAGCTCCCCGTGGGCCGGGTGGCGGGCGACCAGCTCGTCGATGGCATCGGCCCAGCGGCGGCCTCGATCCTGCTCGTGGTTCCACGCCGGCGTGGTCACCTCGGCGAGGAACCGCTCCATCTCCTCCGGGTCGTTGAACAGGTTGCGGTACAGGTAGCGCGGGTTCCAGTCGATGAGGACGGCGCCGAGGTCGAAGATGACGGTGGTCGGCGGTGTCGGGTGCGAACGCATGGACCGAGGGTAGCGAGGTGGACATGGGCGACCACGTGATCGAGCCGCGCGGGCCGTTCAGCCTCGCTGCGGCCAGGGACTTCGCCGGCGGGTTCGCGGCCGGGATCGGCGGCGGAGGCCCGACGGCGACCAGCCTCGTCATGGCCTTCCCCGTGGAGCCGCGCCCGGCGACGAGCGCCTGGTCGCACAGCGCGATCGTCGAGCTGCGGCAGGACGAGCGCAACGGTCCGGTCCACGCCCGGGTCGCCACCGACGGTGACGAGCGTGCGGCCCTCGCGCAGGCCGCGCGCTGCGTGTCGCTCGACCACGACGGCACGGGCTGGCCGGAGGTCGGGCGCCGCGACCCGGTCATCGGCGGCCTCCAGGCGCAGTTCGAGGACCTGCGGCCGGTGTGCTTCTACTCCGCATACGAGGCGGCGACCTCGTTCGTGATCGGCCACCGGATCTCGCGCGCGCAGGCGTCGCGCGTGAAGTCGCGGCTGTCGGAGCAGGCCGGCGACCGGGTCGAGCTGGACGGCGCGACGTTCCGCGCGTTCCCGCGTCCCGAGCGCCTCGTGGACGTCGACGCGGTCGACGGCCTCAACGACGAGAAGGTCCGCCGGCTGCGAGGGCTCGCGGAGGCGGCCCTCGACGGCCGGCTCGACACGAACCGGCTCCGGGCGCTGCCCGTCGACCGCGCGATCGCCGAGCTGCGGGAGCTGCGCGGGGTCGGCGAGTTCACCTCGCAGGGCATTCTGCTCCGGGGCTGCGGGCTCGTGGACCAGCTCCCGGACGACGCGCTCAGCGACGACGTGCTGGCCGCGATGTATGGCGAGGAGCTCGCCCACGGGACGTCGCGCGCGGACATCGTCGCGCGCTGGGTCCCGTACCGGATGTGGGCCACGGTCCTGCTGCGCGTCGGCTGGGGACGCGGGATCGGGAAGGGCGAGAGCTACCGCCGCGACTGACGGTCAGCGAGCGACCCGAGACACCGGCACGGCGAACACGAGCACGAGCGCGAGGGCGACCAGCGGCGCGGCGACCTGCGACGGAACACCGGCCACCACGGCGACCGCGCCCGCGGCCAGCACCGCGACGACGCCCGCGGCGATGCGCCAGTCGTCGCCGATCACGAAGTCGTACCAGAACCGCCCGAAGGCGACGAGCCAGCGCACGTCAGCGACGCCGCACGTGCGCCGTCACGCGACCGCGGGCGCGAGGGCGCGCCGCCGGAGCATTGCGATGAGCACGCGCGACACCGCGAACCAGGCGACGAGCACGACCAGCAGCGCGAGCTCGCCGCCCGGCCAGTCGAGGCTCTCGCCGCCGGGCGCGACGATCCCGAGCCCCTCGATCGCCCAGAACGTCCCGAACGTCGAAAGCAGGATCCCGACGCCGTACTTGATCGTGTTCTCGGGCACCTGCGAGAGCGGCCGGTGGAGGAGCGCGCCCGCGAGGAGGACGAGCGCGCCCGCGATCGCGGCGCCGGCGATCGCGAGCGGCATGTTGCCGGCAGACAGACCGAACGTCAGGACGATGAACACGACCTCGAGCCCCTCGAGGAACACGCCCTTGAACGCCACGAACAGGGCGAAGCCGTCCAGGCCCATGACCGAGTCGCGGCCCGCGGCCCGTGCCGCCTCGGCCTCGGCCTCGAAGATGGCGTCCTCGTCGTGCTGCGCCTTCAGCCCCGAGGCCCGGAGGATCGCCTTGCGGAGCCACTGGAGCCCGAAGATCAGCAGCAGCGTGCCGATCACGAGCTGGAGGAGCGCCTCGGGGAACCACTCGACGAGCGCGTAGCCCGCGAGCGCGGTGACGATCGCGAGCAGGCCGAGCGCGAGCGCCGTGCCGACCAGCGTCGATCGCCAGTCGCGCGTCATGCCCATCGCCAGGACGATCGTGAACGCCTCGACGAACTCGACGGCGGCCGCCAGAGTGACGGCGAGCAGCAGCCCGACGTCGCCCGCGTCGAGGCCAGCCACCTACCGGGACCCGGCGGCGTGGCGGAACGACGCGACGATCGCGATCACGGTGATCGATCCTATCGCGGCCGAACCTCGCACCCGGTCCTTTGCCGCCGGACGGCCGCGATCCCGAGACGATGGTCCTATGGCCGTGCGCGCACGCACCGCCTACGGTCGCGGCACCTCCAGCCCCGATCGGGATCGACCCAACCCAACCCGTGCCTCGCCCCCTGGCCCGCTTGCCCGCCCGCCCCGGCCTCCGAGCCGGCGTCGTCGGCGTGTCCGCCGGACTCGTGATCGCGACCGCGGTCGCGGTGTCGGCGAGCGTCTCGGATCACCTCGCATCCGCGGCCATCGACCAGGCCGTGCGGACCGCCCAGGCCGTCGTCCACGGCTACGTGGACCCGTCGCTCTCGACGGCGTCGATGGCGCGCACCACGCCGGGCGAGGCCACCGAGATCGACCGCCAGCTGGAGCGGCTGACGAGCTCGGGCCAGCTGCTCCGGATCAAGGTGTGGGCACCGGACGGCGTCGTCGCGTTCTCGGACCTCCCCGCGCTGCGGGGTCGACAGTTCGAGGTCGACGACGACCTCGAGGAGGCGCTCGACGGCCAGGTGTCGACCGAGTTCTCCAGCGGCGCGGCGGGCGAGAACGAGTTCGAGCGCGGCGTGGTTGCCGAGTTCCTCGAGATGTACCTCCCGATCGCGGACAGCACGACCGGCAAGGTCATCGGCGCCTACGAGATCTACGAGGACGCGGCGCCGATCCGCGCCGACATCGAGGACACCCGCCGGGACGTGCTGCTGATCGTGGGCGTGATGGCGATCGCGCTGATCGGCGTGCTGTTCGCCGCGTTCTCCGGTGCCTCGCGGCTGCTCGCGCGCCAGAACCGTCAGCTGCGCCGCAGCGAGGAGCGGTTCCGGTCGCTCGTCCAGAACTCGGTGGACGTCAACATGGTCGTGGCGGCCGACGGCACGGTGCTGTACGAGAGCCCGGCCGCCCAGCGCGTCCTCGGCATCGCGCCCGGTGGGCGCGAGGGCCGCCCGGGGCTCGAGGGCATCCACGACGACGACCGCGCGTTCGCTGCGCGCCTCCTGTCGGAGGTCGCGCAGGCGCCGGGCGCCGAGGTGTCGGGCGAGGTCCGCGCACGCCACGCCGACGGCTCGTGGCGCACGATCGAGGCCGTGCTCAAGAACCGCCTCGACGACCCCGCCGTCGAGGGCATCGTCGTCAACTACCGCGACGTGACGGCGCGCAAGACGCTCGAGGCCGAGCTGCGCCGGCAGGCGTTCCACGACTCGCTGACGGGCCTCGCGAACCGCGCGCTGTTCGCCGACCGGCTGGAGCACGCGCTCGCGCAGTCGCGCCGGTTCACCCGCCCGATCGCCGTGCTGTTCCTCGACCTCGACGACTTCAAGACCGTCAACGACAGCCTGGGCCACGGCGAGGGCGACGAGCTGCTCGTCGCGGTCGCCCGGCGCCTGTCCGGCGCGCTCCGCGCGGGCGACACGTTCGCGCGCATGGGCGGCGACGAGTTCGCGGTCCTGATCGAGGACCCGACGGACGCCGAGGCGCCGGTCGCCGTCGCCACGCGCCTCCTCGAGACCCTCGAGGCGCCGTTCGAGCGCGGGTCGAAGGAGCTGTTCGTCAGGGCGAGCGTCGGCATCGCGGTCTCCCCCGCCGCCGGCCTGACGGCTGACGAGCTGCTGCGCAACGCGGACGTGTCGATGTACACGGCGAAGGGCCGCGGCAAGAACCGGGTCGAGGTCTTCGAGGCCGGGATGCACGAGGCCGCGCTCGCGCGGCTGGCGCTCAAGGGCGACCTCGAGCGGGCCCTCGACCGGCGCGAGTTCGTCCTCCACTACCAGCCGATCCTCGACCTCGCGACGTCGCGGCTCGTCGGGTTCGAGGCGCTCGTCCGCTGGCAGCACCCGGACCGCGGCCTCGTCGCGCCGATGACGTTCATCCCGGTCGCCGAGGAGACGGGGCTGATCGTGGCACTCGGTGCCTGGGTCCTGCGCGAGGCGTGTCGCACCGCGGCGGCGTGGCCCGCGCCCGATGGCCGGCCGCTCGGGATCAGCATCAACGTCTCCGGGCGGCAGCTCCAGGAGCCGGGGTTCGAGCAGGCCGTGCGCGATGCGCTGGCGGAGTCCGGCCTCGCGCCCGACCGGCTCACGCTCGAGCTCACCGAGAGCGTCGTCATGCAGGACGCCGAATCCGCGATCGACGTGCTCGCGCAGCTCAAGGCGACGGGCGTCCGCCTCGCGATCGACGACTTCGGGACGGGGTACTCGTCGCTGAGCTACCTGCGCCGGTTCCCGATCGACGAGCTCAAGATCGACCGCTCGTTCGTGGCCAGCATGCGCGAGGGGCCGGAGCAGGCGGCCGTGGTGCTCTCGATCATCAAGCTCGGCGAGACGCTGCACCTCGAGACGGTCGCCGAGGGGATCGAGGACGCGACCCAGGTCACCGAGCTGCGCTCGCTCGGCGCGGGCCTCGGGCAGGGCTACTTCTTCGCGCGGCCGCTCCCGGCCGACGCGGTCGACGCGATGATCGCGGAGGCGATGGAGCCAGGCTCCACGCGGCGGCGCGGGGCCGCCTGAGGCACGCCCGCCCGCCTACCGCGACGACGCCCCTCGAGCCAGCGGTTCGATGACGGCCCGCATCCGCGCCAGCGCCTCGGTCAGGTTCTCGCGGCTGTTCGCGTACGAGATCCGGATGTGGCTCCGCCCGACGCCGCCGAACGCCGTGCCGGCGAGCACCGCGACGCCGGCCTCGTGCAGCAGGCGCTCGGCGAGCGCCGCCCCGTCGAGCCCGGTCCCGGAGATGTCCGGGAAGGCGTAGAAGGCGCCCGCGGGCCGCCGACAGGCGACGCCCGGGATCGCGTTGAGGCCGTCGACCACGAGGTCGCGTCGCGCGCCGAACTCGGCGACCATCGCATCGACCTCGTCCTGCGGCCCGCGGATCGCCTCGAGCGCGCCCCACTGCGCGAAGGTCGTCGCGCCCGACACCGTGTTGATGAGCAGCCGGCCGAAGGCCTGGCGCATCGACGGCGGCACGATCCCGTACCCGAGCCGCCACCCGGTCATCGCCCACGTCTTCGAGAAGCCGTCGAGGACGATCGTCCGCTCCGCCATCCCGGGCAGCGCGGCGATCGAGTGGTGCTCCTGCCCGTCGTACAGGATCCGCGAGTAGATCTCGTCGGACAGGACGACGACGTCGCGCTCGATCGCGATCTGGGCGATGCGCCGGAGGTCGTCGATCGTGAGCACGCCGCCCGTCGGGTTGGCCGGCGAGTTGATCACGATCAGCTTCGTCCGCGGCGTGACCAGCGACGCGAGCTCGTCGGGGTCGAGCCGGAAGTCGTGCTCCTGGCGGATCGGGATCGGGACGGGCGTGCCGCCGACGAACCGGGTCAGCGACTCGTAGATCGGGAAGCCGGGGTCCGGCACGATGACCTCGTCGCCGGGGTCGACGAGCGCCAGGATCGCGTAGGTCATGACACCCTTGCCGCCGACGGTCACGAACACGTCGTCCGGGTCGGGCGTGAAGCCGCGGCGAACCGCCGTGTCGGCCGCAATCGCGGCGCGCAGATCGGGGATCCCGGCATAGGGCGGGTAGTGGGTGCGGCCGGCGTCGATGGCGGCCTTCGCGGCCTGGCGGACGTTCGCAGGCGTGTCGAAGTCGGGTTCGCCGATCTCGAGGTGGATCACGCTGCGGCCGGTCGCCTCGAGCTCGCGCGCCCGCGCCGCCGCTTCGAACGCGGACTCCGTCCCGATGTCGGTCATGCGCCTGGCGAGGTGCATCGCACTCCTTCCGGATCGCGCTACGAGCTGGGCTCCGGGGCGGGTTCGTCGCGCGAGAACGTCCAGAACGCGGGGCTCGATCGCGCGGTCCAGCCCGCCGCCAGCGCGAGCGCGAACGCCGCAACACCGAGCGCCAGCGGGCCGCCGAGGAGGCTCGCGCTGAAGCCGCTCTGCGTCTCGGCGAGCGGTCCGATGCCGCCCGTGATCACCCGCATGTTGGCCATGAGCCTCCCGCGCAGGTGTCCCGGCGCGGACAGCTGCATGATCGTGTTGCGCGTGACGGCCGTGAGGACGTCCATGACGCCGCTCGTGGCCAGGGCGACGAAGGACATGGCGTACCACGGCGACAAGGCGAACACCACCATCACACCGCAATAGCCGAGCGTGCAGAGCACCGAGAACCGGCCCTGGCGTGTCGGTTGCCCGACGACGAGGACGCCCGCGACGCCGATGATCGAGCCGAGGGCGTCCGCGGCCAGCAGCCCACCGAGACCCTCCGGCCCGACGTCGAGCACCTGGCGGCCGACGATCGTGATGATCACCGTGTTGATCGCGAAGATGTTGCTGACGACCTCCAGCCGCATCAGCCCGCGGAGGAGCGGCGTGCGGCGGATGTAGTGCAGCCCTTCCATCAGCTCGTTCCTGAACGAGGCTGCGATCCCCCGGGGTGCGTCCGGCACGTTCCGCATGAGCACGACCCCCGCCATGAGCGCGAGGAACGTCAGCGCGTTGAGTCCGAACGGCGCCGCGACGCCGAGGGTGGCGATCGCGACCCCGCCGATCACGGGCCCGATGAACGCGGCCGAGCGGGCGCCGGTGACCGACAGCGTCACGGCATCGGGCAGGAGCGAGCGGGGCACGAGCCGCGGCCACAGCGCCTGGCGGTCCGCGGCGTCGAACGCCTGGATCGCCGACTGCGCGACGACCTCGACGTACACCTGCCAGACCTCGACGCGTCCCGTGACGACGAGGATCCACACGAGCGTCGACGCCGCCATCGCGAGCGCCTGCGTCAGGAACAGCAGCCGCCGCTGGTCGACGCGATCCGCGATCACGCCCGCGACGGGCGAGAGAACGAGCTGTGGCAGCGATCGCGCGAGGCCCAGGAGCCCGAGCATCAGCGCCGATTGGGTCAGCTCGGACACCAGCCAGACCGACCCCACGAGCTCGATGTTCTTGCCGGTGTTCGACGCGAGGAAGCCGACCCAGTAGAGCGCGAAGTTGCGATAGCCGAGCGGGGCGAGGCTGCCGCGCAGGCGGATCGCGGGTCGGGGCTCCTCCCCCGGAGCGCCGGCGTGCGCGACCGTCACCCGGGCGTCGTCGCGCCGAGCGGTCGTTGTCCGGGGCACGCCCTGATCGTACGGTCCGCGGGGCCGCCCGGCCTGTTCATCGCTCATTCACGCTCGTCAGCGGGCTCCTTCACCGCGCCGCCCTACGTTGACCTCGAACGCTCGATGACGAGCATCGAGGTCCCAGGGAGCCACGACATGGCGATTGCGCAAGGAACATCCATCGCCGTGCGATCGGCGCGGACGGTCTGGACCGGACCGCTGCAGACGGGCCGGGGCACGGTCACGACCGGCAGTTGCGCCCTCGACCTGCCGGTGACGTGGGCGGCTCGGACCCAGCGGCCCGACGGGATGACGAGCCCCGAAGAGCTCGCAGCGGCGGCCCACGCCGCTTGCTTTGCGATGGCGCTGGCCCTTCGGCTCGGCGAACACAACATCACGCCCCAGCGACTCGAGGTCACCGCGACCGTCTCGCTGGCCGACGTCGATGGTCGTCCGACCATCGTGTCGTCAGCGTTGCAGGTCATCGGGCAGATTGCCGCGCTCGATGGTGAGGCGTTCCGAGCGATCGTCCATGAGGCCGAAGCGCTGTGTCCCATCTCGCGACTGTTCGCGGGAGCGGCGATCAGCGTCAGCGCCTACCTCGACGGGCGGTGGGACGAATGACGGCCGCCGCGGCCTGGCCGATCTTCGAAGCGGCGCTCGTGGACCGCGAGCTCGTGGCCGAGCGCACGATGGCGTTCCGGTTCGCCAAGCCTGCCGACTGGACCTACCGGCCCGGCCAGTTCATCGACATCACGTTGCTCGATCCGCCGGAGACTGATGCGGAAGGCAATACCCGCGGGTTCTCCGTCTCGAGCGCGCCCAGCGAGCCGGTGATCGCGATCACGACGCGCCTCCGCGACACCGCCTTCAAACGTGTCCTTCAGACGATGCCGCTCGGCACCGCCGTCAGGATCGAGGGTCCGTTCGGGGACCTTCGCCTCCACCACGCACATCGACCTGCCGTCGTGCTCACCGGAGGCATCGGTATCACCCCGTTCCGGAGCATCCTCCTCGAGGCGATCCACGGCGGTGGCCTGCCGTATCCGGTGATCGTCTTCTACGCCAACCGCCGGCCAACCGACGCGGCGTATCTCGACGAGATCCGCGCGTTGGCGAGTCAGGACCCGAACCTCACCGTTGTTCCGACGATGTCGCGGCCGGACAGCGCCGAGCCTTGGGAGGGCGAGACCGGCCACATCGATGCCTCGATGCTCCAGCGCCACCTCGATGGGCTGTCCGGCTCCATCTACTACCTGACGGGCCCGCCAGGGATGGTCAGCGGTCTCCGGACGATGCTGGTCGACGCCGGGGTCGACGAGGACGACATCCGCACCGAGGCATTCACCGGCTACTGAAAGGGATCACGACGTGAGACTCGACTACCGAGACGAGCTGCCCGAGGCATCGAAGGCTATGGGCGAACTCGAGCGTGTCGTGGAGGCGAGCACGCTCGATCCGAA
Source organism: Chloroflexota bacterium (assembly GCA_025935925.1). Lineage (GTDB taxonomy): Bacteria > Chloroflexota > Limnocylindria > Limnocylindrales > CSP1-4 > CAIXZV01. The sequence continues at coordinate 12,379 of JAICUI010000049.1, forward strand.
GCTGCGTGAGCTGATCAAGCTGCGCGCCTCGCAGATCAACGGCTGCGCGTACTGCGTCGACATGCACACGAAGGACGCCCACGCGAGGGGCGAGGAGGACCAGCGCCTCCACCTCGTCGCGGTCTGGCGCGAAGCGCCGGTGTTCTCTGCGCGCGAGCGGGCGGCACTCGCCTGGACCGAGGCGCTGACCCTCCTGCCCGAGACCGGGGCCCCCGACGACGTGTACGAGGAGCTCGCCCGGCAATTCCAGCCGGCGGAGCAGGTGGCGCTGACGCTCGCGATCGTCGCGATCAACGGCTGGAACCGCCTCGCGGTCGGGTTCCGGCAACCGGTCGGTGCGTACGTGTCGCACCTGCGTCCCGCCTCGGCCTGATCCTGGCCCGTCTTCGGCTGACGATCATCTCCGTCCCGGTGCCGACGCTGCGTGGCGTTCCACCCCATCAGCCTTGATCATCGGGTGCCACCGTTCCGTCGCGAACGATGAGGACGGACGACGTGCTGCCCGCGAGGACATTCCGGGCGACGCTGCCGAGCAGGATGCGGGCCAGGCCGGTGTGACCCCGGGAGCCCAGCACGGCGAGCTCGGCGCGCTGGTCCTGGGCGACCGCGATGATCTCCGCGGCGGGATCGCCGGCGCGGACCTCCCAGTCGGCTGCGCGATCGCTGTCGCGCAGCCGGGCGGCGGTGTCGGACGCAATCCGCTCGTGCTCTGCCGCCTCGCGCGCATCCGCCGAATATGCGTCGAGCACGAGTCCGGACATCGTCGGCAGGAGGTCCGTCGTCCATGGACGCACGACGTCCAGGACGCTCAGGACGCGGATCGGGAGCCGCGCGAAGATGGGCCACCCGGCGAGGACGCGTTCCGCCGCCCGGGCCGAGGGGGATCCATCGGTCGCGAAGACGACACGGTCCAGCTTGGTGGTCCGGGCAACGAGGACCGGGCATGGCGCGTGGTCCACGACCTCACCGGAGACCGATCCGAGAAGCAGCGATTCGATCCTGCCGTGGCCGCGCGAGCCGACGACGAGCAGGTCGGCGCCGAAGTCGCGGGCGTCGTCCGCGATGGTGGTGGCGGCGCGGCCGCGCAGGACCGCACCCTCGACATATCGACCCGGGTCTCGCAGGCGATCAACGGCACCCCGGACCGTGTCGTGCATGTACGCCGTGACCGACTCTTCGACCTCCGGCGACAGCACGCCGCCGGTATCGAACAGCCCGACCATCGGCAATGTCGGTTCGATCACGCCGATGACTCGCAACATGGCGTCGTTGGGCCACGCGATCGCATTGACCAGTGCCACCGCATCGGCGGCGGGGCCCGAGCCGTCGACGGCGACGATGACTCGCATCACCTCGTGTCTCCAGGTCGCGGATAGGCGGGGCCGCGCCGCTTGCCGACCAAGCGAGCCAGCGACCATCGGGGCTGCTGGGGAGGGAACCTTCGGCGGAGCTGCGGGATGGTCCGCTTCACCCTCGCGCGCACCGGCGAGACGAGGTGATCCACGATTCGAGCGCGTTGGGGTCGGCGGGGCACGGCAGGATCTCCTTCAGGTGGAGCAGGGAGGTGGCCGACCTCGGCGAGGCCAGCCCAAGGGTTCGGATCCGGCCGTCAGCGGGCAATGACGACCGTCCCCTTTGCATTCGCGGCGAGGAATTCGGACACGCTGCCTTGCATGAAGCGATCCACGGGGCCAACGTCTCGCGTGCCGACGACGATGGTGTCGAAGTCGCCCGCCTCGGCGACCTTCTCGATCGACTTGCCGGGATCGCCGGCCACGGACACCAGGGTGGCCGAGAGGCCGCGCTGGTTCAGCCACTCGCGGGCCGACTGGAGTGCCGTCGCACGGGCTTCGGCGTCGCCCCAGAGGTCGGCCTCAGGGCGGCTCCGCCAGCAGGGCGTGACGCTCACCACGCCCAGCTCGGCCTTGAACATGATCGCGAGCTCGGCGGCTCGCTCGAGGGCGCGATTCGCCGGCTCGCTGCCGTCGTACGCAACCAGGATCCTGTTCATGGGTCTTCCTCCGCCGGCCTCGTCTGGCCGGCCTGCTCAAGGTTCGGGGACGGGCTTGACGAAGCAGCCGAAACGAGATGAACGCGGCATGAACAAGCCGCGTGAGCTGACCGCCTGCGTCGACGCCGGGATCGCGTCACGGGAGGGACCCGATGTTCATCAACCGTTCACGCCCGTTTCCCGGTCGGTTCGGTCGCGTCATCTACGGTCTCGGGAGTGGTACCCGCAGGGTCTTGGGCTTGCGAGCGGTACCGCGGCACTAGTGCGAGGAGCCGCCATGTACCCCCCAGCCGAGCTGACGTTGTCGTGCGCGACCTGCGACGTGCGGATCACCGGGACGCCGACGTTCGACGCCGAGCTGCCCTTCTGCTGCGCCGGATGCCTGGCGGGCCGAGCGTGCACGTGTCCGGATCCGGTGCAAGGCGGCGTACGGGTCCGCCATTGCCGCGACGTCGCCGATCCGGAGCCACCGTGGCGCATGGCCAAGGTGCCCCGGGATCTTGCGCTCTCGAGGCGGTAGCGCGCCTACGGCCGCGCCGCCTCGGTACCGGATCGCCTCGTTCACGCGCTGTTCATGCGAGTTGCCGCGGGCCTTCAGGCCTCGTCGGTACCTTCGGGATGCCACCACCGGGAACGGCGATCCGTCAGTGGCGGTGCGCCCGGATCGCCGGGCGTACGCCTTTCCCGATGCAACGGCTGCGTTGCGCGACGGCCCGGTACGTGGACGAACGACAAGGGAGAACGTTGACGATGAATGGGCCGGCGATCCGACAGGCTTCAGCAAGCCAGCGATGGCCGATGACTGCCGATGCATGGCTCTCGCTCGTCGACGAGCTGGGCCAGCTCAGGCTGGACATCGCCATGCTGGCCGAGGGCGACCCGGACAGCGACTTCGTCCGAGTCCCCGCCTTCAAGGCTGCGCGTCGCTTCGACGTCCTGTCGGCGGTGCTCGATGCCGCCGATCGGGTCCACGAGCCGGAGCGGGCGGTCATCGGCCGGCGAGTGACGCTCCTCGAGGATGAGGGCCACTCGGTCACCTACGACCTGGTGTTCCCGGGCGATGGGGACCCCGTCCAAGGCTGGATCTCGGCTGACTCGCCCCTGGGGGCTGCCCTGATCGGCTGCGTCGCCGGCGACCGCGTCCAAGTCACGGCGCCGGCAGGACCGCGGGTTGTCACGGTCCTGTCGGTCGAGTAGCGAATCGTATGCTCGGCTACATGACGACGCCCGGCACCGGGACCTCCCCACTGGCTGTCGCTGCGTTGGCACTCGTCCGGAACGGAGCGACGGCCACCGAGCTCGCCGATCGCTTCTCGGAGAGCGGGGCCGACATGCGGCCGGGCGTCGTCGAGGATCTGCTGGTCGAGCTCGATTCGATGGGACTCGTTCGTATCGCCCGAGGTGGACCGCCTCGAGAGTACGTGCTCTCGAGTCTTGGCCGGCGCCTGGTCGAACACGGGACATGGACGAACGCCGCAGGCCCCATGCGCGAGCTGGAGCGGATGCGCACCGACCTGCTATCGATCATCGCGCACGAGCTGCGAACGCCAATCACGGTGATTCGCACCCTGTCCGGTCTACTCCTCGACCCTGCGTCCGACCCGACACCCGAGCAGCGCCACACGATGCTCGAGACCATGGAGCGGAACGCCGAACGGATGCAGCACCTCATCGGCGAGGTGCTCGACCTGGCGCGCTATCGAGCCGGCACCATCGGGCTCCAGCTCCGGCAGTTCGACGCTGCCGAGCTCGCTGAGTCGGCCGTGTCGACGATCAGGCCGCTTGCTGACGGCCGAGGACAGACCGTCGAGCTCCGCGTCCCGCGCGGTCCTGCGATCCGCGTGGTCGGCGACCGTCCACGCCTCGATCGGGCGTTGCTCAATCTCGTCGCCAATGCCCACCACTACGCGCCCGACGGAGGACATCTCACGGTGCGGGTGAGACGCTCGAGCGGCGATATGGTCCGTTGGTCGGTGACCGACGACGGTCCGGGCATCCCGGTTGCCGACCAGAAGCATCTCTTCGAGCGATTCTTCGTCGGTCGCCATGACCCGGAGCGTGCCCAGCAGAGCGTCGGCCTCGGACTCCCGAGGGCTCTCGCCATCGCCCAGGCGCATGGCGGCTCGATCGAGGTGCGGAGCCGGCCGGGTCGCGGAAGCACGTTCACCCTGGTCGTTCCGGCGGCCGGGCCGCCTCGGGGATCGTGATGCGGATCCTCGTGGTGGATGACGAACCCGATGTCGTCGAGTCGGTCCGTCTTGGCTTCATGCTGCAGTGGCGCGACGTCGACGTCCTTGGCGTTGGCGAGGGCGAGGCCGCGCTGGACGCCGTGGAGAACGAGCGTCCGGACATCGTCCTGCTCGATGTCGGCCTCCCCACCATCGACGGCTATGAGGTCCTGCGCCAGCTGCGGGCGTTCTCGGATGTCCCCGTCGTCATGCTCACGGCACGCGACGACGCGATGGACAAGGTCAAGGGCCTCGAGCTTGGTGCTGACGACTACGTCACCAAGCCGTTCAACCATCTCGAGCTGATGGCGAGGGTCAAGGCTGTCCTTCGGCGTCTGGAGATGCCGGCTCCAGCGAGTCGGATGCCATCGTTCAAGTCCGGGGAGCTTGAAGTCGATTTTGCGGAACAGGAAGCGCGGCTCGGCGGCCGACGACTCGACCTGACACCGACCGAGTACAAGGTTCTCTATCACCTCATCCGGAACGCCGGCCACGTCCTCGAGCACGGAACATTGCTGGCGAGGGTATGGGGACGCGAGTACGTGGACGAGGTCGACTACATCCGCGTCTACATCCTGCGGCTCAGGGAGAAGCTCGGAGACTCATCGGAGTCTCCGCGGTACATCCAGACGGAACGCGGCGTTGGGTACCGGTTCATCGCTCCCTCCTGAAGGATCGACCCGCGAGAAATGCACGAAGCCAGATCGCCATGACTGCGTTCAACGTCCGCCTCCAACGTGCCTACGACGAACCGGGTCCCGATGACGGGCGCCGCGTCCTCGTCGACCGCGTCTGGCCGCGTGGGAGGACCAAGGAGCACCTTCGGCTCGACGCATGGGAGCGGGACCTCGGTCCGAGCGCGCGGCTACGACAATGGTTCGGGCATGACCCACGGCGCTGGGAGGAGTTCCAGGCGCGGTACCACCTGGAGCTCGCCGAACCCGGACAGGCCGAGAAGTTGGACGAGCTCGCAGACGCCGCTCGACGTGGGCCGCTGACCCTCGTCTACGGCGCTCGCGACCGCGAGCACAACCAGGCGCGCGTCATCGCCGACGAGATCGAGCGGCGGCTGAAGGCAACGCGCTGAGCGCCGTCGAACCGTCACCGGTGTGCACGCAGCCGGTCCTGCCGGGTCCACCTGGACCAGCTGCACGACGTGTGAGCCGTAGCGCACCGGGGAGGCGCTCGCTACACTGGCGATCTCCCGAGCGGGAGTAACTCAGCTGGCAGAGTGTCTGCTTCCCAAGCAGAATGTCGCGGGTTCGAATCCCGTCTCCCGCTCCACTTCCCCTTCCCGACTGCAGCGTCGCGGCGTGCCTGCGTGTCGATTTGTCGAATCGTCGCGCGGCCGCTCGTCGCCCGGGTGTCAACCATCCACCCTGAGGCGCTGCCATGAAGAAGTTCCTGCTCCTGATCTGCGTCGATCCGAAGATCACGCCCGATGAGGGCGCCGACGAGATCGACGCCTGGGTCGAGCGCGCCGGCGCGTCCCGCCGCGATGGCGGCCCGCTCCGTGCACCGCGAACGGCCGTGACCGTTCGGGTCCGCGACGGCAAGGTCGCCGCGACAGACGGCCCGTTCGCCACGACGGCCGAGTCCATCGCAGGCTTCGACCTCATCGACTGCGACCGCGTCGAGGACGCCGTCGACATCGCGAAGGCCCATCCCGTCGCGAGGTTCGGCGCGATCGAGGTACGCGAGCTGATCGACTGAGCCAGGACGCCCGCGGGTGCGACCGGCACGGGCTGGGAACCCGGCGCCGGTCGCAGTCGCAGCGCGTCAGGACGCGGGCGCGGCTCCCGAGGCGGCGGCCCTGTCGGCGGACGTGCCCGCAGCCGGCGTGCCGCGGGTGGCTCGTGCGGCGTCGGCCGACGCCCAGCTGTCCATTCGAACCGCGTCGTCGTACGCGAGACCCGCGAGCCGCACGATGTCGTCGTGGCCGACATGACCGTCGCCCGTGCCCTGGATCGCGGCAAGGGCTCCGAGGACCGCCCGGAACGTCTGGCCCGCCACGAGCCTTGCGTCTCCTGACGGCACCGTGCCGATCAGCCGCGACGACGCGTCCTCGGCGTCCTGGACGAACAGGCTTGCTTCCTCCAGGTCGATGTCACCTTCGCCGTCCTGTCGCGGCACCCGCGCTCGCGCCTCCTCGAGCGGGATCCGCACCTGCTCGTCCCATGCCTCGCGCCCGGCCCAGTGGGGATCGCGCGCGTAGGCGAGCTCGACGACCTGCGTGGCGCGATCGTGGGCGGCGTTGATCATGAACTCCGGGTCGTACCGGTCGGCCCGGCCGGTCCGCCGCTCGACCGCCTGTTTGAGCGCGAGCACCGACTCGAGCGTGATGGCGGCCCGCTCGCGTGTTCGCGGGTCGCGAAGCATGTCGCTCGCGTCGATGGCAATCTGGATCTCGTTGAGACGCTCGAGGGCGCGACGGAAGTTCGGGTGATTCGGCCGCAGTGACCGCAGGACCTCGCCCAGCGGCCGGGTGACGCTCGCCTGCCAGCGCTCCCATGCGGGCGCTGCGCCCTCGGGCTCGGGTGCCGCCCCTTGGGCTCCGGTGGACGGCGCGTCCCCAGCCGTCCCGGCGCCCGCAGCCTGGTGGCTCTGCCGTTGCAGCGCACGGGGCGCGAGCAGCCCGACAACCGCCTGGTTCCCCGCCACCGCCTGGAGGTCGAGGAGCCGGTGGGACGCCGCGGCGGGCGTGTCGTGGCGCGTCCCCGGCGGGCCGGTGAGCCGCGCGCCGAGCCGCTGCGCGTCGCGCCGCTCGGTCACGTCCACCTCCAGCCCCGCATCGGACCATCGCCGGCCGACCTCAGCCTCCCCCCGCGGACGATACGGCGGCATCGCGTGCCCGCGCGGGCAGCGGGCCGCGCACGATCGGGCAACCACGCGCGTCCGCCGAGGGCGGTGAAGAACCGGCGTAGGCTGGGGCCATGTCGTCCAACGCGACGGATCCCGCCGCCGCCGCCCTCGCCGTCCTCGAGCTCGCGCGTGCCGGCCGGTTCGACGAGATCCGGGCCCGGTTCGCGGCGCCGCTCCTCCCGCTCGTCAACGCCGAGGCGCTCGCCGGCGCGTGGTCGGCCGCCATCGGGCAGATCGGCGAGGTCACGGCGGTCGGCGAGCCCGTCGTCGAGTCGGCCCAGGGCGCCTCCGTCGTGAAGGTGCCGCTCACGGCGGATCGCGGCGGGCTGACGTTCGTCGTCGGCATCGGCGCGTCAGGCGACCTGAACGGGCTCCAGCTCGCGCCGCCCGAGGCGATGGCGCCGGTCCCGACGTGGAACCCGCCGGAGTACGCCGATCCGTCGCGGTTCGACGAGGAGGAGCTGACGATCGGACCCGACGGGCTCGAGGTGCCCGCCACGCTCAGCGTCCCGCGCGGCGCCGACGATGCACCGGCCGTGGTGCTCCTGCCCGGGTCCGGACCGCTCGATCGCGACGAGACGGTCGGCCCGAACAAGCCGTTCCGGGACCTCGCCTGGGGACTCGCGAGCCGCGGCGTCGTCGTCCTGCGGTTCGACAAGGTGACGCACGCGAACGCCGCGGCTGCCCGGGCGAACCCGGCCTTCACGATGACCGACGAGTACCAGCCACAGGCGCTCGCCGCGATCGAGCGGCTGCGCGCGCACCCGTCGGTCGACCGGCGTCGGATCGCCGCCGCCGGGCACAGTCTCGGCGGCACCGTCGCACCGCGGATCGCCGCCGCCGCGGGCGACCTCGCGGGTCTCGTGATCCTCGCCGGCGGCGCGGCGCCGCTCCACTGGGTCATCGTCCGCCAGGTCCGCCACATCGCCTCGCTCGACCCGTCGACGGCCGCCGCGGCCGAGGCAGGCATCGAGGCCCTGACCCGGCAGGCCGAGCGGGTCGACCGCGCGGACCTCGCGGCGGATACGCCCGTGACGGAGCTCCCGCTCGGGACGCCCGGCTCGTACTGGCTCGACATCCGCGACTGGGACGCGCCGGCCGCCGCGGCCGCGCTCGACCTCCCGATCCTCGTGATCCAGGGCGGGCGCGACTACCAGGCGACCGTCGAGGACGACCTGTCACGCTGGCAGGCGGCGCTCGGATCCCATGCCGGGACGACGATCCGCGTCTTTCCCGACCTCGACCATCTCTTCTTCCACGGCCACGGGCCGTCGACCCCGCAGCATTCGATGGCGCCCGACCAGCACGTCGACGTGGCGGTGATCGACGAGGTCGCGGGCTGGCTGGAGGCGCTGCCGCCCCGCTGACGGGCGCGGGCAGCGTTCCGCGGAACGACGGTGTTGACACCCTGCCCCCGCGGGGATACAAGCACATCCGCGGGCGGCCCCAGCACCCGGCACTTGCGTTCGAGGAGGCACACGTGGCGGGTTGGCAGGATTCTGCGCTTCGGGCGAGGCTCGCGGCTGCGGCCGGAACGGTGGCGCTGCTCGCGTCGCTCGTCGCCGCCCAGCCGTCCCTGGCAAAGCAGCCGGCGGTCAGCCCGGTCGAGGTCTCGGGTGCCGTGCAGGCCGACGTCTCGGAACCGGTCCGTGACCTGACCGGGGTGGCCCCGGATGCGCCCGACGAGAAGGAGCACAAGGAGAAGCCGCTCCGCGTCCTCCCGAACATGGGGAACGCGCTGAAGCAGCCGGACGGCGCGCTCCAGGGCAGCGCCGCCGCGGCCGCTCCGGCGACCTCGGGCCTCGGCTTCGCCGGCGTCGGCCAGGGCGACTACGGCTTCTCCGACCAGTACGCGCCGCCCGACACGAACGGGGCGGTGGGCGCGACGCAGTACGTCCAGTGGGTCAACACCGCGTTCGCCGTGTTCGACAAGTCGACCGGGGCCATCGCCGCGGGCTTCCCGAAGCCCGGCAACTCCATCTGGTCGGGCTTCGGCGGCGGCTGCCAGACGAACAACGACGGCGACCCGATCGTCCAGTACGACCAGCTCGCCCAGCGCTGGATCCTGACGCAGTTCTCCGTGAGCACGACGCCGTACCTGCAGTGCGTCGCGGTCTCCACGTCGCCCGACGCCACGGGCAGCTACTACCGTTACGCCTTCTCGTACGGGACGTCGGCCTTCAACGACTACCCGAAGGTCGGCGTGTGGCCCGACGGCTACTACGTCAGCTACAACATCTTCACCAACGGCAAGACGTTCGCGGGCAGCAAGGTCTGCGCGCTCGACCGGTCGAAGATGCTCGTCGGCGACACGACCGCGACGCAGCAGTGCTTCCAGCTCAGCACGGCGTACGGCGGGCTCCTGCCGTCCGACCTCGACGGGTCCGCGCTGCCGCCGGCCGGCGCCCCGAACCCGTTCCTCAACTTCGGCGCGAACGTCCTCAACCGGTGGCAGTTCCACGTCGACTGGACGACGCCCGCGAGCTCGAGCTTCGCCGGGCCCACGGCGATCCCCGTGCAGTCGTTCAGCGCGGCGTGCAGCGGCGGCGGCACGTGCATCCCGCAGCCGAACACCACCCAGAAGCTCGACTCGCTCGCCGACCGGCTGATGTACCGGCTCGCCTATCGCAACTTCGGCGACCACGAGGCGCTCGTCGTCAACCACGCCGTCACCGCCGGCACCTCGGTCGGGATCCGGTGGTACGAGATCCGCGACCCGAACGGGACGCCCACCGTGTTCCAGCAGGGCACGTACGCGCCGGACGCGACGTACCGCTGGATGGGCAGCATCGCCATGGACGGCGCCGGCGACATCGCGCTCGGCTACAGCGGGTCGAGCTCGACCGTGACGCCGTACGTCGCCTGGGCCGGCCGGACGCCGGCCGATCCCGCGGGCACGCTGTCGGCCGAGACGGTCGTCAAGGCCGGCGGCGGGTCCCAGAAGTGCCCCAACATCCTCGTCTGCAGCTCGCTCTCACGCTGGGGCGACTACAGCGCGATGTCCGTCGACCCCGTCGACGACTGCACGTTCTGGTACACGAACGAGTACGAGAAGACGACCGGTGCCTTCAACTGGAGCACCTGGATCACCTCGTTCACGTTCCCCAACTGCTCGTCGCCCTCGCAGCCGCCGGTGCTCACGTCGATCGCCGTGTCGCCCGCGAGCGCGTCCGTGCAGACCGGCCGCACGCAGGCGTTCAGCGCGAGCGCGAAGGACCAGTACGGCCAGCCGATGAGCCCGCAGCCGGCGTTCGCCTGGACCGTGAGCGGCGGCGGCACGATCGATGCGGCCGGCGTGTTCACCGCGGGCAGCACCGCCGGCGGGCCGTTCACGGTGACGGCGTCGAGCGGCGGCGTCGACGGCACGGCGAGCGTGACCGTGACACCCGCCCCCGTCGCTGACTTCTCGCTCTCGTCGAGCCCGACGAGCCGGTCGATCCGCGCCGGGTCGAGCACGACCTATGCGATCTCGATCAACCGGGTCAACGGGTTCACCGGAGCCGTGACGCTGTCGGTGAGCGGCCTGCCGGCCGGCGCGACCGCGTCGTGGTCCGCGAACCCGGCGACCGGGACGTCGTCGACGCTGACGGTGCAGACCGCCGGCGGCGTGCGCGGGTCGTCCACGCTGACCATCACCGGGACCAGCGGGTCGCTCCAGCACACGGCGACCGTGACGCTGACGACCAACAAGGGCGGCAAGTAGGCGAGTCGCGGTTCGGCGGGCGCCAGTCCGGCGCCCGCCGGCTGCTTGTCGAGGCCTACGGCTCGAACGGCACCACGAGCACCTGGACCTTGGTGTCGCCCGGCGCCTGGTACAGGAACACGTAGCTGCGGCCGTTCGCCGCGATGTCCAGCGGCACGCTCGCGACAGGATCGTCCTTGCACGTGGGGATGTCGCCGGGATCGCCGCTCGCACGGTGGATCGTGAGCGTGTGCGACCCGGGCGGCACGACGAGGTCGTTGCCGACGGGCTGGGGCGCGGGATGGCCGAGGATCTTCTCGATCTCCGGGTCGGCGAACCGGCCGGGCAGGCAGAAGTCGCCGACGCTCGCGTAGTACGTCGCGTCGCCCGAGGCCCCGCCCGGCATGCCGTCGAGACCCGTGACGAGCACGCCCTTGTCGGCGATCGGCGCCGGGACGTCCGCGCGGCCGGTCTCCGGACGCGAGTCGTACGCGCCGCGGAGGCTCACGCCGAACGTGTCGGGCGGGCGGACGATGACGGTCATCCGGACGCCGGGCACGATGGTCGCGTCGCTCATCCCGGCGAGCTGCTTCGGGTCCCCGCCCTTGTGGACGGCGATGCTGCTGGTCCGGTCACCGCCGGAGCCTTCCACGTACCCCGGGTCGAACCAGTCGGTCACGCCGCCATAGTCGACGCTCGCGACGCGGATCTCGCTGCTGTCGAGCTCGCTGCCGCCCAGCCCGTACACGTCGAGGGTCTGCTGGCCACCCTCGTTGTACAGGTTGACGACGCGCACGAGGGCGTCCGACGAGGGCAGCGTGCCGGTGCCGGGCGTCGCGTCGACGCCGATCGGGGGCAGCGTGACGTCGGGGTCGCCGCCGAGGTCGCCGTCGCCGGTGGCGGGCGCGGCGGGGGCGCCGGTGCACGCCGCGGCGAGCAGGGCGGAGGCGAGGAGCAGGGTCGCGGATCGGTGCATCGAAGGCTCCCCGTTCAGCCGAGCAGGAGCCAGGCGACGCTGGTCGAGCTCGATCGCTTGGTGCTCATCCGGATCGTGATCGTGTTGGCGGTGGCGCTGGTCGAGAACCACAGCGCACGCCCCGCGATGTTGGTCCGGGGCGTGAGGAGGACGAAGGCGCTCGACGTGACATCGACGCCCGGGCTGACCGTGACCGACGTCCTGCCGGCGGCGATGGTCGCGACGCCGCTCACCTTGTCGACCCTGACGCGGCCGCTCGTCCGCAGGGCGTAGCCGGAGGACGCCGTCCCGTACAGGCCGACCCCGCTCGAGGCCTCGCCGCGGATGCCCTGCCCCGCCGTCGTCTGGCCGACGACGCCGCGGCTGTCCGCGTCCTGGGTCGCGACGGCGTAGACGCCCGTCTTGGCGCGCGGGGCCGGGAGGTTGCTGCCCGCGGGGCCGCTGTAGCCGATCATGCCGGTCCCGTCGGCCTGCGAATGACCGTATGCGCCGGCGCCGCCGGCCCCCCGGCTGACGCCGCCGATGCCGACCCCGCTCGTGGCGATGCCGTAGACGCCGCGCCCCGCGGTCCCGAATGCGCTGCTGCTCTCACCGTAGACGCCGACGGCGCCCACGCCGTGCATCCCATGGGCCTCGTCGCTCCGGCCGTACACGCCCCATCCCGAGGTGCTCTCGCCGTGCACGCCGCGGCCGGAGGTGCTCGTCCCGACGACGCCGCGATACTGGCTCGAGACGCCGTGGACGCCGACGCCGTGGACCGCGCTCGCCTCGCCCTCGATGACGACGCCGCCGCCGTCGCTGTTGCCGCCGAAGCCCTTGAACACGGTGAGGTCCTTCACCGTCGACTGGATGAAGGTCGTCTGGTTCGTCTGGTTCGCCGACGACCCGAGGATGAAGGCATCGCCGTCGCTCGCGGCGCTCACGAGGGCCGGGCGGTCGACCGAGGCGAGGGCCCACGCCGCGGCGCCGCCGAGGGCGCCGGCGAGCACCGCCCGACGGGATCGCGCCCCGGGCGCGGCCGCGGAGACGGGTTCCGCACTCGTATTGCCGCCTGGCGTTTCGGTGCGCGTGGACATGGTCGTGCTCCTTCTACTCGGCGTGGTTCGACGGCCCTGCGGCGAGCGCGTCGCCCACGACCACGTGGATCGCCTGCAGGTCGCGTCGCGCCCCGCGCGGCC
>JAICUI010000034.1 GCA_025935925.1 Chloroflexota bacterium
AGGTCCACCGTGACTCGGCTCTGAGTCAGATCGCGGCGGCTCACGCACGGCGTCACGCCACAAGTGGCACGTCGTCCGCCACGCCATGCGGGGGAGCAGCCGATTTGACTCACAGCGGAGTCAGGAGCGCGAGGGAGCGAGCAAGGGTGCGCGGGGGAGCCGAGTCAGGATCCGCTGAGCAGCGGGCGAGGGTGCGCTGCGGAGGGGACGAGAGCGCGCCCAGGACGGGGGCGAAGAGCTGGCAAGCACCCAGACGCCGGCCAAGCGCGCAGCCGAGCGAGCACCGCGAGCGGGCATCACCCCAGGAGCGGCGTGACCGCCTTTGCGGCGTTCTCGACGATCCCGAGCAGCACGCTCGGGAACAGGCCGAGGACGATCGTGAACACCGTGGCCACCGCGAGGCCGGCCCAGACGAGCCGCCCGTGCTGGAGCGAGGGGTGCTCGCCCTGCGGATCGCGCATGAACATGTAGACCACGACGCGGAGGTAGTAGAACGCCGCCATCGCGGCGTTGAGCATGGCGAGCACCGCGAGGGCGGTGAGCCAGCCACCGGCCTGGACCGCGGCCAGGATCACGTAGAACTTGCCGAAGAACCCGGCCGTCGGCGGGATGCCGGTGAGGCTGAGCAGGAACAGCGTCATCAGGATCGCGAGGACGGGCTCGCGGCGGATGAGCCCGGCGAACGTGGACAGGTTGGACGTGACGCCGAGCTTCTTCTGGAGCGCCGCGATCACCGCGAAGGCACCGAGGTTCATGAACGTGTACGCGGCGCCGTAGTAGAGCAGCCCCTCGAGGCCCTGGATCTGCCCGGCGCCGTACGCCGCGAACCCCACGAGCATGTACCCGGTGTGCGCGATGGAGGAGTACGCGAGCATCCGCTTCACGTTGTCCTGGGTCAGCGCCACGAGGTTGCCGAGCGTCATCGTGAGCGCCGCGAGGACGATGATCACGATGTTCCACTCGGCGGCGAGCGGCCCGAGCGTCTCGCCGAACAGCCGGATGATCAGCGCGAACGCCCCGATCTTCGGCCCGACCGACAGGTAGCCGGTCACGGGCGTCGGCGAGCCCTGGTACGCGTCCGGCGTCCAGTAGTGGAACGGGACCGCGGCCATCTTGAACGCGACGCCCGTCATGAGGAACGCGAGCCCGAGTCCCAGGCCGGGCGACAGCGCCTTCGCCCCGCTCGCCACGTCCCCGAGGTAGGTGGCGACGCCGGCGATGCTCGTGGTCCCCGTGATGCCCCACACGAACGACAGCCCGAACAGGAAGATCGCGCTCGAGAACGACCCGAGCAGGAAGTACTTGATCGCGCCCTCGGTGCTGTAGCCGTCGGTCTTGTGGTAGCCGGCGAGCATGTAGCCCGGCAGGACCATGAGCTCGAGGCCCAGGAACAGCACCAGCAGGTCCGCGGACCCGGCGATGAGCATCGCGCCCGACATGGCGAACACGAGGACCGCGGCGAACTCCGCGACGGGCAGCCCGCGACTCTCGAGATAGTCGGGGGCGAACGCCATCGTGAGCGCCGCGATCGAGACGAACAGCAGGTCCAGGAACGTCGTGAGCTCGTCGACGACGTAGCCGCCGCGGAACGCCGTGCCCGGATGCTGCCCGGTCACCGCGATGAGGGCCCCCACGAGCGTGAGCCCGCCGAACGTGACCACGAGCGCCGGGACCGTGCGGCCCGGGGCGATGAAGTCGACGACGAGGATCGCGGCCGCGACCAGGATCGCGGCGACGAACGGCGCCAGGAGGGTGAGGTCGGAAACGGTCACCGGTGCCCTCCTACCGCCACAGCCCGAGGGCAACGGGCGCGGCCACCTGGACCGCCTTGAGCGTCGCGTCCACGGAGCCCGCGACGAGGTCGAGGACCAGGCCCGGGTACAGGCCGAAGACCACGACCAGCGCGCCGAGCGGCACGAGCGTCATCATCTCGATCGGCTTGATGTCGGTGAGGTGGTCGCCCAGCCCCTTGAAGAACTCGGACGGCTCGCCGAACGCCAGCCGCTGGAACATCCACAGCAGGTAGCCGGCGGCGAAGATCATGACGAAGGTGGCGATCGCGGCCGCGATCGGGTTCGCGACGAACGTGCCCAGCAGCGTCAGGAACTCTCCGACGAAGCCCGACAGTCCGGGCAGCCCGACCGACGCGAAGATGAAGAAGCCGAACGTGGCTGCATAGATCGGCATCCTGGAGCCGAGGCCGCCCATCTTGGCGATCGTGCGGTCGTGGGTGCGCTCGTAGATCACGCCCACGAGGAGGAACAGGGCGCCGGTGATCAGGCCGTGGTTGACCATCTGGAGGATCGCGCCCTGCAGCGCCTGCTGCTGGAACACGAAGATGCCGAGGGTCACGAAGCCCATGTGGCTGACGGACGAGTACGCGACGAGCTTCTTCAGATCCGGCTGGACCAGCGCCACGATCGCGCCGTAGATGATCCCGATGAGGCTGAGCACGATGATCGCCGGGGCCCACGTGTGGGCGGCCTCGGGGAACAGGGGCAGCGCGAACCGGATGAACCCGTAGCCGCCCAGCTTGAGCAGGACCCCGGCGAGGATGACCGAGCCTGCGGTCGGCGCCTCGACGTGGGCGTCGGGCAGCCAGGTGTGGAACGGGAACATCGGGACCTTGATCGCGAAGGCGAGGAAGAAGGCGCCGAACGCGAGGAACCCGAACGTGCCGTCGAACAGGTGCGTCTGCGCCCCGAACGCGGCCAGCACGTCGACGTCGAACGCGCCCTGCCACGGGGTCGGCACGCCCGCGGCCACCTGGTGCTGGTAGAACGTGAACGCCGTCGCCAGGATCGCGACCAGCATCAGCAGGGAGCCGACGAGGGTGTACAGGACGAACTTGATGGTCGCGTAGATGCGGTTCTTGCCGCCCCAGATCCCGATGATCAGGTACATCGGGACGAGGACCAGCTCCCAGAAGATGTAGAACAGGAACAGGTCCCGGGCGACGAATACGCCGATCATCCCGACCTCGAGGATGAGGAAGGAGATCATGTACTCCTTCACCCGAACCTGGATCGGCCCGAACGACGCCAGGATGGAGATCGCCGTCAGGAGCGTCGTGAGCACCACGAGGGCCAGGCTCAGCCCGTCCACGCCCACCGAATACTGGATGCCGAACATCGGGATCCAGTCGTAGCGCTCGGCAAACTGGGTGGCGGTGTTCGTGGCATCGAAGC
This sequence comes from Chloroflexota bacterium, assembly GCA_025935925.1. Classification (GTDB taxonomy): domain Bacteria; phylum Chloroflexota; class Limnocylindria; order Limnocylindrales; family CSP1-4; genus CAIXZV01. The sequence goes on from JAICUI010000034.1 coordinate 3,189, forward strand.
CGGCCAGCATCGCCAGGCTGGCCAGGAGCGCCAGCAGGGCGACACCAAGCGCGGCGTAGCGGACCAGCTGCGGCCGCTCGTTGGGCAGGAACGCGATCACGATCGCGCCGACGAGCGGCAGGAACGTGACGAGCGAGACGAGCGGGAGGCCCGCGAGACCCGTCATCGCGGCTGCCCCACGATCAGCAGGAACGAGACGGCCATGACCAGCAGGCCGATCGCGATGCCCAGCGCGTAGTTCTGCACCCGGCCCGTCTGGATCCGCCGCAGCCCGCCACCGGCGTCCCTGGTCACGAAGCCCACGCCGTTCACGGCGCCGTCGATGATCGTGCGGTCGAACCACCACGCGAACGCGGCGACGCGACCGCCGATGCGGATGAACAGCAGGTCATTGAGGTCGTCGAGCCACCACTTGTTGAGCGACGCGCGGTACAGGAAGCGGGTGGCACCGTTCGCGTTCGTGATCGCCTGGACCGTGGACGTGCGGCCGCGGGTCCGGAAGAAGCCGAACAGGATCATGCCCACCACCAGGCCGATGGTCGCGACGGCGACGCTGGCGAGGATCAGCCAGCCGTCGATGCCGAACAGCTGGTACTCGTGCGTCCCGCGCGCGAGGATCTCCTCGGAGGTCGCGAACACGGGCTCCAGCCAGGTCGTCAGCGGGGCCGTGCCCTCCACGCCGAACAGCGGACCCAGCGGGGGTCCCGGCCAGGTGAGCAGGATGCCCAGGATCGCCGACGGGATGGCGAGCAGGACCAGCGGCAGCGTCATCTGCCACGGGCTCTCGTGGATCTTCGGCTCCACGTGCGGGTCCACCCGGGACTCGCCGTAGAACGTCTTGCCCATGAGCCGCCACATGTAGAACGCGGTCATCATCGCGACGACGAGGCCGACGCCCCACACGACGTAGCCCATCGCCAGGCCGTCGAACCAGGCGAACTTGAACGCCTCGCCCAGGATCTCGTCCTTGGAGAAGAAGCCGGCGAGCGGCGGGATGCCGGCGATCGCGATCGTGCCGACCAGCATCGTCCAGTGGGTGATCGGAATCTTCCGCCACAGGCCGCCCATGCGGTTCATGTCCTGCTCCTCGTGGACCGCGTGGATCACCGATCCGGAGCCCAGGAACAGGAGGCCCTTGAAGAAGCCGTGGGTCATGAGGTGGAAGATCGCGGCCGTCCATGCGCCGACCCCGAGCGCCGCGAACATGTAGCCGAGCTGGCTCAGCGTGGAGTACGCGAGCACCCGCTTGATGTCGGTCTGGGTGAACGCGATCGAGGCCGCGAAGATCGCGGTGAAGATGCCGATCGCCGCGACGACGACCATCGCCTCCTGCGCGCTCGCGAACAGCGGGTTGGCGCGGGCGATGAGATAGACGCCGGCGTTCACCATCGTCGCGGCGTGGATCAGGGCCGAGACCGGGGTCGGGCCCTCCATCGCGTCCGGCAGCCAGACGTGCAGCGGGAACTGGGCGCTCTTGCCCATCGCCCCCGCGAACACGAGCAGCGCCACGAGCGGCAGCGGAACCGGGAACGACGCGCCGACCGTGGTGAGCTTCGCGAGGCTCTCCTGGATGTTCATCGTGCCGGTGTTCACGAAGATCGCCATGATCCCGAGCGCGAACCCGACGTCGCCGACGCGGTTGACGATGAACGCCTTCTTCGCGGCCAGGGCCGCCGACCGGCGGGTGTACCAGAAGCCGATGAGCAGATAGCTCGACAGCCCGACCAGCTCCCAGCCCGCGAACACGAGCAGCCAGCTGCTCGCGAGCACCAGCACGAGCATCGAGAACATGAACAGGTTGAGATAGCCGAAGAACCGCCACGTGGCTGGATCGTGGGCCATGTACCCGACCGAGTACAGGTGCACGAGCATGCCGATCGTGGTCACGACGACGAGGAGCGCCGCCGTGAGCGCGTCGACGTGGAACGCCATGTCGACGGTGAAGCCGCCGGCCGGGATCCAGGTCCAGAGCTTGACCTCGAGGCCGTGCTCGCCGAACGGCTCGGCGTGCTGCAGGGCCGGGACGATGATCGCGAGCGCCACGAGCCACGTCGCCACGATCAGGCCCACGGGCACGAGCTCGGCAGCCCAGCGCCCGATGGTGAGCTGGAGGCGCCGGCCGAAGAGCGCCGTGAACGCGAAGCCGGCGATCGGCAGCACGACGAGCAGCGGGATCAGCAGCTGGTAGACGCCGGGATCCGCAGCGGAGATCGGCGCGACCTCGGCGGCGAACACGGACGTGGCGAAGAGATGCATCGGTCGGCCGCCTACTGCCGCATCGCGTCGTACTCGTCGACGAGCGGCGTGCGGCGGTTGCGGTAGATCGCGATCACGATCGCGAGGCCCACGGTCGCCTCGGCGGCGGCCGACGCCATGACGATCAGCGCGATCACCGAGGCGTCAGTGTTGAGCGAGGTCGAGAAGGCGCCGAAGGCGATGATCGCGAGGTTCACGGCGTTGAGCATCAGCTCGATCGACATCAGCATGGAGATCGCGTTCCGACGGGCCAGGAACCCGAACGAGCCGATCGCGAACAGGACGCCCGCGAGCACGAGGTACGCGTCGAGGCTCTGGCTGATGCCATCGAGGAACGACAGCATCAGTCGGTGTCCCGCCGATCGCGCTTGGCGAGGAACACGCCGCCGATCACGGCCGCGAGGAGCAGCACGCTGACCACCTCGAAGGGGAGCGTGTAGTCGGCGAACAGCTTCTTCGCGAGGTCGGTCGTGTTCGTCCAGACCCGTTCCGTGCTGACCGGCCACTGCGTCGAGCCGACGACGATCGCGAACACGAACGCGAGGATCAGCGACAGCACGGCCGCGGGCACGGCCTGCGTCTGGAACACGAGCTCGCGCGGTCCCGCCTTGGTCTGGGTGAGCATGATGGCGAACAGCACGAGGACGCTGATCGCGCCGATGTAGACCAGCACCTGGGCCGCAGCGACGACCGGGGCGCCGGCGATCACGTAGATCCCGGCCAGCGCCGCGAAGCAGATGATCATCGCGAGGCCGCAGCGGATGATGTCGCGCAGCCCGACGACGAGCAGCGCGGCCCCGATGAGGATCGCGGCGAGCAGCATGAACAGGGCGTCGTCCCAGCCGAACCCGAGGAACGGGATCGTCTCCGGCAGCGTCACGCGTCCCCTCTCGTCACGGTGTCAGCGGTCGCGCGTGGGCGCGATCCACGCGAGGCTGTCGCCCGCGGCGTGCCCGTTCCCGTTGCCGTTGCCGTTGCCGTTGCCGTGTCCGTTCCCGTTGCCCGCGATCGACGCCGGCAGGACCGGCAGCATCCGCGCCCGGTCGACCATCCGGCCCTCGGCGCGAGCGCGCTCCGCCCAGTCGCGCTCCTTCCGGATGTAGCTCATCTCGGTCTCGCGCTCGACCGACGCCAAGGCCAGCAGGTCGAGCATCGGCTCCTCGCGCGAGGTGTGGGCGAGCTCGAACTGGTCGCTGTCGCGCACGGCGTCGTAGGGGCACGCGTCGACGCAGATCCCGCACAGGATGCAGCGGCTCTCGTCGACCTCGTACTTCTCGAGGACGCGCGGCTTGGGCATCAGCGCGCCGGTCGGGCACGTCTCGGCACACCGGCCGCAGGACACGCACGGCGTGTCGTTGAGGCTCATGTCGAGTGGCGTCGTCACGAGCGTGTCGAAGCCGATCCGCATGAAGTCGTAGCAGGCGGCGCCCACGACCTCGGCGCACACGTTCGCGCACCGGCCGCAGTCGATGCAGCGGGCGGGCTCGCGGAGGATGAACGCGTGCGAGTCGTCGCGGAGGTAGTCGTGGTTGTAGCCGGTGAACCGGTTCTCCGTGACCGACCGGTAGCCCGCGCCCTGGTGGAAGTTCTTCTCCAGGGTCTTGAGCGTCGTGCCGTACTCGATCCCCAGCCGCCGGAGGTCGCAGAACCCGATCGCCTCGCAGGTGCACTGGAGGCAGCGGGTCGACTCCGCGACCGCCTCGTCGCGCGTGTACGGGATCTCGTACTCGATGTAGTTGTGGTTGCGCTCCTCGGCCTCGAGCGCCTTGAGCCGGTAGCGCGGCTCCTTGACCTCGCCGGTGAACGGGACGATCGACAGGAACTCGGGCTGGGGCTCGGCGAGCGTCTGGCGCGTCCGGATCCCGGACAGGTCGTTGCCCTTGAGGTACGCGTCCACCGCGTAGGCGGCCCGTCGGCCCTCGGCGATGGCCTGCACGACGGTCGCGGCGCCGATCCTCACGTCGCCCGTGCCGAAGACGCCGATCCGACCGGTCTCGAACGTGACCGCGTCCGCCTGGAGTCGCCGGTTCTTGGTCGCCGTCACGCCATCGTTGCCGGGACCGATCCAGTCGAGCTCCGGGCCCTGGCCGATGGCGAGCAGGACCCGATCGCAGTCGATCACGAACTCCGTGCCTGGAGCGGGCTCGGGGCGCCGGCGGCCGGACGCGTCGGGCTCGCCGAGCTGCATCCGGATGAACTCGACACCCGTCACCTTGTTCGTCTTCTCGTCCACGATCACGCGCGTCGGGCCGGCCTGGAAGATCGCCTGGACGCCTTCCTCGATCGCCTCGTGGACCTCGTTCGCGGCGGGCATGTCCTTCATGTCGCGGCGGTAGACGAGCGTGACCTCCTTGGCGCCCTGCCGGACCGAGGTCCGGGAGCAGTCCATCGAGGTGAACCCGCCGCCGACCACCACGACCCGGCTGCCCGCATGGCCCTCGTAGGGCAGGCCGAGCGTCGCGGTGCGGAGGTACTCGAGGCCGTCGATGACGCCGTCGGCGTCCTCGTTCGGGATGCCCAGCTTGTTGGTGTCGTAGCAGCCGATGGCGACGACGACCGCGTCGAAGCCCTGGAGCTGGAGGTCGTCGAGGTTGAAGTCGCGGCCGAGGCCCGCGTTGCAGCGGATCTCGCCGCCGAGCCGCGTGACGCTCTCGTACTCCGCCTCGAGCACCTCGACCTTGGGCAGGCGGTACTGCGGGATGCCGTAGCGGAGCATGCCGCCGGGTGCGGGGTCGCGCTCGAAGACCGTCACGTCGTGGCCGGCGAGCAGGAGGTAATACGCCGCCGCCATCCCGGCCGGACCGGAGCCGATGACCGCGGCCTTGCGGCCCGAGGCCACCTGGCGCTCGAACGGGATCGGCGGGTCGACGTCGTCGTCGAGCATCGCGCGAAGGACCTGGTCGCCGGCGTAGCGGTGGCTGTCGCGGATCGCGATCGCCTCGTCGACCTCGTCGCGCCGGCAGTGCTCCTCGCACGGCGCCGGGCACACGCGGCCGAGGACGCTGGGGAACGGGATCGTCCGCTTGAAGATCCGCGTGGACTCGCGCCAGTTGGCCTCGGCGTTGGCCCGCAGGAAGCCCGGGATGTCGATGTGGCTCGGGCACTTGTTCTGGCACGGCGGCAGGCAGTACGCGTTGTGGTCGCTGAAGATCAGCTCGAGGTTCGTGCGGCGCAGCCGGCGCATCTCGTCGGTCTGGGTCTTCACGACCATGCCGGCCTCGGCATTGCGCGAGCACGAGATCGGCGGGACTGCCTCGCCCTCCACCTCGACCACGCACATCCGGCACGCGCCGAAGCCCGGCAGCTTGGGCTCGTAGCACAGCGTCGGGATCTCGATGCCGTTGTCGCGGCAGACCTCGAGGATCGTCTGGCCCTCGAAGCCCTCGACCACGCGGCCGTCGACCTCGATGCGGATTTGCGGCGTGCTCTGCGGGCGCTGCGGCGACTGCGTCGTGATGAACCGCTCGGCGAGGCTGTCGTCGTGCGGCGTGGTGGTGTCCCAGGCGGCGGGCGTGTCCGGGCGCGCGTCCAGCTGGCGGTGGGGCAGCTCGTCGGGACGGATCATCAGGTCGGCCATCAGCGGGATCCAGGTGCGGTGCCGGCCCCCACGGCGATCGGCGTGCAGACGCCGGCCGGGCAGGTCGAGCGGAGGAGGTGGTCGTCGACTTCCGGGCGGAAGTGGCGCATCGCGCTCGTGAACGCGAGCGTCGCGAGGCGTTCATGGTCGCACAGGGCGGACGCCGCGACGTCGTGGGCTAGGTCGTCGAGCAGCTGGGGGTCGGTGGGCTTCGGGCGGCCGGACGACGCGCGGTCGCCGATCTCGTCGAGGCGCTTCAGCCCGATGCGGCACGGGATGGTCTTGCCGCACGCGTTGTCCGCCGAGAAGCGGGTCAGCAGGCGGGCGAGGTCCACGATGCACGACCGGTCGTCGGCGACGACCACGGAGCCCGAGCCGATGTGGGCACCCTGCTCGCGCAGGGCGTCGAACTCGTACGCGGTGTCGAGCAGGTCGCCGGGCAGGAAGCCGCCCGTCGGTCCGCCGACGAGGACCGCCTTGACGGCGCGGCCGCCGGTGCCACCGGCCAGCTGGACGAGGTCGCGGAGGGGCGTCCCCAGCGGGACCTCGGCGATGCCGGCGCCTGCCGGGCCGCGGAGCTGGACGAGGATGGTGCCGGGGCTCGACTTGCTGCCGATGGCGGCGAACGCCTCGCCGCCGTGGCTCGCGATCCACGGGACGGCGGCCAGCGTCTGGACGTTGTTGACGACGGTGGGCCGGTCGAACAGGCCGCGCTCCGCGGGGTACGGCGGCCGCTGGTCGGGCTGCCCGCGCTTGCCCTCGAGCGCCTTGAGCAGGACCGTCTCCTCGCCGAGCATGTAGGCGCCCTGGACCGGCCGGACCGTGACCGTCACGCGATGGCCGGAACCCGCCACGTCGTCACCGGCGAAGCCGGCCTCCTCGGCCGCGAGGACGGCGCCCTCGAGCTTCGTGACGAGCGCCGGGTCGTCGTTCCGGACGGCGAGGATGGCCTCGGTGGCGCCGACGGCGAACGCCGCGATCACGAGCCCCTCGATCACGGACCACGGATCCGCCAGGAGCAGCGCCTGGTCCGTCTGGGTCGCCGGGTCCGCGCCGTAGCCGTTGGCGACGACATAGCGCTGGGTGGCCGGCTGCGCGGCGGCCGCGCGCCACTTCTCGCCGGTCGGGAACCCGGCGCCGCCACGGCCGCGCAGCCCGGACGCCGCGACCGGCGCGATCGTGCCGGTCGCGCCGAGGTCGCGGACCGCGCGCCTCAGCCCCTCGAATGCGCCGGCGCGCACGCCGGCGTCGAGGTCGAACGGGTCGGCCGCGATCGCCTCCCGGCGGCCGAGCAGGACCTGCGGCCAGTCCCGGGGTGTCGCGAGGAAGGTCGTCATGCGGACGCGGCACCCCCGAGCGCGGCGTCCAGCGCCGACCGGTAGGCCGCCTCGTCGGCGCGGTGCGCCTCACCGGCGCGCGGCGCCGTGGTGACCGACGGGGGCTCGAAGCGCAGGTGCCGGTAGTACGACGCGGTGCCGTAGAGCATCGCGTACCACGCGCCGGTCATCCGCGAGATGTGTTTGAGCGCGGCCACCGGCAGGTAGCCGTACTCGGCCTGCGTCTCCTCGAGGATCGCGAGCGTGTCCTTGGGGTCGTAGTCGTGCGCCGCGAGGATCTCGTCGAGCGCGGCGAGGTCGATCTCCTCGAAGTGGGCGAACCCGGGATCCGCGACCGTCCGACCGGAGCGGCGGATCGCCGACTCCTCCCGCCGCTCGCCGTACGTCTCCGGCGGGCCCCAGTGCACGTGGAAGCGGCCCTTGGTGTCGATGCCGCCCATGTCGATGCACTCGATCGGGCAGGCCTGCGCGCACTGGAAGCACGTCTCGCACTTGAGCGTGCCCCACTCGTCGTACAGGAGCTGCAGCCGCCCGCGGTACTTCGGCGCGACGTCCGCCGGCTGCTCCGGATACATGATCGTCGCCTTGGGCGCGAAGAACTTGGACAGCGTCACGCCCATGCCGCGGACGATCCCCAGGCCCGGGATGAGGCTCATCGGACGCTCACGGGATGACCGTCGACTTGAGCACGACGATCGCGATCGCCGTGATGAACAGGTTGAGCAGCGATGCGGGCAGCAGCCACTTCCACGCGAAACCCATCAGGTGGTCGATGCGCACGCGCGGCAGCGTGCCGCGCATCCACACGAACAGGAACACGAACAGGAACGACTTGATCATGAACCAGACGAGGCCGGCGAACCAGTCGAAGCCCACGTAGGCGAGGCCGAGGACCGCGCCGACGGCGACGACGTTGAACGCGAGGAAGCCGAGGATCAGCGCCTGCCAGCCGGGCATCCGGCTCTGGGTCAGCCAGAAGGGCAGCGCGAACAGGAGCGTCAGGATCAGCGGCACCACGGCCAGCAGGATCAGCAGCATGATGCCCAGCGAGCCCGGGTCGAGGCTGAGCTCGATGTGCGGGAACGGGACCGGAGCGTTCCACGCGCCGAAGAACAGCGTCGTGAGCAGCCCGGAGATGATGAACACGTTCACGTACTCGGCGAAGAACAGGAAGCCGAAGCGCATGCCCGAGTACTCGGTCGCGAAGCCCGCGACGATCTCCGAGTCGGCCTCGGTCAGGTCGAACGGCGTGCGGTTGGCCTCGGCGGTCGCGGCGATGAAGAAGATGAGCGCGCCGAGCGGCTGGCGGAACACGTACCAGTTCCAGAACCCCCCGGACTGGTTCTCGGCGATCTGGTTGAGGCTCATCGTGCCCGCGAGCAGGATCAGGCCGACGACGGACAGCGTCAGCGGGATCTCGTAGCTCACCACCTGGGCCGCGGACCGGAGCCCGCCCAGCAGCGAGTACTTGTTGAAGCTCGACCAGCCGGCGATCAGCAGCCCGACCACCGTCATGCCGCCGACGGCGAACAGGTACAGCAGCCCGATGTTCAGGTCCTGCGCGTACAGGCCCGGCCCGAACGGCAGGACGAGGAACGTCATGACCGCCGTCAGGAACACGAACACCGGCGCCCAGGTGAACACGATGGCGTCGGCTGAGGTCGGGGTGAAGTCCTCCTTGAGGAGCACCTTGAGGCCCGCGACCACCGAGTGGAGCGAGCCCCCGGGTCCCACCCGGTTGGGGCCAACGCGCGTGTTCATGTACGCGATGACCTTGAGCTCCATGTAGATGATGATGAACGCGGCCGGGATGCTGAACAGCAGGATCGCCGTGATCGCGACCACGAACCGGACGATGCCCAGGTTCGACGCGAGGATGTCGACCACCAGCGGCGCCACGTACACCGCGGCGAGCACCGTGACGATCGGTCCCACGACGAGCACGAGGAACAGCAGCGGCAGGATGACCTTGCCGACGAGCGTCAGGTTGTTCCACGGCCGCGTCAACGCGCTCATGCGCCGACCACCCCCGTCGACGACCGCGCGAGCGCGCCGGGCGCAACGCGGAGCCGAGCACGCGATCGAGCGTACTCCGGCGTGCGTGAGCGAGCGCGCGCAGGCGACAACGCCGCGATCGGCGGGATCTGCACGCTCACTTGTCGACGCCGCCCATGATGGGGTCCAGGGAGGCCATCACGGCCATCGTGTCGGCGATGAGGTTGCCGCGCATCAGCTGGACCACCAGCTGGAGGTGCACGAACGACGGGTCGTGGATCTTCATCCGGAACGGCTGGTCGGTCCCGTCCGAGATGGCGTACGTCCCGTAGAGCCCGCGCGGGCCCTCGATCGCCGCCCAGGCACGGCCGGGCCGCGGCCGGAGCAGCCGCGGCAGCTTCGCCATGACCGGCCCGTCGGGCATGTTGTGCAGGCACTGGTCGATGATCCGGAGGCTCTGCTTGACCTCCTCGAGGCGCAGCAGGTAGCGGTCGAGCGCGTCGCCGCCCTCGGGCCCGGTCCCCCGGACGGGGATGTCGAACTCGAGCTCCGGGTAGACCGAGTACGGGTGCGCGCGCCGCAGGTCGTACGGGACGCCGGCGGCCCGCAGGTTCGGACCGGTGACGGCCATCCGCAGGGCGAGGTCGCGGTCCAGCCGGCCGATGTCGCGCATCCGCCGCACGAAGATCTCGTTCTCGTTCAGCAGCCCGATGCTGGTCTCGTGCTGCTTCGCCGCGCGGCTCATCCAGTCGCCGAGCCGGGACATGAACTCGTGGTTCACGTCGCCGTTGACGCCGCCGATGCGGAAGTAGTTGAACAGCATCCGCTGGCCGGTGATCGAGGCCAGCATCTCGACGATCTCGTCGCGCTCGATGAACGAGTACAGGATCGGGGTGAGGCCGCCGAGGTCGAGCGCCATCCAGCCCTGGAACAGCGCGTGGCTCGCGACGCGGAGGAGCTCGCCGGTGAGCACGCGGATGTACTCGGCGCGGCGGGGGACCTCGACGTCGAGGAGCTTCTCGAACGCCATCACCGGCGACCACTCGCAGAACAGCGAGCTGACGTACTCGAGCGGATCGACCTGGCTGATGATGTGGTGGTAGTCGCTGTTCTCGCACAGCTTCTCGACGCCGCGGTGCAGGTAGCCGAGGACCGGGTCGAGGTCGACGACGTTCTCGCCGCTGATCTTGAGGACGACGCGCAGCACGCCGTGCGTCGACGGATGCTGGGGTCCCATGTTGAGGAACATCTCGCCGTCGCCGAGCGTGTAGAACTCGGACTCGCGCTCCGTCCGCGGCGGGTACGGCGGGACCGGCTCGAACGACCCGATCTGCTCGTCGAGCAGCACCCGGGGATCGTCGTCGGAGCGGATCTTCCCGATCGGGGTCTCGGTCACCATCGTCAGGCTCCCGGCGTCCGGCGGAGGCTGCCCGCGGCCACCGCGGGCGGGGCCTCGGGACGCTCCACGTGGCGGACGCCGCCACCGGGCGAGCGGGCCGCGTCGTCGGGCAGGAAGAAGTCCTTGCGCAACGGGAAGCTCGTGTAGTCGGGCGGCATGTAGATCCGGCGCAGGTCGCGGTTGCCCTCGAACACGATCCCGAACATGTCGTATGCCTCGCGCTCCATCCACTCCGCGCCCGGCCACAGGCCGGTCAGGGTCGGGATCCGCGGGTCGTCGCGCGGCAGCGGCTCGGCGATCACGCGCAGCCAGTCGGGCGTCTTCGCGGACCACAGGTGGTACACGACCTGCATGTGGTCGCCGGTGTCCACGCCCGCGAGGTCCGCGAGGAGCGCGAAGTCGAGGTCCGGCTCGTCATGGAGCGTCGCCATCACCGAGGTGAGGGCCGCCGGCCCGATCCGGATCTCTGTCGCGTCGTGGCGCTGGCGCACGGGACCGGTCAGCTCGTTCGCGAACCGGGTCTCGAGCCGACGTCGCAGCGGGCGGTCCATCGTCAGACGTCCGCCGGCACGTTGGGCCCGACGGCGCGCTCCGGCCAGTGCCCGCGACGGTCCTTCACCAGCTGGCCAAGCTTCATCATCCCGTAGATGAGCCCTTCGGGGCGCGGCGGGCAGCCGGGCACGTAGACGTCGACCGGGATGACGCGGTCGATGCCCTCGATCGTCGAGTAGCTGCGCTTGTAGCGGCCGCCGGAGCAGGTGCAGTCGCCCATCGCGACGCACCACTTGGGATCCGGCATCTGCTCCCACAGGCGAACGAGCGGCCCGGCCATCTTCGTCGTCAGCGTGCCGGCCACGATCAGGACGTCGGCCTGGCGCGGGCTCGCGCGGAACGGGAACATGCCCCAGCGGTCCATGTCGTTCTTCGACGTCGCCGCCGACATCATCTCGATCGCGCAGCAGGCGAGGCCCGACAGGAGCGGCCAGAGGCTGTTCATGCGGATCAGGTCGGTGATGTAGTCCGCCTTGGTCGGGACGACGTCGAGCGCGCCCCAGCGCGTGGGCTCGAGCGCCTCGGGATCGTGGGTGCGGATGTCCTTGAGGTGGTTGTACGGAACCGCCCCGCCGGCGTACGCGCCGGCGTTGGGCGACGTCCAGAGCAGGTTCGGGACGACGATCGGCGCCTGGACGTCGCGCGGCTCGGCGGCGACGAGCACGCCGGGATGCTGCCCCGGCTGGTCCGAGCCCATCTGGGTTGCGTCGTCCGGGCCTGTGCCGAGGTCGCGGGCGGCGCCGGGATCGTCGTGCGTCATCGCCACGTGAGCACTCCCTTGCGCCATGCGTACGCGAGCCCGAACAGGAGGATGCCGACGAAGATCAGCATGCTCACGAGCCCGCCCACGAGCAGGTCCTGGAACACCAGGGCCCACAGGTAGATGAAGACCACCTCGATGTCGAACGCGACGAACATCAGGGCGTAGATGTAGAACGAGATGCCGAAGCGAGCGTGCGTGTCGCCGAAGGTGTCGATGCCGGATTCGTACGGGTAGCCCTTGTGCGCATCGCCCTTGGAGCGATGGGACAGGAGCCACGCCGCCCCGATCGTCCCGAAGACGAACAGGGTCCCGGCGAAGACGAACCCGACGACGTACCAGATCCCGGTCACGAGGTCCTCGAGGTCGACCGGGAACGCGATGTCGGCTGGGCCGTGTCCCGCGTCGACGTGTGCCAAACGTGGTGATTCGCGCCCGGCGTGTGCGGACGCGGCACGGCCATTCTAGCAGCGGCCCCGTTCGAAGAAGGCCGGTGGTGCCGCGCGTTTCTGGCGCTCGACGACCGTCGTCAGAGGCGCCGCAGCAGCATCCCCAGGAGCAGCAGGACGATCGCGGCGACGAACGCCACGACGCCCACCCGATTGGGAAGGACACTGCCGTAGGTCCCGAGCACGCCGACGATCATCATCACCAGCGCGACGATGATCGTCCGCTCCGTCGGGGCGAAGTTCGTGCGGGTTCGCATCGACGCGCCTAGATCCCTGGCAGCAGCGAGCCGGCGACGAGCAGCGCCGAGCTCGCGAACAGGCACAGGTAGCCCGTCTGGGGGTTGAGCCCGAGGCCCACGCTTCGCGTGAGGCCGGCGACGGGCTCGAGCCAGGCGATGGCCTGCGGGATCGGCCAGGCCAGGATCACGCCCACGACGGCGAGCGCGATGGCGATGACGACCGTGACGAGGCGTGGCGGGTTCGGGCGCAGCTCCACGCTGCCGATTCTGCCGTGCCCGGCGGGTTCAGCGCTCGGGCCGCACGCGACGCAGCGCGGGCAGCTCCACGCCGTCGGGCAGGCCGCGGCCGAACGCGAGCACCCGGAACCCGCCCATCCCGCGCGGGTCCATCAGGCGCATCAGGGCCGAGCGCAGGTCGAGCGCGTCCTGGAGCGTGACCGCCGGTGCGCGGAGCCAGGCGTCCGTGAGCGCCGTCGTGCCGACGCCCGCGAGCAGCTCGGCCTGCGTCGTCTCGGCGACGGCGTCCAGGCGCGCTTGCCGCGCAGCGTCGCGGACAGCCGCGAGGTCGACGGTTGCCGTGAGGTCCTGCCGGCCGACGTGGCGCAGCGGATCCGCGCCGACGGCGTGCCGGGCGAACGCCCGCAGCGTCCCCGAGGCGCGGCCGGGTAGGTACAGGTCCGCGGGCTCCTTGGCGTAGTCGACCAGTACCACGAGGCCGCGCTCCAGGTGCCGGGTCGCGTCGCGGAGCCACGGCCCGATGGCGAGGGAGATCTCGGCGACCTGTCCGTCCGCGAGCGTGACGGCCTCGGCATCGAGGCGCGCGGCGAGCTCGCCGGTCGTCGCGTCCGCCTCGACCCAGGCGAACCCGCCGTCGTCGGTGGCCGTGACGAGCAGCTCGCGGAGTCCGCCCGCGCGCCCGACGACGCGATGGACCGGCAGCGCGTCGAGCACCTCGTTGGCGACCACGGCGCCGACGGGCCCGGGGGCGGCCGCGAGCGCGTCGCCGACGCCCGCCGCCTCCAGGCGGTCCCGCAGCGCGACCGTCCGGGCGGGCTCCACCTCGACCGGGTGGTAGCGCACCACCTTCGCGAGGGGCGACTCGAGGCGCCGGAGCCCGCCAAGGAGCCCCACCGCGAGCGCGCCGGTGCCGGCCCCGGGCTCGTCGATCGTGAACCCGGCGGGTTCGCCCATCGCCGCCCATGCCTGCTCGACGAGCCGCCCGAGCGCGGCGCCGAAGATCGGATGCGCCTCGGGCGCCGTAAGGAAGTCGCCCGCGCGTCCCGGCCCGGGCGCCGGACGGCGGTAGTAGCCGTGGCCAGGCTCGTACAGCGCGCGGTCCATGAACCTCGCGAAGGAGATCGGGCCGTCCCGCTCGATCTCGGCGCGGATCGCGGTTCTCAGCTCGTGGTCCTCGCCGACGTCGTCGGGATCGGGCAGCGGCTCCCAGCGCCGGTCGACGGTCACGCGCGACCCTCGAGCGCCAGACGCACGCCCGGCCCGACGAGCGAATGGCCGCCCAGGACGATCGGCACGCGGGCGGTTGCCGCGCTCGCGGTCAGCTCCGCGAGCCACGGGTCCCGGATCCGCTCGGCGAGCAGGAGGTCGCTCGCGAACCGGTCCTCGGCGGACGGCCAGGCGCGCTCGTCCGCGCCGACCCGGTGGGCCAGGAGCACCCGGCTGTCGACCAGCGCCCCGTCCGCGAGCCCGGCGACCATTCGCCCGAGCGCTCCGGGCCCCTCCGTGTCCAGCCGCTCGCCGAGGAGGCTCCGGGGCGGCCGTCGGTTCGGGCGCCCCACCCGGTCGCCGATCGCCGACGTCCTGAGCCCGCGCTCCTCGATGAGGGCCCGCGTCCGCGACCGCGTCCGTGTCTCGAGCCAGCGCAGGTCGGCGGACGACGTGCGGCCCGCGACCAGGAGCTCGGCGCCGTGGTCGGCGGCTACGGCGGCCAGCGCGGCGAGACGGGTGCGGACGACGTCTCCCTCGGCGCCGAGCGCCGGCAGGCCGAGCCCTGCGCGTTCGAGGAGCACCAGATCGAGCGGCGAGTCGACGTCCATCGCGAGCCGCCGCCGCCGGCCGAGGTCGTGGCACGGGACGCCGGCGACCTCCGCGAGCCAGCGCGGGAGCGCGTTGTCGGCCTCGAGGTCCTCGGGGAGCGACGCCAGGACCTCGTGCGCGCAGGCGATCGCGATGGCGTCCGCCGAGTAGCGGTGGTTCGCGAGCGCCGCCGGCGCGCTGCCACGCGCGGTCTCGACGAACGCCCGGCGGTCGGCGTGCGAGGCGAGCGGGATGGATCCGGCGCCGAGCACGACGAGCCCCCCGCTCACCAGCTCCGATGCCAGCCGGCGAAGCCTCGCGCCAAACGCGGTATCGTCCCGGGGCTCGCTGCGGACGACCACCTCGTCGGCGCCGGCGGCGAGGAAGGCCGCCCGATGCCGCTCCGCCAGGCGTGGCCGTGCGTCATCGAGCAGGCGCACCAGCGGCGACGCGTCCCGCTCGGGCTGCGGCGTGAGGACGAGGACGGTCACGGGCGGCATCGGCCCGAGTCTAGCGACGCGAGGCGGCGGATCCATGGCGACGGTCAGGGCGTACATCGGCATCGGCGCGAACGTCGGCGACGCCCCGTCGACACTCGCCGCGGCGGTCCACGCCCTGGCGGCCCTCCCCGGTGCGCGCCTGCGCGGCGTGTCGCGGCTGTACGTCACGGCGCCCGTCGGCGTCGTGGACCAGCCCGAGTTCCACAACGCGGTCGTCGCGCTCGACGTGCCCGCCGGACCCGACGCGGACACCGGCGCGGGGGCGCTGCTCGTCGCGCTCAAGCAGCTCGAGCGGTCGTTCGGGCGCCAGCCGCGCGAGCGCTGGGGACCACGCGAGGTGGACCTCGACCTGCTCGTCTTCGGGCGGCACCGCGTCGACGTCGACCGGCCACCCGGAGGCGAGAGCGACGACCCGACGAAAGCGGGCCTGCCGCTCACCGTCCCGCACCGCGAGGCACAGCAGCGGCTGTTCGTGCTGGCGCCGCTCGAGGACCTGGCGCCGCGGCTCGTGCCGCCGGGCTGGCGCGAGACCGTCTCGGCCGCCGCGTCGCGGCGCCGCGCCGCCGAAGGCGCGGCCGCGGTCAGGCCGGTCGCCACGTGGACGGGGGACGGATGGCGCGCACTCGACTGATCGTCGCGCTCGGGGCGCTCGCCACGCTCTCGATGGGATGCGGCGCGTCGGGCCCTGTCGCGACGCCGACGCCCGGGCCGTCGCTCGCGCCCGCGGCTCACGTCGCATCGATGTCGCCCGCGACACCTCCGATGGCCGCGCCGCCGTCGCGCGTGCCAGCGCCCAGCAGGCCGCCCGGACCGAGCGGGACGCCGACCCCGCCGACCCCTCCGACCCCGGAACCGAGCCCGACGCCCCCGCCGGCGTTCGACGCCGACGTGCCGTTCACCCCGCCCATCCCGTGTGCCGCGGATCGTTCGCGCCGAGACGCGATCTGCCAGCTCCAGTTCGACATCGCGGCCCCGGCTGTCGGCACCGGCGTGCACCCGATCGCTGTGCTGCTGCGCGGCGGCCCCGACAAGCCGCATGCCGCCGACTACCTCGCGACCCCCGCCAAGGCGCTCGCCGCTCGCGGCATCGTGGCGATGGTCGCGGACTGGCGCGAATCGGCCGACTTCGCGGGCGGGGGCCGGACGAGCCTGCGCGACGTGGCGTGCGCGATCGGCGTCGCGAGGCGCGTCGGGGCCGCCTACGGCGGCGACCCGTCGCGCGTGACGTTGATCGGTCACTCGCTCGGCGGCTGGTCGGGCGGGCTCGTGTCCCTGAGCCCGCGGTCGTTCACGCCCGCGAGGGCCGAGTGCGACTCGACGTCGGGCTCACTTCGGCCGGAGGCGTTCGTGAGCATCGAAGGCTGGGTCCCGGACGAGGTCTCCGACGTGGCGCCGACGCGGCCCGCGAGCCCGCTGCCGATCCTCGTGATCCAGACCGAGGCGGACAGGACCGTGCGGGCGTCGGTCGCGAGGCACTTCGCCGCGGTGCTCCGCGATCGCGGCTACGCACCGCGGCTCATCGTGCTGCCGGGCGGCGACCACGGCTCGGCGCTGCGCGACGCGAGCGTGCTCGACACGATCGCCGACTTCGCGGGCACGCGCTAGCGACGAGCGTCGGCTACAGGCGGACCGCGGGCGGCCGGTCGCGATCGAACATGTGGACGGTGTCGACGAATCGCACCTGCTTGGACTGGTAGGCCATCACCAGCGAATGCGTCCGCGCGCCGCCGCCGAAGAACCGGACGCCCTGGAGCAGCTCGCCCGACGTCACGCCGGTCGCCGCGAACACGAGCTGCTCGCCGCCCGCGAGGTCCTCGGTGTGGAACACGCGCGACTCGTCCGCGTGCCCCAGCATCTTCTCGGCCCGCGCGCGCTCGTCGTCGTTGCGGAACCGGAAGCGCGCCTGGATCTCGCCGCCGAGGCACCGCAGCGCCGCCGCCGAGAGGACGCCCTCGGGCGCGCCGCCGATGCCCATCAGCGCGTGCATGCCGGTCCCCTGGACGGCACACGAGATCGCGGCCGAGACGTCTCCGTCGGAGATGAGCTTGATCCGGGCGCCGGTCCCGCGAACCTCGGCGATGAGCGCCTCGTGACGCGGCCGGTCGAGGATGATGACCGTGATGTCGGTCACCTTCCGGCGGAGGGCCTCGGCGATCCGGTGGCAGTTCTCGGCGGGCGACACGGTGATGTCGACGCAGCCCGCGGCGATCGGCCCGACGGCGAGCTTCTCGAGGTAGGTGTCCGGGGCGTTGGTCAGGCCGCCCTGCTCGGACGCCGCGAGCACGGTGAGCGCACCCCCCTGCCCGGTCGCGACGAGGTTCGTCCCCTCGAGCGGGTCGACCGCGATGTCGACCGACGCGACCGCGCGTCCCTGGGGCGGGCCCACCTGCTCGCCGATGTACAGCATTGGCGCCTCGTCGCGCTCGCCCTCGCCGATGACGATCGTCCCCGCGAGGTCGGTCTCGTCCATGGTGGCGCGCATCGCCTCGGTCGCGGCCAGGTCCGCCTCGGGTCGCGCGCCCTTGCCCATGTAACGGGCGGAGGCGATGGCCGCAGCCTCCGTGACCCGGACCATCTCGAGGGCGAGGAGCTTTTCCATGGGGGCGTCTCCGGCGGTGGCTTGCTGGTGCGTCGCCTCCGCCGTCGGAGGTCGGTCGTCAGTGTCGGAAGTGGCGCTTTCCCGTGAACACCATCGCGAGGTGGTGGCGGTTGGCGACCTCGATCGCCATCTCGTCGCGGATCGAGCCACCCGGCTGGATGATCGCCGTCACGCCCGCGTTCGCCGCGATCTGGATGCCGTCCGGGAACGGGAAGTACGCATCGGACGCCATGACCGCCAGCTTCGCCCGATCGCCGGCCCGGCGGAGCGCGATGTCGACCGCCACGTTGCGTGAGGCCTGCGCCGCGCCGATGCCCACGGTCGCGCCGTTGCGCGCGAGGACGATCGCGTTCGAGCGCACCTGGCGCACCGCGCGCCACGCGAACAGGAGGTCGGTCAGCTCGCCGAGCGTCGGGTGGCGACGGGTGACGACCTGGAGCTGGCCGCGATCCAGGTCCACGGCGTCGAGCGCCTCGACGAGCAGGCCGCCCCCGACGCGCTTGAAGTCGAGGTTCGCGATTCCGTAGTCGCGCATCCCCTCCGCCGGTGACGGCGGGACGGCGAGCAGCTCGAGGCCGTGCTTCTGGCGCAGGATCTCGAGCGCCTCGTCGCTGAACGACGGCGCGATGACCGCCTCGTACGAGTTGGCGGCGATCTCGCGCGCGGTGGCCTCGTCCAGCTCGCGGTTGACGCCGACGATGCCGCCGAACGACGCGACGGGGTCCGTGTCGAGCGCGTGGAGGTACGCCTCGACGAGCGTCTCCGCCGATGCGAGCCCGACCGGGTCCGTGTGCTTCGTGATCGCCACGCTGGGCGCCGTGTAGTCGGACGCGATCCGGTACGCCGCGTCGAGGTCCATCAGGTTGTTGAAGGTCGGTGGCTCGCCGTGGAGCTGCGCCGCGTCGGCGAGCGACCCGGAGCGGTGCGTCGTCTCGCGGTAGAACGCCGCGCGCTGGTGCGGGTTCTCGCCGTACGGCAGGTCGGCGACCTTCTCGAGGACGAGCGACAGGCGCTGCGGGTACGTGTTGTTCGAGATCTGGTTGAGGTAGGCCGCGATCTCCGCGTAGTACGCCGCCACGATGCCGAACGCCTCCGCCGCGAGCCGATAGCGCGTGTCCGCCGACACCTGGCCCAGCGACCGCAGCTCCTCGAGCAGCGCCGGGTAGTGGGCGGGCGACGGGACCGGGGCGACGCCCGCCGCGTTGCGCGCAGCCGCCCCGAGCAGCGCCGCGCCGGCGACGTCGATGAGCTCGATCGCCTCGTCGATGCCGATGTGCGACCGGCCCACCTCGGGCGCGAACGGCTTGACGTTGACGACGACGAGGTCGATGGTCCCGATGCCGTGCTCCGAGAGCTGGAGCAGCTGCTCGTCCCGGTCGCGGCGAGCGAGGATCCCCGCGTAGATCGCCGGGTGGAACGTCCGGACCTGGCCGCCGACGAGCGGCGGGACCTCGGTCAGGTCGGTGACCGACGCCGCCTCGATCCCGTCGGCCGCGAGATGCTCCCGCGTGCCGTCGGTGGCGACGAGCTCGACGCCCAGGGACTGGAGGTCGCGGGCGAACGCGCTCAGGCCCTCACGATTGGCGACGGAGAGCAGCGCTCGCACGTGCGCGGTTCCTCCACGGCGGTCCGTCCGGGCAGCGACCTCGGCACGACCGGAACGGGGGTCCCAAGGACCGGTCCAGCCCGAGGGCGCGACGTCGGCGCGAGTATACCGTGGCCCCCGTGGCATACTCGCACGGCCCATCGACCCCGCCGGGCCGCCCGGCATTGCGGAGATCGCGCGCGTGCTCCTCTGGCCCTGGGAGTACCTGTTCCAGGCGTTCGACAAGACGAACTTCCCGGACCTGTACAACCTGATCCTGATCGCGGCCATCGGCCTGCTGATCGTGTCGGTCGTGTTCTACAACGTCCGCACCCGGCAGCTGCACCGCCACCAGGTCTACGTCCAGATGTACGAGTGGCTGCTCTGGACGTGCGTCATCGTGTCGAGCCTGCTGATCATCTACTGGATCTTCCGGTTCGACTGGATCATCGTCCTGTCAACGATCGTGACGGGCCTCGTCGTGCTCGTGTGGATCCGGTTCTTCCGGTTCCCGCCGTACTTCCAGGCGTACGAGCGCCAGCTCGCGAAGCAGCGCTACTACTCGCGGCAGCGGTTCACGCACCCCGAGGCCACGATCCGCACCAAGTCCGCGCGCCGGCGCCGCCGCCGCTGACGGCCGGGCGGTCGACGATGCCGATCGAGGTCCGCCGCTTCGGGGTCGGCCACCGCCGGCCGGAGGGGCCGCCCGGGACGACCGGGATCGAGGGCCAGGTCATCGAGACGTCCCCGTCGGGTGTGATCGCGGAGCTCGCGTTCGGGCGCAACGCGCGCATCACGCCCCACTCGAACCCCAACGCGAGCTGGTTCATCGTGATCGAGGGCGGCGGCTGGGTCGGCGTGGGCGACGACCGCACCCGGGTCCAGGCCGGCGAGGCCGTCGCGTGGCCGGCGGACGTCGTGCACGCGGCGTGGACCGAGGGCACGCACATGCGCGCGATCGTCGTGGAGTTCCCCCCTCCGATGCTCGCGCTGCCGGTCATCGAGGGCGAGGCGCTGGAGCTGGAGCCGGGAACCCGGCCCGCGACCCGTGGCGAGGGCCGCCTCGCGCCGCCGTCCCGCCCGGCACCCGACGCGGCGCCCCCCGACGGGGTCGAGGGCGAGCCACGCTGAGCCCCGCGGTGGCGAGGACGCGCGGCAACATCGCGTGGAACATCGGCCACGACACGCCGATCAGCCGCGTCGACATGGAGCGGACCCACGAGGTCGCGTGGGCCGACCTTGGCGCCTCGTTCTTCCGTCCGCCCTGGCTGTCGATCCCGAGTGACCTTGTCGAGCTTGCCGAAGCGCTGACAAGTCACGCCCCAACCGCCCGCGGACGGGCGGTCGGCGGGACTTGTCATCACCGTGACAGGTCGGACAAGACGCCGTCAGCGTCCGAGCCACGCTCCCAGCCGCCCGAGCACCATCGCGGTCATCCCCCACACCGCGAGCCCCTCGACGGGATACGCGGCGTAGCGCAGGTCCCAGCCGCGGACCTGGCGCTCCACCCACTGGAGCTCGCCGCCGGGCAGGAACGCCGACACCGGCGGCTCGAGGATCGTCGCGACCTCGGTGGGCTGGGGGACGAGCCGCGGCCGGCGTGCGGCCACGGCGACGACCGGCGTGACGGCGAAGTTCGACACCGGGATCCAGTGGCCGGGCAGCTGGCCGAGCACGCGGACGCCGGCCTGTTCGGGGTCGAGCCCGACCTCCTCGGCCGCCTCGCGCATCGCGGTGGCGACGAGGTCCTCGTCCTGCGGCTCGGAGCTGCCGCCCGGAAACGACACCTCGCCCGCGTGGTGTCCGCCGCGGTCGACGCGCTCGGTCAGGACCAGCCGCGCCTCCCCGTGCTCGTCGGGGAACAGCAGCACGAGGACGGCGGCGGGGCGCGCCGTCGAGGCCTGGTCCAGCGACAGGCGTGGCCGTGGCTCGCCCGAGTCCCGGAACACGGGGATCAGGGCGGCCGGCGGGTCGGGGAGGACGTCCGGGAGCGGCTCGAGGCGACGGACCGCCTCCTCGAACCGCATCCCGCCGACGGGCTCGAACGGGCTAGTTGACGAGCCCGCCGTCGTCGGACCGCTTGGGCCCCTCGACGGGCGGCAGGTCGAACGCGCCACGACGGCCGGGCGCCGCGCCCTCCGGCTCGCGGCCGGAGGTGCGGGCGTCGCGCCGGTCGCCGGCCTCGGCGACGACGGTCCCCGATTCGCTCGAGAACACGAGCGTCCCCGAGCCGAGGTCCGCGTCCGCCGTCACGACGTCACCGGGCTTCAGCTGCCCCGCGAGGAGCGCCCGCGCGACCGGGTTCTCGACGAGGCGCTGGATGGTCCGCTTGAGCGGCCGTGCCCCGAACGCAGGATCCGTACCCTCGCGCACGATCAGCTGCCGGGCCGCGGGCGTGAGCTCGAGCGCGAGGTTGGTCGCCGCGATCCGCTTCTGGAGGTCGGCCAGCAGCAGGTCGACGATCGCGACCAGCTCCGCGTCGGTCAGCGCGTGGAACACGATGACCTCGTCGATGCGGTTGAGGAACTCGGGGCGGAAGTGGCCGCGGAGCTGGTCCGTGACCTGGCGCTTCATCGCCTCGTAGTCCTCGCCGCCGGCACCCGCGAACGACTGGATCTGCTGGCTGCCGATGTTCGAGGTCATGATCACGACGGTGTTCTTGAAGTCGACCGTCCGGCCCTGGGAGTCGGTCAGCCGGCCGTCGTCGAGGACCTGGAGCAGGACGTTGAACACGTCCGGATGCGCCTTCTCGATCTCGTCGAGCAGGATCACCTGGTACGGCCGGCGGCGGACCGCCTCCGTGAGCTGGCCGCCCTCCTCGTAGCCCACGTAGCCCGGAGGCGCGCCGACGAGCCGCGACACGGCGAACTTCTCCATGTACTCGCTCATGTCGATGCGGACCATGGCGTGCTCGTCGTCGAACATGAACTCCGCGAGCGCCCGCGCGAGCTCGGTCTTGCCGACGCCGGTCGGGCCGAGGAACAGGAACGACCCGATCGGGCGGCGCGGGTCCTTGAGGCCGGCGCGCGCCCGGCGCACCGCGTCGGACACGGCCTCGATCGCCTCGTCCTGGCCGACGACGCGGTCGTGGAGCCGCTCCTCCATCTTGACCAGCTTCTCGAGCTCGCCCTCCATCAGGCGGGTCACGGGGATGCCCGTCCACGCGGCGACGATCCCGGCCACGTCGTCGGACGTGACCTCCTCCTTGAGCAGCGCGCCGGGGCCCCGGAGGGCGGCGATCGCGGCCTCCTCCTGCGACTGGCGCTCGGCCAGCTCGCGGGCGCGGCCGTACTTCAGCTCGGCCGCGGTGCCGTAGTCGGCCTCGCGCTCGGCCTGGTCGATCCGCACCTGGAGCTGCTCGATCTCGGACTTCGTGGCGCGCAGCGCGGCGATCGCCGACTTCTCGGCCTCCCAGCGCTGCTTCATGGCGCCGCCGGCCTCGGCGTTGTCGGCGAGCTCCCGCTCGAGCGCCTCGAGCCGCGCCTTGGACGCCTCGTCGGTCTCCTTGCGCAAGGCTTCGCGCTCGATCTCCAGCTGGATCCGGCGCCGCTCGAGCTCGTCGAGCTCGATCGGCATCGAGTCGATCTCCATCCGCAGCCGGCTCGCGGCCTCGTCGACGAGGTCGATCGCCTTGTCCGGCAGGAAGCGCTCGGTGATGTAGCGCTGGCTGAGGGTCGCGGCCGCGACGAGCGCCGAGTCCGTGATCCGGACGCCGTGGTGGACCTCGTAGCGCTCGCGCAGGCCACGCAGGATCGAGATCGTCTCCTCGACCGTCGGCTCGTCGACGAGGACCGGCTGGAAGCGCCGCTCGAGGGCGGCGTCCTTCTCGATGTGCTTGCGGTACTCGTCGAGCGTCGTCGCGCCGATCGTGTGCAGCTCGCCGCGCGCCAGCATCGGCTTGAGCAGGTTCGAGGCGTCCATCGCGCCCTCGGCCGCCCCGGCGCCCACGACCGTGTGGAGCTCGTCGATGAACAGGATGATCCGGCCCTCGGCGTCCTTGATCTCCTTGAGGACCGCCTTGAGGCGCTCCTCGAACTCGCCACGGAACTTGGAGCCGGCGATGAGCGCGCCGAGGTCGAGCACGACGACCCGCTTGTCCTTGAGCGTCTCGGGGACGTCGCCCCGGACGATGCGCTGCGCGAGGCCCTCGGCGATGGCGGTCTTGCCGACGCCCGGCTCGCCGATGAGCACCGGGTTGTTCTTGGTGCGGCGGCTCAGGACCTGGATGACGCGCCGGATCTCCTCGTCGCGACCGATGACGGGATCGAGCTTGCCCGCCCGCGCCTCAGCCGTGAGGTCGCGACCGTACTTCTCGAGCGCCTGGTACGTGCCCTCGGGGTTCGGGTTCGTGACCCGCTGCCCGCCGCGGACCTGCTGGAGCGCGCCGAGGACCGCCTCGCGGTTCGCGCCGTGCCGCTCGAGCAGCTGCTGGGCCTCGCCGCCGACCTCGGTGAGCGCGAGCAGCAGGTGCTCCGTGGAGGTGTACTCGTCGCCGAGGCGGCGGGCCTCCTCCTGCGCGCGGTCGATCACGCGCTTCGCGCGCGGGTCGAGCGTCAGCGACCCGCCCTGGATCCGGGCGCGTCGGGCCAGCATGCCGGCCAGGTCGCCGCGGAAGCCGGGCAGGTCGACGCCGAGGCGCCGGAGCGTCTCCGCGGGGATGCCGTCGTCGGGCTCCACGAGGGCGGCAAGCAGGTGCTCCGCGTCGAGCACGGGGCTCTGCATCCGCTCCGCGAGCTGCTGGG
This sequence comes from Chloroflexota bacterium, assembly GCA_025935925.1. Classification (GTDB taxonomy): domain Bacteria; phylum Chloroflexota; class Limnocylindria; order Limnocylindrales; family CSP1-4; genus CAIXZV01. The sequence continues at coordinate 27,213 of JAICUI010000034.1, forward strand.
CGTTGATGATGGCCTCCTGGGCCTTCTCGGTGAATCGGTCGAGCTGCATCGGTCAGGTTCTCGTTCTCGGGGGTCGTCGTTCGCGTGATCGGGGTGATCAGGTGGTCGAGGCGCGCGGGTCGGGCTGGTCGACGCGATCGAGGAACGCACGGGCGGCTTCCGTCGCCGGCTCGTCGAGCGCCGTGGGCAGCACGACGCGGACCTTCACGTACAGGTCGCCGGCGCCGTCGGCCTTGAACCGGGGCATGCCCTGCCCGGTGAGCCGGAAGGTGCGGCCGTTCTGGGTGCCGGCCGGGATCGTCAGGAGGACGCGACCCTTGAGGGTGCGGACCGGCACCTCGCCGCCGAGCAGCGCCTCGGCGAGCGTCAGCGGCAGCTCACGCTCCAGGTCGGCGCCTCGGCGCGTGTACACGGGATTCGGCTTGACCTTGACGGTGACGACGACGTCGGTGCCCTCGGGACCCTTGCCGGTCATCCGGATCCGGCTCCCGTTGTCGACGCCTCGTGGCAGCTGGATCTCGTAGCGCTTGCCCTCGACGTCGACGACCCGGCTCGTGCCGTGGAACGCCTCCTCGAGTGTCACCTCTGCCGGGGCCTCCACCTCGCCACGGCTCGCGCGCCGGGCGGACGGCGCGCCGCGACCGCCGTTCGTCGCGTGGCCGGCGGCGCCCGGCGCGGCCTCGGGGCCGTTGCCCATCTGGCGCAGCAGCTCTTCGAAGTCCAGCCCGGCCTCCGCGGACCGGCCACGACCTCGTCGTGGTGACGTCGCCTGGGCGCCGGCGGCCGCGCCCGAGAAGAACATCCGGAAGAAGTCCGAGAAGCCGGCGTCGCCGCCGCCGGCGGTGTGGAACTCGTAGCGGATCCCGCCGCCGCCGGCGCGCCCGGCGGGGCCGGAAGCCCCCGCGGCTCCCGTCTGCGATGCCCACTGGGCGAACGGGCCGCCCGGTCCGAACGGGTCGCCGGGCCCGCCGCGACCGCCACCCGCGCGCTGGAACTGGTCCCAGTTCGCGCCCATGAGGTCGTACTGCTTGCGCTTCTCGGGGTCCGAGAGGACCGCGTTGGCCTCGTTGACGTCCTTGAACCGCTTCTCGGCGGCCGTGTCGCCCGGGTTGCGGTCCGGGTGGTGCTCGCGGGCGAGCTTGCGGAACGCCTTCTTGATCTCGGCCTGGGACGCCCCGCGAGGCACTCCCAGGATCTCGTAGTAGTCGCGGTACTCCATCAGGAGCTCGCCAGAGGACGGCCGATCGGTGCGCGGCCAGATCCACGCGCCGGCGTTGCCCACCTGCGTGGGCCGTCTCGACGCGCAGTCGGGGCTGCGGTGATGGGTCGTCCTCTAGGCGCCTCCCGTGGTTACTGGCCCTTGACCACGACCGGCGGCTGGTCCCCGGTCGGCGGGAAGTTGCTGCGCCGGACCGGCGACTGCGGCTCCGGCTTGGGCAGCTTCTCGCCACCCTCGATGACCGTCGGGGGGACGGCCTTGAGGGGCTTCGGGCGGCGACGGAGCGCCGCCTCCAGCACCTGGTCCATGCTGTCGGCCAGGACGAGCTTGATCTGCTTGCGCACCTCTTCGGGGATGTCGCGCAGGTCCTTCTCGTTCTTCTTGGGCAGGATGACCATCCCCGCGCCCGCGAGGTGCGCGGCGAGGATCTTGGACTTCAGCCCGCCGATCGGCAGCACCCGGCCACGCAGCGTGATCTCACCGGTCATCGCCACGTCCTTGCGGACCGGGATGCCCGTCAGCGCCGACACCATGGCCGTCGCCATCGTCACGCCCGCCGAGGGACCGTCTTTGGGGATGGCGCCCGCCGGCACGTGGATGTGCAGGGTGTGCTTCTCGAACTTGTCGCGCTCGATCCCGAGCTCCGCGGCATGGCTGCGGATCCACGACAGCGCGGCCCGGGCGGACTCGCGCATGACGTCGCCGAGCTGGCCCGTGAGGATGAAGTCCTCCTTGCCTTCCATCATGGTGACCTCGACCGCGACGACGTCGCCGCCGACCTCGGTCACCACGAGGCCCGTGGCGGAGCCGGTCTGGTCCTCGGCCTCCAGCTCGCCGTACTCGAACCGCGGCGGGCCCAGGTATTCCTCGACCTTCTTGAGGTCGACGACGGTCTTGCGCTTGCGACCCTCGGCCACGGAGCGCGCGACCTTGCGCATGATGTTGGCGAGCTCACGCTCGAGGTTCCGGACGCCGGCCTCCTTGGTGTAGGCCTGGACGAGCTCCGTGAGGACCTCGTCGGTGACCTCGACCTGCTTGGCCGTCAGCCCGTGGTTCTCCATCTGCTTGGGGACGAGGAACCGGCGCGCGATCTCGACCTTCTCCTGCTGGGTGTAGCCCGGCAGCTGGATCACCTCCATCCGGTCGCGCAGCGGCGCCGGGATCGGGTCGAGCAGGTTCGCGGTGGCGATGAACAGCACCTTGCGCAGGTCGAACGGCACCTCCAGGTAGTTGTCCTGGAAGGTGAAGTTCTGCTCCGGGTCCAGGACCTCGAGGAGGGCCGACGAAGGATCGCCACGGAAGTCCATGCCGATCTTGTCGACCTCGTCGAGCATGAACACGGGGTTGTTCGTGCCCGCGGTCTTGACGTTCTGGATGATCCGGCCGGGCAGCGCGCCGATGTAGGTGCGCCGGTGCCCGCGGATCTCCGCCTCGTCATGGATGCCGCCGAGGCTCATCCTGACGAACTTGCGACCCATCGCCTTCGCGATGGACTTGCCGAGGCTCGTCTTGCCGACGCCGGGCGGGCCGACGAACAGCAGGATGGGCGAGCGGATGGTGTCCGCGAGGCTGCGCACCGCGAGGTACTCGAGGATGCGCTCCTTGATCTTCTCGAGGCCGTAGTGGTCCTCGTCGAGGATCTGCGCGGCCTCCTTGATGTCGAGGCGGTCGTCGGTGGAGACGTTCCACGGCAGGCCGACGAGCCAGTCGACGTACGTCCGGATGACCCCGACCTCGGGCGAGGCCGACGGGATCCGGCTCATCCGGTCGATCTCCTTGATCGCCCGGGTGCGGACCTCGTCCGGCATGCCGGACTGCTCGACCTTCTCGCGGAGCTCGTGGATATCGGCCTGCTGGGGATCGTCCTCGCCCAGTTCGCGCTGGATGGCCTTCAGCTGCTCGCGGAGGATGTACTCCCGCTGGGTCTTGTCCATCTCGGACTTGACCTCGCTCTGGATCTTCCCCTTGAGCTCGAGGATCTCGACCTGGCGGGCGAGGAACCCGGAGACGAGCTTGAGCCGCTCTTCGACGTCGATCGTCTCGAGAAGCTCCTGGCGCTGCTCGGTCGACATGTCGGGGCTGTACGCCACCATGTCGGCGAGGAGCCCGGGCTCGGTGATGTTGCGGGCGGCGACGGCGGCCTCGGGCGGCACGGGTGCGCCATTGGCGACGTACTGCTCGATCTGTGCCTGGACGCTGCGGAGGAGCGCCTGCACCTCGACGCCCTCGGGCGTCGAGTCGTGGAGCTCCTCCACGTGCGCCGCGAGGTACGGCGACGTGTGCACGAAGCCGTGGACGCGGATCCGCCCCTGGCCCTGGACGATGGCTCGGACGGTGCCGTCCTGGAGCTGCACGACCTGGGCGATCTTGGCGATGGTGCCGACGGAGTAGAGCTCGGACGGGTCCTCGATCTCCTCCTGCTCCGGCTGGCGCTGGGTGACGAGCGCGATGGGCCCGCCGCTCTCGACGGCGGCGTTGAGCGCCGCGACGCTCTTGTCGCGTCCCACCTGGAGCGGAACGATCATCTCCGGGAAGATGACCGTCTCCCGGAGCGCGACGAGCGGGAGCTCGCGCACCCCGGCGGTGCCGGTGCGCTGCTCGTCGTCCGGGGTGGACGGTCGCTTGGCCATCAGGTTCTCCTTGGATGCCGTCCGGCCGGGCCGGCGACGTTGCTGGTGCGATTGCTGGGTCGAATGGCGGGGGATGTCACCGGCTCGGCTCCGGATCGTCCGCGGGACGTGGCGTGGCGGCGGTCGCGGCGCGCGACTCGCGGTCGCCACCGTGCTCACGTGTCCCTTCGTCGTAGAGGGCTTCGAGGATGCGCTTGCCGAGGCGCTCCTCGAGCTCGAACAGCGTGCGGACCCCGGCGAGGTTGACGCCGCGGTCCCGGGTGAGGTGCCGGATCCACAGGATGCGGCGGATGTCCTCCTCCGAGTACAGGCGGATGTTCGTCGGCGTGCGGGCCGGGCACACGAGGCCCTCGTCCTCGTAGATCCGGAGCGTCCTCGGGTGGGCCTCGACGAGCGTCGCGGCCACGCTGATGACGTAGACCGGCCGGGTGGGGTCCCGCTCTGGCCGGCGCGCCGACGCCATGGTCAGGCCTCGGTCCCGGCGGGCTCGTCCGCCGTGTGGGCGTCGTTGCCGCTGCCCTCGCCGACGGCCTTGGCCTCACCCGTCGTCACCGGCTGGATCCGGATCTGACGCGGCTTGACCTGCTCGGCCTTCGGGATGCGGAGCTTGAGCACGCCGTTCTCGAACGTCGCGTCCGCCTTGTCGGCCTCGAGGCCGGTCGGCAGGGTCACGGTGCGCATCAGGCTGCCGCGTGAGATCTCGCGGACCATCCAGCCACCCTGGTCCTCGTTGCGCTCCGAGCTGTCCTCGGCGCGGATCGTCAGAGTGCCGTTCTCGACGGTGATGTCGACGTCCTCCGGCTTCACGCCGGGCAGGGAGGCCTCCACGAGGAGGGCGTCCTTGGTCGCGCGGACGTCGAGCGGCAGGCGGCCGACGTCGCCATTGCCGTTGTAGGGGTACGGGCGAAACACGGTGTCGTCGAACAGGCGATCCATCGCCTGGCGGAGCGTCACGAGCTCGCTGAAGGGCGACGGGCGACGGCTGAGCGTCATCGCATCTACCTCCTGCAGGTCACCGGCGGGTCTTCCGCCGGGCTGGTGGGATGTGGTCGCCGGTACGACGGGTCGTCCGCGTACCGGGCATGTCCAAGGCTAGAACCTTGACAATGGCGTTGTCAAGGTTTCGGGGCGTTGCAGTTCCGCATTCCCTGTCGATTATCGCCGGCTCGACCGTCGCGCCATGGCGGCATTCGTCGTGGGCGTGACGCCCGATCGGTCCTCTCCTGCGGCCGCGCGCGCGTTGCTATCCTCCGCGCACCGCCGCGAGCATCGCGAGCAGGAGGATGGGATGCATCACCGCGCGGCCCGCGCCGCCTGGACCGCGTTGCTCGCCGCCGCGGTGGCGGTGCCCGTCGGCGGTGGAGCGCCGGCGGCGGCATCACCCGTTCCCGCGGCTTCCCGGGCCGCGGACGCCGCACCGGCCGCCCCGCGTTGGGGTCGGGGGCGCGTGCTCGTCCGGTTCGACGATCGCGCGACGCCCGGTGAGCGCCGGAACGCCCACGCCGCGATCAGGGCCACGCGCGCGCGTGGGATCCCGGGCGTCGCCGGGCTCGAGGTCGTCGACACGGCGCTGACGGTGCGCGAGGCGACCCGGCGCCTGGAGGGCGCCGCCGGGGTCCGCTACGCCGAGCCGGACTACGAGATCACGGCCGCCGCCACCCCGGACGACCCGAAGCTGCCGGAGCAGTGGGCGATCCACCAGGCGAACGGCGTGGACATCGGCGGCCTCGCGGCGTGGGACGTCACGACCGGCGACCCCTCGATCCCCGTCGCGGTCGTCGACACCGGCGTGCAGCTCGATCACCCCGACCTCGCCGCGAACGTCTGGACGAACCCGGACGAGATCGCCGGCAACGGGCTCGACGACGACGACGACGGCTACGTCGACGACGTGCATGGCTGGGACTTCGTGGACGACGATGCGGACCCGAGCGATCAGAACGGCCACGGGACGCACGTCGCCGGGACGATCGCGGCCGTCGGGAACAACGGCCTCGGCGTCGCGGGCGTCGCCTACGGCACGCGCATCGTCCCGTTGCGCGTCCTCGACGCCAAGGGCTCCGGGTACGTCTCCGACGGGGTGCGGGCGATCGCCTATGCCGCGGCGCACCACATCCGCGTCGCGAACCTCAGCTGGACGTTCGGCGGTGGAATCTCGCAGCCGCTGTGGGACGTGATCGCTTCGGCCGGCGACGCCGGGCTGCTCATCTCGGCCGCGGCGGGCAACGACGGGCTCGACGCGGACGTCGTGCCGGAGTACCCGGCGGCATACGACCTGCCGTCGATCCTGTCGGTGGCCGCCCTGGCGCCGGACGGGACGCTCGCCGAGTTCTCGAACCGCGGCCGCGCGAGCGTCGACCTCGCGGCGCCCGGCGTGAACATCGTGAGCACGTGGCTGGGCGGCGGTTACCGGAGCATCAGCGGGACGTCGATGGCCGCGCCGCACGTCGCCGGTGCCGCGGCCCTCGTGCTCGCGGTCCATCCCGACTGGACGGTCGCCCAGGTCCGCGACCGGCTGCTCGAGACGTCGCATGCGCGCTCGTCGCTCGGCGGCCTGCTCGCGACGGAAGGGTCGCTGGACGCGGGCGCGGCCGTGGCGGCTGGAGGGGACCGCGGACCGCGGGTGCGCATCACCTCGCCGGCACCCGGCGCGACCCTCCGCCCCGGCGTGAGCGTCACGCTGCGTGCGACCGCGACGGATCCCGAGGACGGCAACGTCGGGGGATCGATCCGCTGGTCCTCGAGCGTCACCGGCAGCCTCGGGACGGGGCCGTCGGTCGCCGTGGCGAACCTCGACGTGGGCTCGCACCTGTTGACCGCGACCGCGCGCGACGCCGCGGGCCACCGGCGGAGCGCGACGATCCAGGTGCGCGTCGGCCCGCCGATCCTGCCCATCGACGCGCGTGCCGAGCCGTGGGGCCCCGCGATCGCCGTCGGCCCGGACGGCGTCCCCGTCATCGCCTGGTCGGAGCTCGGGGTGGGCACGGTCGTGAGCCGCAGGGGCGGCGGTGGCTGGAGCCGCGAGACCGCCTCGTCGTCGCATGCCGACGCATCGCCCGACGTCCTCGTCGACCCGGGCGGGACCGTCCGCGTCGCGATCGAGCGCCAGTGGAAGAACGTCGGCGCGTTCAGCGACGGCGGCATCGTCGTGGCGGGCGACGACGGGTCGGGCGCCGGCACGGGCTGGACGGACACGCGCCTGAGCGAGGGCTGCGGCGACGACGCGGACGGCTGCGGCATCGACACCGCGCCCTCGATCGCCCGCGCGGCGGACGGCCGGCTCCACGTCGCGTGGAGCCGCGTCCCGATCGCCGGCGTTTCCGTGCCGGGGAACGACCCCGGGCTGTGGCACGCGGTCTCGAACGCCGCGGGCGGCTGGACGGCCGAGCGGATCCTGGACGCGGACGATGTCGTCGCACCCGACGTGGCGGTGGCGCCCGACGGTTCCGTGCACATCGTGTTCTGGCGGTCGGGCGGGGCCCGCGACGGCCTCTATCACGCGAGCAACGAGACCGGGCCGTGGGTGGTCGACCAGCTCGCCGCCATGCCGGCCGACGGGTCGATCGGCGCGCCGAGCGTCCAGGCGGCGGCCGGTGGCCGCGTGGACGTCGCGTGGGGGACATCGGCCGGGGCGATCGTCCGGAGCCGCATCGGCGGCTCGTGGGGCACCCCCGCGGTCGTCCACCCGGGGATGGTGAACGACGTCGACCTCGTCCGGGACGGCACGTCGCTCCACCTCGTGTTCGGCACGAGCGACGGCACCGGCACGGCGACCGGCGTCGGCTATGCGCAGGATGGCGGCTCGGGCTGGACGGTGACGACGATCGACCAGGGCGAGGACCGGCATCCGCGGCTCGCCGTGGACGGCGCGGGCCACCCGCACGTCTCGTACCTGCGCAGCGCGCCCGAGCACGAGGTCCGCCATGCGTGGGACGACGGGTCGGGGTGGGCGACCGAGGTCGTGGACGACGGCGGCGTGTGGGGCCGGCCCTCGATCGGCGTCGACGCCGCGGGCCACCACCACGTCGCCGTGGCGCGCACCGGTTCGGACCCTGGCCTCTGGTACGCGACGGACCGCACCGGCAGCTGGTCCCTCGAGCGGCTGACGCAGCGCGCGCCGGATGGCGCGGTCGGGCTGGTGGTCGCACCGGACGGGACCGTGGCGATCGGCTACGCGGAGCTCCGCGCGAGCGACGGCTCGCTCCTCGCGGACCACGCGGTGTGGCTGAAGACCGGGACCGAGGGCCACTGGACGACGCGACGCCTCGGGACCAACCCGGGCACGCAGCGCGTCGCGGTCGCCCGGTCGTCGTCCGGGCGCCTGTACCTCGCCTACACGGCCGCGAGCGGCGGCCGGACGCACCTCGCCTGGGCGACGAACGCGTCGGGGTCGTGGACGACGGGCTCCGCGACGCCCGCCGCCGCCGACACGGCCGACGACGACCCCGCGATCGCCGTCGACGCCGGCGGCCGGATGCACGTCGCGTACGAGCACCGCGTCCCGTCCTCGGGCGCGGTGTCGATCCGGTACGCCACGAACGCGTCCGGCAGCTGGACGAACCGGGTCGTCTCGTCGGGGGCGGGGCCGAGCGTCGGGCCCTCCATCGCCCTGTCCGGCAGCCGCCCGCGGATCGCCTGGTGGATCGCCATCCCGACGGCCGACGACACCCAGCCGGCCGGCGTCCGCGTCGCGACGTGGACGGGCAGCGCGTGGAGCACGCGCACGATCAGCTCGAGCCCGTACGACCGCGACCCGTCCGTCGCGGTCGACGGGGCGGGTCACACGCAGGTGCTGTATGCCCGCAACGTGGGGTACGCGATCTGCCGGTTCCCGCTGTGCGACGAGGCGCCGGGCCTCCGCTGGTGGTCCGACGAGGTGGGC
>JAICUI010000089.1 GCA_025935925.1 Chloroflexota bacterium
CCGGCGCCGCTGCTCTAGCCGGGTCGGCGACGCTCTACGGCGTCGTCGACGCCGACGGCGCGGGCGAGGCGGGCGACGGCGGCGTCCCCTTCGTGATCGTGATCGCCGTGCCACGCGGCACGACCTGGACGAACGTCTGGCCGATCGTGAGCGTCACCGGGTTGCCCGACGCGTCGAAGAACTTCGTGGGCGCGCTGAATGACTTCTTCTGCCACGTGCCCTTGATCGTCCGTCCGTTCGTGGAGATCCAGGCGGTGCCCTTGCCCACGACCTCGCCGTCGAGCCGGTGCTTCTTGTCGCCGATCGGCAGGAACGGCACGTACATGATCACGACGTTCTTGGGCGCGATCCGGACCTCGGGATTCTCGCCGGCGTCGTACTGCTTCCCCTCGACCGACACGGACCGCCGGTACGTGTTGCTCGCCTGGTCGTAGGCGTAGACGATCCGGTTGTACGGGTACGGGACCACGAGCTTGCCGCCCACCGGCCGCTGGTCGAGCGGGGCGTCCGGCGCAAACCGCCAGACGGGCGCGGGCGACGCCATCGGCTCGGCGCCGACCCGGGTCACGAGCTTGTGGAGGTTCTTCGCGTCGGTGTACAGGTTGTGCGGCGCGGCCCGGGACGTGATCCGGTACAGCAGGGACCCCTCGTAGCGGAACGCGTCGGCGTCCCACACGACGCTGCCCTTGCCCTTCGTCGAATGCAGCAACGCCAGCGCCTGCGGCGATCCGCCGGCGTGGACGTAGACGGCGTTCCACTCCGAGGCCCACGCGATGAAGTACAGCCGCGAGCTCCGGACGGGCCCGACGCTCGGCGGGTTGCCCTCCGAGAACAGCGCGACGTAGCGCGGGATCCCACCCTCCGCGGGCGCCTGCCACACGATGCTCGCCTGGGACAGGCCGGACTGCGGCCGCGCGGCGAACTGGTCGTCGATCATCACGGCCACCACGTGGCGGGCCGCGATCGCGGGCTTCACGGGCACGCCGGTCAGCGGATCGGCGACGAGCACCGGGGTGGGGGACGGCGTCGGCGTCGGCACCGGCGTCGCGGTGGGCTCGGGCGTGGGCTCGGCGCTGGTCGCGGGCGTCGCGGTGGGGAGCGGTGCGTCGCTCGGCGAGGCGTCCGCCGGCGGCGTCGGTGTCGGTGTCGCGCCGGCGGCGGCCGTGCCCGGGTTCGACTGGGCGAGGTTGCCCGCCGCGATGCCCAGCGCCAGCCCCGCAGCCAACACCGCCACGGTGAGCACGCCGATCGCGATCCGGCTCACGCGCACGCGCACCCGATCCCTTCGATCGTCACGTCGACCTCCCCTCGCGCGGTCTCGGCACCGCGCTGCTGGGCCCCGTCGGCCCGGAATCCGGGCGGAGCATAGCCGAGGGTCGCGCAAGCCGCTCGGGATGGCCGGCTCGGGTACGCACGCCGTATCCGTGCGGTAGGCTCCGGCCACCCCGCCGAGGAGCCAGACCGATGACCGACGACACGCCCGAGCCGTCCGCGCCCAAGCGCCGCCGCGCGACCGGCGCCGTGGACCGCGGCAACGCCGCGACGAAGAGCGCGGACCCGACCGCTGCGTCGGCAATGGCCGCCATGCCGCCCGCGGCGCCCGACCCCGCGGCGCCCGCGCCGCTGCGCATCGAAGGCGGAGGTCACGGCGTGGTCACGGCGAACGCGGTCGACGTCCACCAGGGCGGCATCGGCGCGCTGCGCGCCGACGACGTGTTCGTCCAGTGGGGTGGCGTCGGGGCGGCGAGGACCGACAAGCTCGGCGTGGAGTTCGGCGGCGTCGGGGCGGCGCTCGCGGGCGAGCTGCGGGTGACACAGGGCTGGGCGAGCGCCGTGATCGCCCGGGAGGCGACGCTGGAGCAGGCCCTGGCCCGGACGGTGATCGCCCAGCACGTCGATGTCCGCCGTCCATCGGCCGTGCTCGTCCTCATCGCACAGCGCGTCGACGGCGACGTCCGGGCGCTGGTCGACTGGCGCGGCGCGCTCGCGTTCGGGGCGGCCCTCGGGCTGGTCGCCGGGCTCGCGCGCGCGGCGCGGACGGAACGCCGGACCGGGTGGCGGCGCCGATGGGGCGTGCGACCTCGGTGACCGACGCGCGGCGAACGTCCCGGACGAACGCTCCGGGCTGATCTTGCCCTAGCGCCTCGAGGCGGGCGGCGACGCGGTTGCCGCGGCGATCGCCTTGGCGCCGAAGACGCCGGCGGCCTTCTGCTCCTCGCGCCGCTTGGCGGACCGCTCCTGGTGGAGATCCACGACCTCCTGGGGCTCGCCCTCGAGCACGATCCCGCCCTGCTCGATGAGCATCGCCCGGTTGCAGTACTCGGTGACCCAGTTCATGTCGTGCGTCACGAGGACGATCGCCTTGGCGGCCGTGACGAGCTCGGCGACGCGCAGCTTCGACTTCTCGCGGAACGCCGCATCGCCGGTCGCGAGCACCTCGTCGAGGAGGAGGATGTCGGGCTCGACCGACGTCGCGATCGCGAACCCGAGCCGTGCCCGCATGCCCGACGAGTACGTCTTGATCGGGACGTCGATGAACTGTCCGAGCTCGGCATACTCGACGATCCACGGCAGGCGCTCTTCCACGAGCCTGTGGTCGAGGCCCATGAACGCCCCCGCGAGGCGGATGTTGTCGATGCCGGACAGCTCCTGGTCGAACCCGACGCCGAGCGTCAGGAGCGACGACACGTGGCCGTCGACGTCGACCTCCCCCTCCGACGGCAGGATGATCCCGGCCAGGACCTGGAGCAGCGTGCTCTTGCCGGCGCCGTTCGGGCCGATGACCCCGAGCGACTCGCCCTGCCGGACCTGGAACGAGACGTTGCGCAGCGCCCAGAAGTCGGTGCGATCGCCGCGCCGGAGCCGCCGCACGAACGTCTCGCGGAACGTCGTGCGCTTCTTGCCGAGGCGCAGGTTGTACTTGACCCCGACGTCGGCGGCCCGGATGGCGACGTGCTCGTTCGGCCGGTACGCGCTCACAGAACCTTCGCGAACGAGGGCTCGGCCCGCTTGAACAGCAGGATCGCGAGGGCGAGCAGGACGATCGCAGCGACGAAGACGGCGCCGAGGCCGATCCAGTCGGGAGCCGTCCCGTAGTAGATGAGGCTCCGGTACGAGCCCAGGATGTGGGTGAACGGGTTGAGCTCGTACCAGCGGATGATCAGCGCGTTGCCCTTCGCGATCTTGTGCACGTCGTCGACGCTGTAGAGGGTCGGCGACAGGTAGAACCAGAAGCGGAGGATGTGCCCGGCGATGTTCCCGACGTCCCGGTAGAACACGTTGAGCGCCGACACCGCGATGCCGACCGACAGCGAGAAGACCGCCTGGACGACGCCGACGACCGGGATCAGCAGCAGCCACGCCGAGATCCGGTCCGGGTACGCGAACCACATCATCGCGAACAGCGGGATCAGCCCGAACCCGAACGAGATGACCGCGGAGGACGCGGAGGCGAGCGGCAGGACGAGCTTCGGGAAGTAGATCTGCTTGATCAGCCGCTCGCCGCCGACGACGGCGCCCACCCCGCCCTGCACCGTCTCGGTGAACCACTTCCAGGGCAGGATCGCGCAGAAGATGAACAGCGGGTAGTCGGGGGTGCTGCCGCCGCGCCCGAGGATGACGCCCACCAGCACGTAGTAGATGAGCATCTGGAACAGCGGATCGAGGATCCACCACAGGTTGCCGAGGAGGGTGTCCGTGCCCGCCTTCTTCAGGTCGGCCCGGATGAGGTAGGCGATCAGCCGTCGCCGCGACAGGGTCTCGGAGATGCCGAGGCGGATCAGCGCCAGCGAACCGGGACGGACCGACGACGACCGGAACGAGGAGGGAACCTCGGATCTGGCAGTCACGGCCGGGAGGGTAGCACGGGGCCTCGCGCGCGCATGGGGTACCATTCCGCCCCGCGTCGTCCGCCGCGTCCGATCCCGCCGGCGACGACCGTCACCACCACGAGGACCACCCGACACCCATGACCTCACGCCCCCGGCCCTCCCAGCGTCCGCGGACCTGGGATCTCCGAGAGCGGCGCTCCATGCTGCTCAACCTCGGCTTCGGCATCACGATCGTCGCCGCGATCCTCCTGCTCGTGATCGCGGTCGGCGCCTCCTGGTACGGCGACCATCTCGCCAGCGCCGCGTCCGTCAACGGGACGTCGATCACCAAGGACGCCTGGAACCGCCAGAAGGCCGTCAACGCGTTCCGCGCCGACTACCAGCAGCGCCGCCTCCGCACCCTCCTCGCTGCGGGCCGCATCCGCAGCACCGACGCCGACGCCCGGATGTCGATCATCCAGCAGCGCCAGCAGCAGGCCGACTCGATCTCCCTCGAGCAGTTGATCGACGGGACGATCCAGGACCAGCTCGCGGCGCAGCAGGGCGTGACGGTGACCGACGCCGACGTCGACGCCAAGATCCAGGACGAGGCGACCACGCCGGAGCTCCGGCACGCGTGGATGATCGCCGTCTCGCCCGAGCTCAAGACGGGCGAGTCCGTCGCGACCGACGCCGAGAAGGCCGCGGCCAAGGCCAAGGCGGACCAGGCCCTCGCCGATCTCAAGGCCGGCAAGGACTGGGACAGCGTGGCGAAGGCCGTGTCCACCGACGCGACGAAGGACCAGGCGGGCGACCTCTCGTACATCGACAAGAACGCCGCGCTCGACGCCGCGTTCCGCGACGCGCTGGTCGCCGCGCCCAAGGACACCCCGACCGAGGTGATCGAGGGCGCCGACGGCGTGTATCGGATCGGGCGCGTGAGCGAGATCATCCCGCCGCAGGTCGACGGCACCTTCGCCTCCCAGATCAGCGACTTCACGTCGGGCAGCCTGCCCAAGGTCGGCGAGGCCGACCTCCGCGCCGCGTTCCGGCGCGATGCCGTCCGCGAGAAGCTCGGCGATGCCGTCCTCGCGCCGTACCTCAAGGCGGCGCCGCAGCGCGACGTCTCGGAGATCTACATGCAGGAGGGGCAGAGCGAGACCGGACCCGGCGCGATCAAGGTGCGCCACATCCTGTACTCGCCCAACGGCGACCCGTCGACCGCGTCCAACGTCCAGCCGACCGACCCGGCCTGGGCGGCGGCCAAGGCGAAGGCGGACGCGACCTACGCCCGGCTTCAGGCGAACCCGAGCCTGTTCGACTCGATCGCCCGCGCCGAGAGCAACGAGAGCCTCGCGAAGACGAGCGGCGGAAAGCTGCCCTACTTCTCGACCGACGACGCCGTCGACCCGGACTTCATGGCCGCCATCGAGAAGCCCGGCCTCGTCCCGGGCCAGCTGCTCCCGCCCGTCAAGTCATCGTTCGGGTGGCACGTGATCCAGGTCATGCACGGGCCGACGGACGAGCAGTGGGCGCAGAAGCTGAAGGCGGACATCGACGCTGGCAAGCTCACGTTCGAGGACGCCGCCCGCGACAACTCCGACAAGTACGACCCGACGAAGGGCGCGTCGATCGGCTGGGTCGCCAAGGGCCAGCTCACGGAGGCGGTCGAGAACGCGATCTTCGCGGCGCCGATCGGCAAGGTCAGCGACCCGCTGAAGGTCGATGGCGACGGCACCTACCTGTTCCTCGTGAACAAGGAGGAGACGCGCGAGCCGGACGCCGACCAGAAGCAGACGCTCGAGAACACGGTGTTCACCGACTGGTACACCAAGCAGAAGGCGAACTTCCAGGTGCAGCGGGACGTGGCCACCGACCAGGCCACGAGCTGACCTGACGGGGGCGGCGGCCGATGCTCGATGCGCTCCTCGCCGAGGCCAGGCTGCGCTGGGGGCTCGACCCCACGGCGGGCCTGACGGTCGTCGTCGCCGAGCGGCTGATCGCGACGCCGATCGAGCCCGGCGTGCCGACGCTGATCGTGCCGGCGTCGCGGCTGAAGGTTGCCGCGGAGCCGCAGGCGGTCGCGCCGCTGCCCGGTCGCCACGGGCCGCGGGGACGCGACGCGATCGAGGTGCTGCGGACCCTGTACCCATCGGACCATCCGGTCGGGCGGTTCGGCGCCGCCGAGGGCACGACGATCGAGGCGCTCGAGCCGGACGACCTGGCGGCCGGGGTCTACCTCGCGCCGGTCGACGCCGTCGCCAACGCCGCCTCGCCCTGGGGCATGCCCTGGATCTCCGACCGGCTGCGCGCGCCGGACGGCTGCCCGTGGGACCGCGAGCAGACGCACGCGTCCCTGCGCGGTCACCTGCTGGAGGAGGCGTACGAGGTCTACGACGCGCTCGACGCCGGGACGTCGAAGGAGCTCGCGGGCGAGCTCGGCGACCTGCTGCTCCAGATCGTGCTCCACGCCCAGCTTGCGGCCGAGGAGGGCGTCTTCGACCTGACCGACGTCTGGCAGGCGCTCGCGACCAAGATCGTCCGCCGCCACCCGCACGTCTTCGGCGAGGCCGAGGCCCGGACCGCGTCGGACGTCAACCGGCAGTGGGAGCGGATCAAGCAGGGTGAGCGCGCCGACGCGGCCGCCGCCGGCAACGGCGCCCAGCCCCCGCGGTCGGCCCTCGACGGCATCAGCCGCTCGCTGCCCGCCCTCGCGGCGAGCCAGGAGATGCAGGAGCGGGCCGCGAACCTCGGCTACGACTGGCCGTCGATCGACGGCGTGCTGGACAAGCTTCGCGAGGAGGTCGGCGAGCTCGTCGAGGCCGCGACCGACGCGGAGCGTGCCGAGGAGCTGGGCGACCTGCTGTTCGTGCTCGTGAACGTCGGCCGCAAGTCGGGCATCGAGGTAGAGGCCGCGCTGCGGTCCGCCAACGAGAAGTTCCGGCGGAGGTTCCGCCACGTGGAGCTCGCCGCCGCCGCGCGCGGGACGGCCCTGCGCGACATGTCCTTCGATGAGCTGGATGCGCTGTGGGACGCCGCGAAGGCGTTCGAGCGCGGGGAGGCACACGCATGAGCATCGGCAACCGACCCCCGGGCGCGCCCACGGGGCCCGCGGGTGCCGGCGGGATCGGCAACCGCGGGATCGTCCGCGCGGATGGGCGGGCGCCCGGCGACCTGCGCAAGACGGACATCCAGCTCGGCGTCCAGAAGTGGGCCGAGGGCTCGTGCCTGATCCGCTTCGGCGACACGCAGGTCCTGTGCGCCGCCACGATCGAGGACCGCGTGCCGCCGCACCTCCGCGGCAAGGGCACGGGCTGGGTCACCGCGACGTACGAGATGCTCCCGCGCGCGACGGCCGAGCGGTCCGAGCGCGAGGCCGCGAAGGGCAGGATCGGCGGCCGGACCCACGAGATCCAGCGCCTGATCGGACGGTCGCTGCGCGGCGTCGTCGATCTCTCGCGGCTCGGGGAGCGGACCGTGACCGTCGACTGCGACGTGCTCGTCGCCGACGGCGGGACCCGGACGGCGTCGATCACCGGCGGCTACGTCGCGCTGGCCGCGGCGCTGATCACGTACGGCATGGACCGGCACCTGACCGGGCGCGTGGCCGCCGTGAGCGTTGGGATCATCGACGGCGTCGACATGCTGGACCTCGACTACAGCGAGGA
>JAICUI010000026.1 GCA_025935925.1 Chloroflexota bacterium
GAGCGCCGAGGCCACCGCCGCCGCATCGTCGAGCTCGGGCGCGTCGAACACGCCGGCCGTGTCGCCGAGCGCGGCGGGGTCGCCGGTCGCGCTGACGGTCGGCCTCGGCTACATCCCGAACGTCCAGTTCGCGCAGTTCTATCTCGCGGACCAGTCGGGCGCGTACGCGACCGCCGGTCTCGACGTCACGCTCCAGAACAAGATCGACCCCGATCTCGTCACGCTCCTCGGCCAGGGCGCGCTCGACATCGGCTCGTCGGACGGCACCTCGATCATCCCGGCGGTCAGCCAGGGCATCCCGGTGGTCTACACGTCGACGATCTACGGCAAGTTCCCGTCGGTCGTCGTCGCGACGAAGGCGTCCGGGATCACGAAGGCCGCCGATCTCAAGGGCAAGCGGATCGGCATTCCGGGCCGCTACGGCTCCTCGTGGATCATGCTCCAGGCGCTCCTGCAGTCCGCGAACCTCACGCCGGATGACGTGACGATCGTCGAGTTCCCGGACTTCAGCCAGGTCGCCGGGCTCCAGCAGGGCCGCGTCGACGCCGCCACCGGGTTCGCCAACAACGAGCCGATCCAGCTCGCGAACGCGGGCCTCGACCCGGTCGTCCTCACCGTCGACGACATCGTCCCGCTGCCGGGGCCCGGGCTCGTCACGGGCACGGCCACGCTCCAGGCGAAGCACGACGCGCTCGCCGCCTTCACCGCCGCGACCCTCCAGGCGATGGCGGACATCACGGCGGATCCCCAGAAGGGCCTGGACGCGACCTTCAAGGCGGTCCCGGACCTCGCCGCGGACCCGGCGCTCCAGCGCCAGATCCTCGACGCGACGATCGCCACGTGGACGAACGACCGGACGAACGCGCCGCTCGGTGCGATCGACCGCCAGGGCTGGCAGGACTCGCTCGAATTCATGACCTCGCTCGGGCTCGTGCCGAACAAGGTCACCGTCGACCAGCTGGTGGACGAGTCGCTCCTGCCCTAGCGTCGGCGGATCCCGCCGCCGGTCACGCCGCGGACGGCGTCCCGGATCGGAGACGTCGAGCGGCACCCGTCCCGAGCGCCGGGTTCTCCCCGGACGCGTATCCTCCGCACGCGCGAGCCTGCGCGTACGGCCGGGGTGGAGGGTCCGGATGGGGGCGAACCTGGTGGTCGGGGTGGTCGGGTTCCTCGTCGTCGCCGGTTGGGCGGCGTTCGCCTGGCTGCGCAAGGGCCGCGATCCGCACTACGCCGACGACGCCTCCGTCCTGCTCCCGGCGCCGCCTCCGGCGATGACCGCCGCGACGGCGACCGTGATCGCGGGCGGCGACGAGCGGACGGCGGTCCTGACCGCGCTCCTGGACCTCGCGAGCCGCGACGAGATCGCGTTCGTCGCCGAGGGCCGCGACGGGCGCCGCGACCGCGTCGGGATCCGGTTCACGGGCGGCGAGACGGACGATCCCCGCGTCCACCTCAACCGCCGCGACCCGATCGGCGAGGCGGAATCGTGGCTGCTCGGCGAGATGAAGGCGTTCCGCGCGTCGCGCAACCGGACGTCCGGCGGGCGCGAGGAGATGACGCCCGAGCTGATGGCGGCGGGAATGCAGATGTTCAACGCGATGGTCGGCGGTGGCATGCACCACGCGGAGGACGACGACAGCTTCGCTGCCCGGGCAGCCCGCGAGCACGGCCTCGGCAGCGGGACGCCGCTCGACGTCGACGCCATGGTCGCCGCGTACACCGCGAAGACCGGCAAGCCATTTCCCGAGGAGGCGCGGAAGCGATTCGAGCTGATGGCCGGGATGCAGCGCGCGATGACGGACCCCGCCGCCGTCGCCGCGGATCCCGACAAGTACGTCGCGATGCTCGAGATGAACGCCGGCCACCCGCTCAAGCCCGAGGAGCGCGAGGAGGCGCATCGCCAGGTCGCGGCGTGGGCCGCGGGAGCCTCGCAGCCCGATCCCGACGCGAGCTACCTTCCGGCCGCGGACGCGCGGCGTCTGCAGGCGACCTTCCTGTTCGGCGCGCTGCTCGGTCGCTACGCGCAGCGGCACGGCTGGGTGGCGGGAATGCCGCTGCTCGCGAACCTCAGGTGGGCGCTGCTCGGCGTGGCGGAAGTGGTCGCCGGCGTGGTGATCGCGGGGCTCGGCAACCAGGCCGCCGTCGAGCCCGTGCGGTGGCTCGGCCTCGGCGTCGTCGCCGGTGGGGTTGCCACGTTCCTCGTCGCCCGCGCGATGCCGGCCCTGTCGAAGGACGGGGCGGTCATGAAGGCGCAGCTCGCGGCGTACCGGCGGACCCTGCAGCAGACGTTCGCGCAGACGACCTCCCTCGACCAGGCGGTGGGCGGGCGGCTGCCGTGGCTCGAGACGCCCGATCAGGCGCTCGTATGGGGCGTGGCGCTCGGGCTGCGGAAGGACGTCGAGGCGTTGCTCGCGCGATCGGCCGCCGGCGCGTCGACCGGCGCATTCCGGCCGTCGTGGTACGCGACGGCGTCAGCGGCGGCTCGGTCCGCGTTGACGGCGGCCGTCGCCCCTCGCGGCGGGATGGCCGTGTCCCCGTCAGGCGGGACAGCCATCGCCACGCCCGACGCCGCGGCGACGAGCGCGCCGCCCGATCCGGTGGCGATGTTCGCCGGGATCGAGGCCATCGGCAGCGAGCGGACGTCGAGCTCGTCGTCTGCGTGACCCGGACCGCGCGCCGCCCGGTAGAGTTCCGGCGAGCCCGTAGCTCAGCGGTAGAGCAGGGGACTTTTAATCCTCCGGTCCTGGGTTCGAATCCCAGCGGGCTCACGCAGCGATGGGCCACCGATCGAACGGTGGCCCATCCCGAACCCCTCGGCGCTCTGGGTCCACGGACGCCGGCATCGAGCGCGGCGCGATCCGTGCGCGTGGTCGCCGGTCGGCCGGCTGGCCGCCGCTCGGCGAACGGCGGCTACCCTCACCCGATGACGTGGACTCCGTACGCGGACCTGGACGCGCTGCTCGAGGAGCTCGTCGTCACGTGGCGACGCATCCTTGGCGAGAACCTCGCGGGCGCCTACGTCCAGGGATCGTTCGCGCTCGGCGCCGGCGACCAGCACAGCGACTGCGACTGGATCGTCGCGGTCCACGATCGGCCGACCGCCTCGGAGGTGGGCGCGTTGCGTGCCCTGCACGAGGAGCTCCCGACGCGCGACGGCCACTGGCCGCACGACATCGAGGGTTCGTACGCGCCGCTCCGCGAGCTCGCGAGCGTCGACGCGCTGGGCCGCGAGTGGCTGTTCAACGACCACGGCCAACGCTCGCTCGTGTGGGACGACCACTGCAATCGGGCGTACACCCGGTGGATCCTTCGCGAGCACGGGATCGTGCTGGCCGGTCCCGAGCCGCGATCGTTCATGGCGCCCGTGCCGGAGATTGCGCTCCGCTCCGAAGCCGCGGCCGCGCTCCCGAGGGTGATCGACGACCTCGCGACATGGCTCGACATCGACGCGCTCGCGTGGGGGCAGCGATATGCCGTCACGACGACGTGCCGGACGCTGTTCACGCTCGAGACGGCGCGCATCGCGAGCAAGGGCGGTGCGCTGGAATGGGCACAGCGCACCCTCGACGCGAGGTGGCGACCGCTGCTGGGACAGGTCCGCGACGATCGCGAACGGGGCCTGGATCGCGCCGATCCGCCTCGACCCGGCAGCGCCGACGCGGCGCGGGCCTTCGCGGCCTACGCGGTCGACTGGGCCGCGACGCGTGGCGCACTGGGCTCGTCCGTCGACGCACCGTTCGATCGCGTTCGGACGGCAGGGGAGCTCCCGAGTTGACTCGCGGCGTACAAGGGACGCCGACCAGCCGCCCATCGACGCGGTCGATCGTCGGCCCCTGACGGAGGAAGGCCTACGTCGCCTCGAACGAGCGCTTGGACAGGCCGATGAAGAAGCCGTCGATGGCCGTCTTCGGCTTCTCGTCCGGCTGCGCCGCGGCGCCGAGCGTCACGAACAGCGGCGCGAAGTGCTCGACCGTCGGGTGGGCATAGGGCATCCCGGGCGCCTTCTCGCGGAACGCGAAGAGGGTGTCCAGGTCGCCGGCGTCGAGCGCCTCGGCCGCCCAGCGGTCGAAGTCGACGGACCAGGCCGGCGCTCCGGCCTTGCCGGCGAAGTACTCGCCGATGAACGGCAGGCCGTGGGTCATGAACCCCGAGCCGATGATGAGCGTGCCGTCGTCGCGCAGCGGCGCGAGCCGCTTGCCGATCTCGAACAGGTGCTCCGGGTCGAGGTCCGGCATCGACACCTGCAGGACGGGGATGTCGGCGTCCGGGTACATCGCCATCAGCGGCACCCAGGCGCCGTGGTCGAGGCCGCGCGACTCGCGCTCGATGACCGGTTCGGACGGCGGCATGAGCGCCTTGACCGTCGCCGCCAGCTCGGGCGCTCCGGGTGCCGCGTACTGGAGGTCGTAGTAGCGCTGCGGGAAGCCGTAGAAGTCGTAGACCAGCGGGACCGGGCGCGTGGCGCTGAGCGCCATCGGCGCGGTCTGCCAGTGCGCGCTCACGATCAGGATCTGCTTCGGCCGCGGCAGGTTTGCCGACCAGCCGGCGAGCTGCGCCATCCACAGCGGATCGTCGAGGAGCGGCGGCGCACCGTGGCCGAGGTACAGGGCAGGGAGCGAGCCCGCGTCGCGGGAGGCGGGCTCGGGGATGGGCGCGGCGATCGGGTCGGGCATCACGCGGCCATTGTGGCCGCCTCGGGCGGGTTGAGCGCCACGAACGCGGTGGTCCACGAGCCGTTCGTGAGCATCTGGAGCCGGATGTTGAGCCACGCAAGGGCTTCGAGCTCGCGAGCGGCGGTCAGCGGACCGACGTAGATCGGGCGGAAGCCGACCGATTCCGCGATCGCGGTGACAGCCCGGCGGGCCTCGTCGTCGTCGGTGGCGTAGAGGGCGTCGACGGTCGTGCCGAGCGCGGACGGGTCGCCCTGGAGGCTCGAGAACAGCGTGTTGAAGGCCTTCACGACGTGGGCATCCGCGAGCGGCCCGGCGAGCCGCTCGGCCCCGGACGGGCCGCCCTCGGTCGCCAGCCCCGAGTAGTCCGACTTGAGCGGGTTCGTCGCGTCGATCACGATCTTGTCCTTGGCGACCGGTGCGAGCTCCGTCGCGACGCCGGGCAGGGCGCCGTACGGGACCGCGAGGACGATCACCTCGGCGTCGCGCGCGGCAGCCTGGGGCGTCGAAGCGGCAGAAGCGCCGAGCTCGGAGGCGACCTCGCGGGTCTTGTCCTCGTCGCGCGCCGCGAAGGTGACGTCGTGACCGGCGCGGGCGAGCGAACCCCCGAGCGCCTTGCCAACATTGCCGGTGCCGATGACGGCGATCTTCATGAGGTTCCGTGCCTTCCCGGGCGGCCGGCGCGCCGCCGGCCCCTTGACGTTTTGATATCGGCAAATCAAGATTGCCGTTGGAAACACCATAGCGGTCCACGAGCCGGGAGTCAAGACACTTTGCTACAGGAAAAGTCGAGCCAGGGAGGCGGCGTCGCGGCGAGCGTCGGGCGCGAGGCGCGGCGATGGCGGCAGTCGCGCGGCCTGACGCTGGCCCGGGTCGGCGAGCGGAGCCGGCTCAACGTCGGCTACCTGTCGCAGATCGAGAACGGCAAGGCGGTCCCGTCGCTGGAGGCGCTGGCCGCGATCGCGGCTGCCCTCGACGTGCCGCCGGCCTGGCTGCTGCTCGATTCGCACACGCCACCGCGCGTCGTGACGCTCGCCGACCGGCCTCGGCGCGACGCGCCAGGGGGAGCCGCGGTCACCGAGGTCGACGCTGGGACCTCGCGCGACGTGTGCATCCTCGAGGTCGCCGTCCCGCCCGGTCAGTCGACCGGGGTGCACGCGCACCAGGGCGACGAGCACCACCTGATCCTGTCGGGCCGCTGGCGGATGACCCAGGGCGAGCACGAATACGAGCTGGAGCCGGGCGACTACATCGCCTGGGATCCCACCGTGCCCCACGACGTCGAGAACGTCGGCGACGAGGAGGGCCGGATCCTCGTCATCTACCCGCGCCACGCGCGGCGCACGCCGGACGGTGGCGAGCGGGGGCGGTCGTGACGGAGATCGAGGGCGGCCGCGTCGTCCTGCTCACCGGCGCGACCGGCGTGCTCGGGACGGAGGTCGCGCGACGCTTCGGGCTCCAAGGTGCGCGGCTCGCGCTCGTCGGCACGGACGAGGGCCGGCTCGCCGACGCTGCGCGCGACGCCGCGCTCGATGGCGAGCGCTGGCGGCCTGTCGTGGCCGACCTGCGTGCGGCCGACGACGCCCGGCGCGCCGCGCGCGAAGCCGAGCAGGCGTTCGGGCGGGTGGACGTCCTCGTGCACCTCGTCGGCGGCTGGAAGGGCGGGACGGCCGTGGCGGATCTCGATCCCGACGAGCTCCGCTGGATGCTCGACCAGCACCTGTGGACGACGCTCAACGTCGTCCAGGCGGTGGTGCCGGGGATGGTCGAGCGGCGGTTCGGGCGGGTGGTCGCGCTGTCCGCGCCGTTCGCCGAGAAGCCCGCGGCGCGCGGCGCCAGCTACGCCGTCGCCAAGGCGGCCGAGGAGGTGCTCCTTCGGACGCTCGCGCGCGAGGTGGGTGCCGACGGCGTCACCGCGAACGTCCTCGTCGTCCGCAAGATCGACACCGAAGGCGAGCGCGACAAGAACCCCTCGCCGAAGAACGCCGGCTGGACGACGCCCTCGGAGATCGCGGAGGCGCTCGTGTTCCTCGCCTCGCCGGCCGCCGCGGCGATCAACGGCCAGCGGATCGCGCTCGACGGACGGGCCTGACGGTCGTCAGCCGCGGCGCAGCCGGCCGAGCAGCGACCGCGGCGAGCGCGCTGCCTTCACCCGCGCGCCGACGCGCTCCGCGAGCCGCGCGTACTCGTCGGGCCGGTTGTAGCGCTGGGCGCTGAGCCGCACGACGGCCTGGCTCGCCGTCGCGCCGTCGGCGAGCGCGGCCGGGACCGGGAAGGGCAGGACGGGGACCTCGATGCCGTCCTCGTCGAGCAGCGCGGCCTGCAGCTCCCGCGTCGCGGCGTCCGTCGCCGCGATCCCGGGCAGCGCGACGGACGCCATCGCGCCGAGCATCGCGTCGGGGGCCGGGGCCGGGATCCCGAGGGCGTTGCACAGCCGGTCGCGGCCGTCGCGGGTGAGGGCCCGGTTCGTCGCCATCAGGCCGGGCCAGCCGTCGTCGTGCAACCCGCCGACGAACCGGATCGCCGCCGGCAGCGTGAGCCACGGCGTGGGATCGCCGGTCCCGGTCCAGTCGAACTCGAGCCGGAACCGCGGCCGGTCGTCGCGCCCCGCGTTGGCGCCGTGGGACACGACGAGCGGGCGCACCTGGGCGCGAACGTCGGCGCGCACGTGGAGGATCCCCGAGCCCTTCGGCGCGCACAGCCACTTGTGCCCGTTGCCGGTCCAGTACGCCGCGTTGAGCGATCGCAGGTCGACGGGGACCATGCCGGGCGCGTGCGCGCCGTCGACGAGCGTGTCGATGCCGCGCCGCTCCAGCTCCCGGACGATCGCGGCGACCGGGAACACGAGCGCGGTCGGCGAGGTGACGTGGCTGACCAGCGCGAGCCGCGTCCGCGGGGTCACGGCATCCAGGTACGCCTGCACGACCTGCCCCGCGTCGGCGACCGGAAACGGCACGCGCGCGAGCGCCACCGTCGCGCCGTACCGTGCGGCGGTTGCCCGGAGCGCGTTGAGCGTCGCGTTGTACTCGTGGTCGCAGGCGAGGAGCTCGTCGCCGGGCTGGAATCGCAGCGACGCGAGCACCGTCGAGACGCCGGTCGTCGCGTTGGGCACGAACGCGATGCCGTCCGGATCCGCGTTGAGGAAGATCGCGACGGCGCGCCGGGCGGTGTCGAGCTCGCCCTCCAGCTCGCGTGCGAGGAACCGGACGGGCTGCCGCTCCATGCGATCGCGCCACGCGCGCTGCGCCTCAAGGACGGGCTCCGGGCATGCGCCGAATCCACCGTGATTGAGGTACGACACGTCGCCCTCGAGGCGCCACGGCGAACGGTCGTAGAGGCGCGAGGCCACCTCCGCTACCCGGTGGCGAGCGGGAACGGTTCGCCGTGGCTCGCGTCCGCCGCCGGCTCCGCCGCGCGGGGCGGGATCAGGTACGCGCGTCCCGCGCCCGCGACGCGCCACGTGCCACCCGGCCGACCGATCACGAGCGTCCGCTCCTCGAGGCCCACCCAGGTGAGCTCGCGCGTCGGATCGACGGTGGACCGCCAGCCGCGCACGCGCCCTGGCGCGAAGTGGGGAAGCACGGCCGCTCCGGGCACGACGCCCAGCCCGTCCATCGGTCCGCGCGGAGTCCAGAGCCTCGCGCACAGCGCCATGGCGCCCGCGCTCGCGCCGCCCAGGCACGCCCCGCCGTCGTGCGCCCTCGCGATGGCGGCCCAGGCGCGGCTCCCGGCGAGGACGGCGGGGATCAGGTCGGGATCGCCACCCGGCAGGTAGACGAGATCCGCGGCTTCGAGCTCGGCCGCCAGCGCCGGGTCCTCGGCCGACGCCTCGTCCACGACCATGACGGGCCGGACGACGGCGTCGGCCACGGCTCTCGCCGCCGCGGCCTCGAACGCGCGCACGCCGTGCGACGCCGCGAGCTCCGGCCGGTGGCGGGCCGTCGCCGTCGGCACGACGACGATCCGTACGGGGCGCGTCCCACCTGAGGACGCGAGCGCCGCGGCCAGCAGCGCGTCCATCGCGCGCTCGTCGCCGGCGAGGAACTCGCCACCCCCGTGCAGTGCGACCGGGCCGCTCAGCTCGCCTCGCCCTCCGCGGGCGCCGTCTCGTCGCGAGCCGGGGCGGTGGAGAACACGTCGATCGCCTCGCCGCCGGGCGGGTCCGCGTGCAGCGACCGCGCGCTCGACCGCATGCGCTCACGGCGCGTGGCCGGCAGCGGGCGCGGTGCCTCCGGGGTCACGTCCTTCACGGGCCGCGGCGGATCCGTGCGCCCGCGACGCAGCAGCCGCGCCAGCCGCTCGGGTCCCGCCACGAACGGCGCGACGTACAGGACGACGAGGATCGGCAGCAGGAACCGGCTGACCGTGACGAAGCGCATGACGAGCAGGATGAGCACGCCGTAGGTCGCCCACGACGCCGCGAGCCACCCCGCCGGCCAGCCGGCAACGCGCAGCCGCCACACGGGCACGAGCGCGAGCAGCCCGGCGAGGAGGAACACGAGGAGCACGGCGGCCGGCATCGCCCCGGATGATAGGCGCTGGTCCGCATCCCGGTCCTCCTCCCGGACGGTGGACCGGCCGCCGGTACGATGGGGGGCCGCCGCACCGAAGGAACCTCGTGACCGACCGCGTCCGCGCCTGGGCGGCCCAGTGGGGGCCGATCGCGCCGCTCCTCCTCGCCGAGCTCGTGATCTGGGTCGGCTTCGGTGCGCTGCTCCCGATCCTGCCCATCTACTTCACCGAGCACGGCGTGGACATCCGGACGCTCGGGCTCGTGGTCGCGGCGTGGCCGGCTGCACGGCTCGTCGGCGAGCCGCTGTTCGGATGGCTCGCGGACCGGGTCAATCGGCGCCCGATGATGATCGTCGGGCTGCTGCTCGCGGGCGTGTTCGCGGTGCTCCCGCTGTTCGCCGTCGGGCCGGCGGCGTTCATCGTGTTCCGCGCGCTGTCGGGCTTCGCGGCGGCCATGTACGACCCTGCCGCCCGCGGCTACCTCGTCGACGCGAACCCGCCCGAGCGCCAGGGCGAGGCATTCGGCATCTACGGCTCCGCCCAGACCGGCGGGTTCATGCTCGGGCCCGCGATCGGCGGCGTCGCGGCCGCGCTGACCGGGCAGCCGACCGTGGTGTTCTGGATCGCCGGGATCACGCTCATCCTGTCGGCGATCCTGGTCGCGTGGCGCGTGCCGGAGCTGTCCCACGTCGCAGCCGGCGACACGGCCGACGGCGCCGGGCAGCCGGTCGATGCCGCCGGCTGGCCGCGGCCCGCCCGCCTCCGGAACCTCCTGCTGCTCGCCGCGGTCTTCTTCACGGTCGGGAACTACTTCGCCGGTGGCAGCTACGAGGTCGTGTGGAGCCTCTACCTGACCTCGCTCGGGGCGAACCTCGACGTCATCGGCCTCAGCTTCTTCACGTTCGGGCTGCCGCCGCTCCTGCTGTCGGCGTTCTTCGGGAGGTTCATCGACCGCGAGGGCGGGTTCCTCGCGCTCGTCGTCGGCGTCGCCGGGATCGGCATCAGCGGCCTGCTGTATCCGCTCGTCCCGGCCGTGTGGTGGATGATCGTGCTCGGCCTGTTCGAGGGAACGGCGTTCGCGATGGCCGTTCCGGCGATCTTCCTGCTCGTCGCGCGATCCTCGCCGGTCGGCCGCAGCTCGACCGCGCAGGGGATCATCGGCGCGTCGGGGACGACCGGCACGATCGTGGCGTCGATCCTCGCGGGCACGCTGGCCGCGACCGATCTCCGCCTGCCGTTCTGGACGACCGGGACCGTCACGCTGATCTGCCTCGCGATCGGGCTCCTGCTCGGCCGCCGCCGGCTGTACGACGCGATGCAGCCGCGGCGTCGCCGGACGTCCGCGCCGTCCCCCGCGTCGGAGGCCGCGTTTTGACGGATCCGGCGATGTCCGGTAAGGTCAGTGACCTTCGCGGGGTGGAGCAGCGGCAGCTCGTCGGGCTCATAACCCGAAGGTCAGGGGTTCGAATCCCCTCCCCGCAACCAACTCGCTTCACCTGAACCCCGGGACCCGACCACCCCGGGGTTCTTCCTTTTTCGGGCGCGGCGGTGCGCGCCGGGACCCGGCCGCCGTGGCCGGCCGGTGCTCAGCCCGGGGCGACGAACGTCGACAGGAACGTCATCAGCGTCACGACGCCGGACTCGGCCACGAACGCGGGGTCGGGCGTCCCCTGGGCCCAGATCGCGACCGTGCCCGCCGTCTTGACGTCGGCGAAGCACGTGTAGCGCGCCTGCCCGGCCGGAATGCCCGCGCCGTCGGACGTGGCCAGCGCCCTGACGCAGGTCACCGGCGCGCCGCGGACGTTGAACGAGGAGCTGGCGACGACCTGCCAGTTCGCTGCGTCGCTGGCCTTCGCGACGGCATCCGCGAACGGCGTCGGGTCGAGATCGGCCCGGACAGCGGTGTCGAGCGGCGTGTCGTTGGCGTCGATCTCGGCCGGGTCGAAGTAGCGGCACGCTCGTTCGGGCGGCTCCGTGACCGTGAACCAGGTCCCCGGATAGACGAGCGTGGCGACGGCGGCGCCGCCGTCGGGCGGCAGGAGCTTGCACTGCGCCGTCGGCGGGAAGCTCGGCGGGGTCGACGCCGGGGCGCTCGGGGCGCCGCTCGGCGTCGCGCTCGGCTTCGACGTCGGCGCAGCGGTGGGTGCCGACGTCGGCTTGGGGCTGGCGGACGGGCTCGGCGTCGGCTTCGGGCTTGGCGACGGCGAGGGCGACGGCGAGGGCGACGCCGTGGGCGTGGCCGTGGGGCTCGGGGACGCGCTGGGCGCCGCCGAAACGCCGGCCGACGGCCCGGGCGACGCGCTTGCACCCGGCTCCAGGACGGCCGGCCGCACGAGGCCGACGAGCAGGTGCCCGTCGCGGTCCTCGAGGTTGAGCCGCGTCCCGAGCGAATCGATCCGCGCGACCCCCTGGAGCGCGGCGAGGAACGCCGTCTCCTGGTCCATCACCGGTTGCTCGCACGCCAGCCGCGTCGTGGCGAGCTGCGAGATCCGGACGACGTCCCCGTTCGTGCCGTAGGTGCCGCTGAACGAGTTGCAGCCGGCGTGGCCGCCGACGCTCGCGACGCGGAACGCGACGTCGAGGTGCGTGTCCGGCAGCACGGCCGTGACCGTGCTCGGCGGCACCCCGTAGGAGTCGACGACCCACGTCCCCAGCAGCGGGTTCCGCGGCGCGGCGTCGAACACGAGGATCGCGTTGCGATCGCCGTCGTACACCGTGAGCGTGTCAGCGCGCGCGGTGTAGAAGCGGCTGTTCCCGAGCGCGGCGAGGAACGCCTGCTCGAGCGCCATCGAGTCCGGGTCGCACGCGATGAGCGTCGAGCGCGGCTGCGTGACGATCAGGCTCCGCCCGCCGGCGCGGTACAGGGCGTCGTACCCGTTGCAGCCGGAGAACCCCGACACCTTTCGCGTCTCGAAGTCCGCGTCCGCGTACAGGAGCTCCGGCACGACCGTCAGCGCGCCGTCCTGCCACACGGAGTCGACGACCCACTGGGTGCCTTCGAGCTGGCCTCCCGCCCCGGGTCCCGGCGAGCAGGCGGCGACGGCAAGGAGGGCGAGGGCGCACAGCGCCCCAAGCCGGCGGATCGACATCACGGCGCCTCGGACTGCGCGGCTACTCGCCGCGGGTGGCGACGTAGAGCGCGAACAGGCGTAGGAAGTAGCCGAGGCCGGCGACGATGAACGAGAAGAAGATCGGGAGCCCGATCGCGCCCGCCGACAGGGCGAGGGCCTCGAACCAGTTGAACGCCGGGCGCTGCGCGAGGTCGATCCACCAGATGATCCCGGCGATGATCGCGTAGATCACGAACACCCACCCGGCGATGATGAAGAACGTCCCGATGGACACGAGCCGGCGGGCGTCCTTGAGGAGCTGGTCCACGAGTCCCTCCTGTGGCGTGGCGTGACGGCGCGTCGCCGCCCCGAGCCTAGCCGGTCTCCGGGGCCGCGTGGTCACCCCTGCCGGATGACACCGACGCCCGGGTCACCGCGCGCACCACGGGCGCCATGGACATGGATGCGCCCCGGGCCCGACCGGGCCGCGGGGCGCTCGGGGTGGCGAGCAGCGGAGCGTCAGCCGGCGGCGACGGCACCGGTGCGCGTGCCCGTCTCGCCGGGCATCAGGCGCCGCTCGGCGATCCGGAAGCTGTTGCCCGACGGGTCGTGGAACGCCGCGTCGAGGCCGTACGGCTGCTCGGTCGGCTCCTCCGTGAACTCGACGCCCCGCGCACTCAGCTCCTCGTACGCCTTGCGGCAGTCGTCCGTCGTCAGGAACACCGTGCCGGCGTAGCCCTTGCCCATGAGGTCGCGCACCTGGCCGGCGGTCTGCGCGTCCATCACCGGCGGTCCCGGGATGGCCATCAGCGTGATCGCGATGTCCTGGCCGGGCGGCGAGACCGCCAGCCATCGGAAGTTGCCCATCTCGGGGACGGTCACGTCCGACGCGACCTCCCAGCCCAGGCGCTTGGTGTAGAACTCGAGGGCCTCGTCCTGGTCGTGGACCCATAGCTGCGTGGTCGTGAGCTTGATCATCCGGGGCTCCTGGCTCGCTGACCGACCGAGCGGTCGATCGATGGGTCGAGCCTAGGCCTCCTCGACGGGCGCGTCTTCTCGAAACGTCCGGTTCGCGGGGCGGCCGTACACGCGCAGGACGCAGGCCGGGACGACGGCCAGGTGCGCCGCGGGCGGGTGGGCCGCGCGGTACGCCGTCGGGCTCATGCCGTAGATCCGCCCGAACGACGTCGTGAACGAGCCGACGCTCGTGAGCCCGACCTCGACGCAGATCCGCGCGACCGCGTGGTCGGTGGTCCGCAGCAGCGCCGCCGCGCGCTCGAGCCGGCGGGTCAGGAGGTAGCGATGCGGCGGCTCGCCGAACGCACGGCGAAACTCCGCCGAGAAGTGCGCCCGGGAGAGGCCGGCGGCGCGCGCCATGTCGTCCACGTCGACACGCTCGAAGTACCGGGCATCGGCGAGGTCGCGCGCTCGCAGCAGGTGGCGCGCGGCCGGGAGCGGCGCGGGGAAGGCGGTCACGGCACGGAGTGTCGCACCGGCACCGCGGTCAGTCCCAGCGGAAGCGCCACGCGGCGAGCACGACGAGCCCCACCGCCCAGCCGGCGAGGACGGCGAGCGCGGCGCTCGCGTCGCCGGTCCCGGTGAGGCCGGCATAGAGCACCTGCACGAGCGCCGCGGGCGGCAGGGCGCCGGCGACGGCCGCGAGCGCGGGCGGCAGCCGGTCGAGCGGCACGGCGATCCCGCCGAGCGCGAGGGCCAGGACGAACAGCAGGTTCGCGAGCGCGAGCGTCGCCTCCGCGCGCAGCGTGCCGGCGAGGAGCAGCCCCAGGCCCGCGAACGCGACCGTGCCGAGGACGAGCCCCGCGCCGACCAGCAGGGCGTTGGCCCCGGGGCCCGGCGACCAGCCGAGGAGCACGACGGCGATCGCGACGAGCAGGACCACCTGGATCGCCTCGACGACGACGACGCCGAGCGTCTTCGCGGCCACCAGCACCGACGTCCCGGCCGGGGACCCGCCGAGCCGCTTGAGGACGCCATAGCTGCGCTCGTAACCGGTCGCGATGCCGAGCGACACGAGCGCCGCGGCGATCACCGCGAGCGCGATGGACGCGGGCAGGGCGTGGTCGACCCCCCGAGCCCCGGCCGACGACCCGCCGACGTCCAGCGCCGACAGCACGATCAGGGCGCCCACGGGGATCACGAACTGCGCCAGCAGGTTCTCCCCCCGGCGCGCGGCAAGGCGCAGCTCCTGGGCGGTGAGCGCGCCGACCATCGCGGGCCACGACGCCGGCCTCGCGGGCCGGCCGACGCCGATGGGCGTGGTCGCCGTCACGCGACCGCGTCCCGGCCCACGAGCTCGAGGTACCGCTCCTCGAGGCTCGCCGCGCCGACGCGGAGCTCCGCGATCAGCAGCCCGCGTTCCCCGCACCACGCGGCGAGCGCCGCGACCGTCCGGGCGTCGGGGGGCGATGCGAGGCCGGCGAGCTCGTAGCGGTTCCCGGCACCGTCGTCCGCCACGCGCGAACCCGCGGCGACCGCGGCGGCGAGCTCCGATCGCGCGGCCGCGTCGAGCGGCGCCGAGAGCCGGAACCGGACGCGCGGCGATCCGCCGCCGGTGAGCTCGGACGGCGAGCCCGTCGCGATCAGGCGCCCACGGTCGAGCACGACCACCCGGTCCGCCAGCCGCTCGACGTCGCCCAGCTCGTGGGTGGTGAGGAGGATCGTCGTCCCCGCCGCCCGGAGCGCCGCGATGCGTTCGCGGGTCGCCTGCTTGGCCGCGGGATCCATGCCCGCCGTCGGCTCGTCGAGGACCAGGAGCTCGGGCCGGCCGAGCAGCGCCAGCGCCAGGCCGAGCCGCTGCTGCTCGCCGCCGGACAGCCGTCGGTAGCGGGTCCCCGCAACGGGCGCGAGACCGGCTTCCTCGAGCAGCGCGTCGGGATCCTCGGGGTCGCGGAACAGGCGCGCATGCAGCCGGAGCACCTCGCGCGGCGTCGACCGCGGATCCACGCCGCCGCCCTGGAGCATCAGGCCGATCCTCGGGCGGAGCGCGCGACCCTCGCGCGCGGGATCCAGGCCGAGCACGCGGACGGTGCCGGCGTCGGCGCGGCGGTAGCCCTCCAGGATCTCGACGGTCGTCGTCTTGCCGGCCCCGTTCGGGCCCAGCAGCGCGACGAGCTCGCCGCGTAACACCCTGAGGTCGACGCCCTCGAGGACCTCGCGCGTCCCGTACCGCTTGCGCAGCCCCTCGGCGACGATCGCCGCCTCGCCGTCCCGTGGCGCCCCGGTCACGGCTTGATCTTGGCGTACTGCGCGGCGAAGTCCTCGGGCAGCACCTGGCCGATCTGGATCCCGCGCAGGATCCCGTCCTTGTCGATGAAATACGTCTGCGGCGGCGCGACGGTCCGGTACGCCTTCGCGATCGACCCGTCCGGGTCCTGGACCGACGGCCAGCCCGCGCCCTGGTCGGCGATGAACCGCTCGGCCGACGAGGCGTCGTCCTTGTACAGGACGCCCAGCACCTGCAGGCCGTCGCTCGGCCCGAGCGTCTTGAGCTGCTGCTCGAACAGCGGGAACTCGTCGCGGCACGGCACGCACCACGACGCCCAGAAGTTCACGATCAGGGGGTGCCCCTTGTAGGCCGCGAGGTCGACCGTCGAGCCGTCGAGCGCCGTGGCGTGGATCGGCGGCGCGGGCTGGTCGATGCGGGCGTCCTGCGCGGCCGGGCTGCAGGCCGCGACGAGCAGGAGCAGGGCGAGCGGAAGAGCGAACCGGCGAATGGGAAGGTGCCTCGCGGGAAGGCCGGCCTACTGGGCCGTGGCGGTCCCCGTCATGTTCGAGTGGACGGCGCAGATGAACTTGTACGACCCGGCGGGCAGTGCCGGGACATCGTAGACCTTGACCACCGGACCGGTGACGATCTCGCCTTCGAACACCTTCTTGCCGGAGGCGTCCTCGAAGACCACGTTGTGCGGCTGGCTGTCCTTGTTGTCGAACTCGAGCTTGAACGGCCGGCCGGCGGGAACGGTCACGGTGGCGGTCGTGAAGGCGATGTTCTCGGCCGTGATGGTCGCGTCGCCCTGGGCCGCAAGGCTCGCGACGGGGGACGGGCCGGCGCCACCCGCAGCCGGGGCGCTGGCGCCGGGCGCGGGTGCCCCCGACCCGGCGGGCTCCTCGCTCGCGGAGTTGGGCAGGACGTTCGAGGACAGCAGCAGCGCGAATGCCACGATCACGGCGAGCGCCGCGAACGTCGCCTTTGGCCATGCCGGACTGCCGCCGTTGTCGAGATGTCCCGTGACGTCGGCGCGCTCCGTCGCGCGGTACTCCTTCGTCGCGTCCCACAGCCAGCCCAGGCCGACCACGACGATCGAGATGAGGCCGAGGACCAGGGCCCAGCCGCCGAGCACCAGGCCCGCCACCAGCACCGTCATCGCGATGCCGACGAGGAGCGGCCGGAACGACGGTGCGGGGATGTGGACGCCCTCGGGGACCGTGCCCTGGGGCGCGGGCAGCGCGCCGACGGCCACGGCCTCGGCGCCGCCGTGGCCCGCGGCCGCGGCATCGTAGTCGCGCAGCGACTCGCGGCCCCAGTACAGCAGCGTGAGCAGCAGGATGAGCCCGCCGGCGAGGAGCCACAGGCCGCCCCAGACGATCCCGAACCCGAGGAACAGCATGCCGATCGCGCCGAGGACCGGCGCGAACGACGGCCCCGGCATGTGGACGCCGGCCGGCGCCCGTGGCGTGATCCGCGACTTGCCGCGACGCGTGGGGCCGGCGCCCGCGAACCGCAGCACGACCCAGATGAGGTACAGGACCACCGCGACGGCGAGCCCCACCGGGATCAGCGCGATGAGCGCGCCCCAGTCAGGGACGATCAGCTTCGAGGTGAACTCGATGAACTGCGACCAGAGCTCCTCGATCATCGGGCGCGCGTCAGCTCCGCGCGGTGCCCGCGAACAGGACCCACACCATGAGGCACATCGCCACGCCGAGCGACAGCAGCATGGTGATCCCGGCGTAGTCGATGATCCCGCCGGTCAGGTACGGAACGGTCCAGTAGATCGCGGCGATGATGACGAACACGATGCCGATCAGGATCGCGTGGCGGCGGCTCATGCCTTGACCCCGGGCAGCAGGTAGAGCACCGAGAACAGCAGGATCCAGACGATGTCGACGAAGTGCCAGTAGAGGGACGTCGCCTCGACCATGTCGTGGTGGCGGGCCGAGAACTGGCCGGCCATCCCGCGGTAGACGACGACCGCCAGCATCAGCGCGCCGCCGAAGACGTGGGCGCCGTGGAAGCCCGTCAGCGTGAAGTACGTCGTCCCGAACGTCGTCGAGCCGAGGCCCATGCCTTCGCCGAACAGGACCGTGTAGTCGTACGCCTGGAGGAGCAGGAACAGGATCCCGAGGACCAGCGTCACGCCGAAGTTGCGCAGGAAGCCGGTCCGGTCGTCGCGCTTGATCGCGTTCACGCCCAGCTGGCAGGTGAACGACGACGCGATGAGGATCAGGGTCGCGGGCAGGATCACGTTGAGGACGGTGTGGCCCTCGGACGTCGTGATCACGAACGGCAGCGCCTTGAGCGTGTCGGCGAACTGCGCGGGCGGCCAGAGGTGGACGAGCTGCCCGTTGACCAGCTCCTGGTAGCTCGCCCGGATCGAGAAGTACGCCGCGAACAGCCCGGCGAAGAACATCACCTCGGAGGTGATGAACAGGAGCATCCCCAGGACGGGGTTGCCGAGGCCGGCCGCCCCGTGCTCGGTCGCGTCGTGCGTCTCGCCGTGGGTCGTGAGCGCGGCGGCGTCAGAGGTCATCGCTCGCTCCCGCTCAGTGGGTCGCCGTCCGGCCGTGCCGGGCGTCGAACACCGGGCGCTCGGACCGGATCTCGGGCAGGTGGTCGAAGTTGTACGGCGGCGGCGGCGAGCTGGTCGCCCACTCGAGCGTGTTGCCCTCCCACGGGTCGTCGCCCGCGATCCGGCCGTTGCGCAGCGAGACCATGACGTTCCACAGGAACGGCACCATCGACAGGCCGATCGTGAAGCCACCGATCGTCGCCAGGGTGTTGAGCTCCGTCCAGCCAGCCGTGCTCGCGTAGTCCGCGATCCGCCGCGGCATGCCCATCAGCCCGAGCTGGTGCATCGGGAAGAAGGTCATGTTGAAGCCGACGAACATGAGCACGAACTGGAGCTTGCCCAGCGTCTCGTTGAGCATCCGGCCGGTCATCTTCGGGAACCAGTAGTAGATCCCGGCGAACACCCCGAACACCGAGCCGCCGAACAGCACGTAGTGCAGGTGCGCGACGACCCAGTACGTGTCGTGGAGCGCGAAGTCGACCGGCACGGCGGCCGAGAACGCGCCGTTGAGCCCGCCGATCAGGAACATGGTCAGGAAGCCGAACGCGAACAGCAGCGGCGTCGAGAACACGAGCTTGCCGCGCCACAGCGTCGCGATCCAGTTGAACATCTTGACGCCCGTCGGCACCGCGATCAGGAACGTCATCAGCGCGAAGAACGGCAGGAACACCTGCCCCGTCGTGAACATGTGGTGCGCCCAGACCGAGAACCCCAGCGCCCCGATGCCGACGGTGGCGAACACGAACGCCTTGTAGCCGAACAGCGGCTTGCGGGAGAAGACCGGCAGCACCTCGCTGATGATCCCCATCGCCGGGAGCACCATGATGTACACGGCCGGGTGCGAGTAGAACCAGAACACGTTCTGGTACAGGACGGCGTTGCCGCCGTTCGCCGGGTCGAAGAAGTGGCCGCCGTAGTTGCGGTCGATGAACAGCATGATCAGCGCGCTCGTGAGGACCGGCGTCGACATCAGCACGAGGACGCTCGTCACGAGCACGGTCCACGACAGGATCGGCATCCGGAACAGCGTCATGCCGGGCGCGCGCATCCGGAAGATCGTGACCAGGAAGTTGATCGCGCCGAGGATCGAGCTCGTGCCGATCAGGACGAGCCCCATGATCCACAGGTCGGTCCCCGTGCCGTGGTACGCCGGCCCCGACAGCGGCGGGTACTCGGTCCAGCCGGACGCGGCCGCGCCGCCCGACGCGAGGAAGCCCGAGGCCATCAGCGCGCCGCCGAGCGGCAGGAGCCAGAACGAGAGGGCGTTGATCCGCGGGAACGCCATGTCCGGCGCCCCGATCTGGAGCGGGACGGCGTAGTTTCCGAAGCCCGCGAGGATCGGGATGATGAACAGGAACAGCATGAAGCTGGCGTGCATCGTGAAGGCCTGGTTGTAGAAGGCCTCGTCGATGAACTGCATGCCGGGCTGGGCGAGCTCGAGGCGCACGACCAGGGCGAGGATCCCGCCCAGGGCGAAGAACACCAGCGAGTTGACCAGGTACAGCATCCCGATCTTCTTGTGATCGGTCGTGGTCAGCCACTCGTACAGGCCGCCACGGACGGCGGGGGCGGCGGGGTGCAGCGCGGTGGTGGCCATCCGGATCGCTCCCTACTGGACCGTGATGGTGCCGGTCATGTTCGAGTGGACGGTGCAGACGAAGGGGTACGTGCCCGCCGGCAGCGCCGGCACGTCGTACGTGGCCTTGGCGGGACCGATGACGAGGTCGCCCTTGAACTTGACGGCCCCGCCCGCGTCCTTGATCTCGATGTTGTGGGGCTGGCCGGCGTCCTGGTTGTCGAACTCGATCGCGAACGGCGTGTTCGCCGGCGCGCTCAGGTTCTGGTTGACGAACGCGATGTTGTGCGCGGCCTCCTGGACGGCCTGGCCGGCGGGGGCACCGGACCCGGCCGGAGCGCCCGACGGCGCCGGCGCGCCGGAGCCCGCCGGCGCGCCCGAGGGCGGCGGCGGGGGCGACTGCTGGGCCTTCTTGACGGCGGCCGCCATCCACGCGTCGAAGTCCGCCTGGGGCAGCGCGTGGACCTCGAACAGCATCGAGCCGTGGAACTCGCCGCACAGCTCAGCGCACTGTCCGCGGTACGTGCCCGGCGTGTCGACGGTGAAGTCGAAGTTGTTCAGCTTGCCCGGCACGACATCGCGCTTGAACAGGAACTTCGGGACGTAGAAGGCGTGGATGACGTCCGGGCTCGTGAGCGTGATGTGCACCGGCGAGCCGACCGGCAGGACCAGGCCGCCGTCGTCGCCGACGGGCAGCAGCTGCTCGTACACGACCTTCGCGTTCGGTCCGTCGGGTCCGTCGAGGTAGTCGAACTTCCACTGGAACCGCGCCGCGACGGCGCGGACATGGACGTCGCCCGTGGCCGCCTTCGCGTCGACCGTGTTGAGGGTCTGCCACGAGATCACGAACAGGAACAGGACGATCCCGAGCGGGATCACCGTCCAGATGATCTCGATCAGGTTGTTGCCGTGGATCTGGGGCGGCAGCTCCTCGTCGCCCGGCTTCCGCCGGTAGCGGATGGCCGTGAAGATGATCAGCCCCTCGACGAGCAGGAAGATTGCCGCGGCGATGTAGAACACGACGTCGTACAGCGAGCGCGTCGCATGGGCGCGGTCCGTCACCACGGGCTGGCCGCCGACCGGGAAGAAGCTCTCCCATGCGCGCTGGGGCGTGATGCCCGCGGCGAGGAGCGCCACGATCGCGATCCCGATGACCACGACGATGAGCGTTCCAGCGATGAGCGGCCCGCTCGAGGCCCGGGACCGGGGGGGCAACGACATCAGTTCCTCGACGGTGGGAACGGGCCCCGACGAGGGCCCGGGATGAGGCGGTTGAGTGCCGTCCGGGGACGAGGCCCCCGTGCAGGGGCGCCGGTGCCCGATCATACCCGAAGGTCAGGCGGGGAGTGGCCGCCGCCCTCGCGGCCGGCGCCGCCTTCCGCCGATCGGGGCCAGAATGGCGCCATGTCCGGCCGCCCGTCCCGATTCCCGGCCGTCGTCTCCGCCGGCGGGGCCGTCGGCGTGGCGGTCGCGACGGGCATCGCGTGGCTCGCCGGGGCGCCGGCCGTCCTCGCCCATGGCGGCTTCGTACCCGCCGAGCCGCCGTCAGTGGCGAACCTGGTGTTCGGATGGACGTTCGACCCGCTCGTCTGGCTGCCGGCGATCGCGGCGCTCGTCGTGTGGGCCTCCGCCGTGCGCCGCGTCAACCGCGCCCACGCGGCGAACCCGGTCCCGGCGCGGCGAACGTGGTCGTGGGTCGCCGGCGTCTTCGTGGTGCTGGTCGCGCTCGATTCGGGTCTCGCCGCCTACGACACGACGCTGTTCTCGATGCACATGGTCCAGCACCTGCTGCTCACGCTCGTCGCGCCGCCGCTGCTGCTGTACGCGGGGCCGATCGTGCTGCTGCTCCGGGTGTCGTCGCCGGCGACCCGCAAGCGCTGGATCCTGCCGGTGCTCCACTCGAGACCCGTGCGGTTCCTGTCGTTCCCGGTCGTCTCGTGGGTGCTGTTCGCCGGCGTGATGTGGGGCAGCCACTTCTCGCCGCTGTTCGACGTGTCGCTCGAGAACGAGTGGGTTCACCGGCTCGAGCACGGGATGTACCTGGTCGCGGCGCTGCTGTTCTGGTGGCCCGTCGTGGGTCCCGATCCGTCGCCGTGGCGGCTGCAGCCCTCGGTCCGCGTCCTGTATGCCGGGATGCAGATGCCCCAGAACACGTTCCTCGCGCTCGCGATCTACGCCGCGTCCGCGCCGCTGTACGCGCACTACGTGACGACCGTGCGCTCGTGGGGCCCGACGCCGCTCGAGGACCAGCAGCTCGCGGGCGGGATCATGTGGCTCGGCGGCGACCTGCTGTTCCTCGCCGCGATCATCGGGCTCGTGTACGCGTGGATCCAGGACGACGAGCGCCGGACGCAGACCGAGGACCGGCGGTTCGACGCCGAGCGCGCGGCGATCCACGAGCGAGAGCTGGCGCTCGCGGCGCGGCGCGCCGCCGAGGCGGCGGGTCAGCCCTCGGGCGGAATGGGCGACTCGAGGTAGGCGACGTACCGGTCGGGATCGACGTTCCCGCCGGACACGACGCCGACGACCGGACCATCGAGCTCCTGGAGCGCCGCCTCGTGCGCGTGGAACCGCATGGCGGCGATGGGCAGCGCTCCGGACGGCTCGACGACCAGCCGTGCCTCCTCGGCGCCCAGCCGGACGGCGGCCGCGATCTCCGCCTCGGAGACGACGATCACCCCGTCGAGCTGGCGCGACAGGTGCTCGAAGTTGAGCCGGCCGATCGACTGCGTCCGCGTGCCGTCGGCGATGGTGCGGCTGACCTGGTCCGCGGGCCACGAGACGATGTGCCCGGCCGCGAGCGAGTCGCGAGCGTCGGCGGCCAGCTCCGGCTCCACGCCGATGACGCGCGTCGCCGGCCGGAGCGCCTTGACCGCGGCCGCGACGCCGCTCGCGAGGCCCCCGCCGCCGATCGGCACGAGCACCGCGGCGACGTCGGGGAGGTCCTCGACGATCTCGACCCCGATCGTCCCCTGGCCCGCGACGATCCGGGGGTCGTCGTAGGGCGGGATGATCGCGAACCCGCGGCTCGCCGCGAGCTCCTCGGCGACGCGCCGGCGCTCGTCCGACGCCGTCCCGACGATGACGACCTGGGCACCGTCGGCCTCGACCCGCGCGCGTTTCACGGCCGGTGCGTCGGACGGCATCACGATCACGGCCGGAACCCCGAGCAGCTTCGCGGCGCGCGCGACGCCCTGTGCGTGGTTGCCGCTGGAGTAGGTGATCAGCCCCCTGGCGCGCGCGTCCGGTGCGAGCGACGACGCGGCGACGTAGGCGCCGCGGAGCTTGAACGCGCCGATGGGCTGGAGCGACTCGGCCTTGAGCCACTCGCGGCGCTCGGGACGACCGAACGGGACGAGGGGTGTCCGGACGGCGATCCCGCGCAGGACCTCGGCGGCCGCGCGGATGTCGTCGAGGCCGACCAGCGCCGGCGCTCGCGTCTCCTGCGGATCGGTCGCGCTCGTCACCGGCGGCTCGACCGCTGGCAGTCGATGCACAGGGCCGCCCACGGCAGCGCCTCGAGCCGGCCCGGAGCGATCGGCTGGTGGCACGCGGTGCACCGGCCGTACGTGCCGTCGTCGAGCCTGGCGAGTGCGGCGTCGATGGCCGACAGGTGCTGCCGGTTGTGGTCGCGCAGGGCGAGGTCGCGCTGCTGCTCGAAGACGTGGGTCGCGGCCGCCGCCTGCGAGCCGTAGGTCATCTGGCCCGGCGACTCGACGGGGTTCTCGGCGAGCTCCGTCAGCACGCGCTCGCGCTCCGCGAGCAGCGCGGCACGGGGATCGGCGACCGCGGGGTCCATGGCGCCGATCGTACGCCTGCGGGACCTGCGCTAGCCTCGATCGAAACGTCACGCGAGCGGAGGCATCGACGCCATGGCCATCGAGAAGGATCCGGTGTGCGGGATGGAGGTCGACACGGAGACCTCGACGCTGTCGCTCGAGCACGACGGCAGGACGTACTGGTTCTGCGGCAAGGGCTGCCTGCTCGAGTTCAAGGACGACCCGGACAAGTACCTCGACCCCGAGTACCAGCCCGAGGGGATGTAGGGCGGTCGCGGCTCTCGGGCGTGGACGGGTCGGGTCGTTACGGCGCGCCGGATAAGTCGCAGATAAGTCGTGCCTGCGAGACTGCCCGTCCCCGGCACGTCGATCGAGGGCACCCGGCAGGGTCGACGCGGCTCCGGGGACCAGCTGCCCGCCGGGACGGGCGAGGAGGACCTCGTGGTTGCCCATGCCCGGCGTGCCCTCGCGCGCGCCTTCGCCACGGCCCTGGCCGTCGTGCCCGCGCTCTGCCTCGTGATCGACGGCGGTGCCAAGCGATGGTGAACGGCGATCGGCCCGGCGCCTGCGAGCACGGCCGCCGCTGGTAGCCGGCGGCACACGGTCAGTGGCGGGTCGGCGTCCCGCCCTCGCTCGCGAGCCGCTGCGACAGCCACACCGGGATCGCCGACAGCAGGATGACCAGCACGGCCACGACGTTGACGATCGGGCGCTGGTTCGGCAGGCGCAGGTTCGTGAGGATCCAGATCGGCAGCGTCTGGTCCGTGCCGGCGGTGAACGTGGTGACGATGACCTCGTCGAAGGACAGGGCGAACGCGAGCAGCGCGCCCGCGAGGAGCGCGGTGCGGACCACCGGGAACGTCACGTAGCGGAACGTCTGCCACGTGTCGGCGCCGAGGTCCATCGACGCCTCCTCGATGGAGTGCGAGCTGCGCCGCAGCCGTGCGACCACGTTGTTGTAGACGACCACGACGCAGAACGTGGCGTGGCCGACGATGATCGTGAACAGGCTGAACTTGAGGCCGATCGTGTTGAACGTCGCGTTGAGCGCCATCCCGGTCACGATGCCGGGCAGCGCCAGCGGGAGCAGGAGCACGAACGAGATCGTCTCGCGCCCGAAGAACCGGAAGCGGTGGACGGCGAATGCGGCGAGCGAGCCGAGCAGCAGCGCCAGCGCCGTCGCGCCCACGGCCGCCTCGAGCGACAGGACGAAGGCGTCGCGGACGCCCTCGTTGGCCAGGGCGTCGCCGAACCAGCGCGTCGTCCACTCGGTGATCGGCCACGACTGGCCGCGATCCGCGTTGAACGCGTACAGGGCGATCACCAGGATCGGGAGGTACAGGAACAGGAGCACGACGATCGTCGCGATCCCGACGACACGCCTCGCCACGCGCGCGCCTAGAGCGCGTCGAACGCGCCGAGGCGGCGCGCGACGATCAGGTACAGGGCCATGACGAGGACGGGCACCATCGCGAACGCCGCGGCGAAGGGCACGTTCCCGGCGACGCCCTGGCTGTCGAACACGACGTTGCCGATGAACTGGCTGTTCGACACGAGGACGGGCGTGATGTAGTCGCCGAGCGTGAGCGAGAACGTGAAGATCGAACCGGCGACGACGGCCGGGAAGACGAGCGGCAGCACGACGCGTCGGAACGTCGTGCCGGGTCGCGCGCCGAGATCCCCGGATGCCTCCAGCAGCGACCCGGGGATCCGCTCGAGGCCGGCGTAGATCGGCAGGATCATGTACGGCAGCCAGATGTAGCTGAAGACGATCGGGATCGCGAGGTCGCTCGGATAGATCGCGACGCCCGGGATCCCGACCTGGGCCAGCCCCCACTCGAGCGGCCCGCCCTGGGCGAGGATCACGCGCCACGCATAGACGCGCACGAGGTAGCTCGACCACAGCGGCAGCAGGACGAGGACGAACAGGATCGCCCGGGTGCGTGGTCGCGCGTAGCGGGCCATGTAGTACGCGAGGGGGAACGCGAGCAGCACGTCCGTCACGGTGACGATCGCGGCGATGCCGATCGTCCGCAGCGCGACCACCCGGTACACGCCGTCGGTGACGAGCTGCTGGAAGTTGCGCAGCGTGAGCTCGTGCCGGATCGCCGAGGTGAGCGGGTCGAGCGACCAGAACGCGGCCACGAACAGCACCGCCAGCGACCCGAGGTACACGACGCCGAACCAGCCCGCCGGCGGCACGAGGAGCAGCAGGAGCTGCAGCGACCGGTGCCGGTAGATGAACGCGAGGAGGCGCCCCCGCACCCCGTGCGAGGGCACCTCCCGGGTCGTTGTCGCCGTGGTCAAG
Source organism: Chloroflexota bacterium (assembly GCA_025935925.1). GTDB lineage: Bacteria > Chloroflexota > Limnocylindria > Limnocylindrales > CSP1-4 > CAIXZV01. The sequence continues at coordinate 25,706 of JAICUI010000026.1, forward strand.
CCGAGACCGCGGTGGGCCGCGCGGCCGCGGCCGGGGTTGCGGTGCCGATCGGCGTCAGCCCTTGATCTCCGTCCACTTCTGGCTCCAGACGGAGTAGTCGACGCAGGTCCCGCCGCCACCGGCGCAGTCCGCGAGCGGCGTCTTCCAGAACGCGACCGAGTTGTAGAAGCTCGGGTCGTTGACGCCGAACTCGTCGCAGAAGTTCTTGAACCCGTACGAGGCGTACGTGGCGTCGAGGTACTTGCACGCCTTGGGGTTCGCCGGCGCCTCGCCGAAGTACTCGGCGACCTGCGTCTGGACCTCGGGCGTCAACATCCAGGCCATCCACTTGAGCATGCAGTTCGGGTGCGCCGCCTTCGACGACAGCATCCACGTGTCGGCCCAGCCGGTCATGCCCTCGGTCGGGACGACCTGGCCGACCGGCGTCCCGCCGGCCTTGAGGGCGTTGAACTGGTACGGCCACGTCGTCCCGACGATCGTCGTCCCGTTCTTGAAGTTGTCGATCTCGTCGGAGAACAGCGACCAGTACTTGCCGACCCACGGCCGCTGCTGCTTGAGCAGGTTGACGGCGGCATCGAACTGGGGCTGCGTCAGCTCGTACGGATCGGTGATCCCGAGCTCCGGGTTGTGCGCCTTCAGGTACAGCGCCGCGTCGGCGATGTAGATCGGGCTGTCGTAGGCCGTGATCTTGCCGGCGTACGGCTGCGCCGCGGTCGGATCGAACACCACGTTCCAGCTCGTCGGTGCGGGCGTCACCATGTCCGACCGGTAGAGCAGCGTGTTGCCGCCCCAGCCGTGCGGCGTGCCGTAGTACTTGCCGTCGACGACGTAGTGCGGGGCGTTGATCAGGTACGGCGCGACGTCGCCCATGCCCGGCATCGTCGTCGGGTCGATCGCGGTCACGTCGCCGTTGGCGATGAGCCGCAGGGTCGCGTCACCGGACGCGCTCACGCCGTCGTAGGTGCTGCCCTGGCGCAGCAGCGTCACCATCTCGTCGGACGTGTTGCCGACCTTCGTGTTGACCTTGCACCCGGTCTCGTCCGTGAACGGGTGGACCCAGTCGTATTCCTTGACGTTGGTGCCGTCCTCGGCGTAGCCGCCCCAGATGATGATGTCGAGCTCGCCCTCGCCGGCGCCGCCGACCTTGCTCAGGTCGACCGCGGGCTTGAGCGGCGAGATCGTCCCGTAGTCGCCGGTCGGGTACGGGTTCGAGGCGCTCCCCGACGCGCTCGGCGCAGCGCTCGTTCCGGCGCTCGCCGCCGGGCTGGCCCCGGGGCTCGCCGCGCTGCTGGCGGCCGTCGTCGGCGCCGAGCTCGGCGCGCTGCTGGCCGGTGCCGTCGTGGGCGTTGCGGTCCCACCGCCGCACGCGGCCGCCACCAGCGCGGCCACCGCCGCGAGGGTGAGGATCGGTCTCCGCATCCTGTCGCTCCTCCTGTCAGGCGGGTCGCCGCGGCTACGCCTCGGCGACCTCCCGGGTGTGCTGCCGTTTCCAGACGAGGCGGACAGCGCGCCCCTGCTGCTCGAGCGCCTCGGTCGAGGACGTCGTCAGGTTCTGCTGGGTGACCACGAGCTCGCCGCCGGCGGCGAGCGCGACGTGGTAGCGCGTGTCGGACCCGAGGTACACGACGCTCGCGATGGTCCCGTCCGCGGCGTACTCGTCGTCCGCGGCCGTCGAGCCCGGGTCCTCGAGGCGGATCTTCTCCGGTCGCACGGTGAACATGCCCGCTCGACCCACCACGGCCTCCGCCGCCGATCCCGTCAGGAGATTGGACGTCCCCACGAACCCGGCCACGAACCGGGTCGCGGGCCGCTCGTACACCTCGGCCGGCGCGCCGACCTGCTCGATGCGGCCCTGGTTGAACACCGCGATCCGGTCGCTCATCGTGAGCGCCTCGTCCTGGTCGTGGGTCACGTAGACGAACGTGATCCCGACCTGGTGCTGGATCTGGTGCAGCTCGATCTGCATCTCCTCGCGCAGCTTCAGGTCCAGGGCGCCGAGCGGCTCGTCCAGCAGCAGGACGCGCGGCCGGTTCACGAGCGCGCGCGCCAGGGCCACCCGCTGGCGCTGGCCGCCCGAGAGCTGCCCGGGCTTGCGCCGCTCGTACCCCTCGAGGCGCACCATCCGGAGCGCATCCGCCACGCGGCGCTGCCGGTCGTCCTTCGGCACCTTGCGCACCAGCAGCCCGTAGCCCACGTTCTCGCCCACGGTCATGTGCGGGAACAGCGCGTAGTCCTGGAACACGGTGTTGACGTCTCGCTCGAACGGTGCCCGGCCGGTGACGTCCTGCCCGTGCAGCAGGACCCGGCCCTCGGTGGGCGCCTCGAAGCCCGCGATCATCCGCAGCGTCGTCGTCTTGCCCGAGCCGGACGGCCCGAGCATCGAGAAGAACTCTCCCTCGCGGATCTCGAGGTCGATGCGCTCCACGGCGGTGACGTCGCCGTAGCGCTTGACGAGGCCCTCGAGCCGGACCGCGGCGACCGGCGCGCTGCCGGCGGGGTCACGGGCCCGGACGTCCTCGTGATCGGCGGGGGCGATGGGCACGCTCGGCGTGACTCCTGTGGCGCGGGGGCCGCCGGTCCGTCGCGCGGCGCCGGCGAGGTCGATGGCCCCGGGGCCCGGGGTGGACGCACGCTAGGGGCGCCGGCCGCGGCGTGTCAAGCGTGATGCGCGGTGCGCGAGGCCGATCCGCGCGCGTCGCGCATCATGGGCGCCGATGCACGACCGCCGCCGGATCCCGACCATCGCGAGCGCCATCGGCGTCGCCTCCCTCGCCGCCCTCGCCGTTGCCGCGTGCGACGCGGGACCCGCGGCCACGCCGCCGATCACGCCCGGGACGGGCGCGGTGCCGCGGGAGGTCAACGTGATCGCCCGCGAGTACGCGTTCGTGCCGTCGACGATCGACCTCGTGCCCGGCGAGACGGTGGAGCTCCACGTCGTCAATGGCGGGCTCGAGACGCACGAGGCGGTCGTCGGCGACGGCGCGTCGCAGCTCGCCTGGGAGTCGGCCGAGGCCGCGGTGGCGGAGCATCCCCCGGGCCCGACGCCGCTCGTGGCGGAGCCGCCGGGCTTCGACGGCGTCCGCGTCGTGGTGGGGTCGGGCGCCCGGGCCGACACGGTGTGGACGGTGCCGCCGGACGCCGCGACGAGCGCCTGGTTCGTCGGCTGCCACATTCCCGGGCACTTCGGCCGGGGGATGGTCGTCCCGGTGCGGTTCGTCGCGGCGGACGGGCGCCCGCTGCCGACGGTCGCCGCACCGTCCCCGCAGCCCTCGGGATCGTGAGCGCGGTGGTAGGCTTCGAACGGTCTTCCCATCGAACCCGCGCCCGCCGCGCAAGCCGCAGCAGGAGAGCCTCCGATCATGGCGTACGTCATCGCCGAGCCCTGCATCGACGTGCTCGACCTCGCGTGCGTGTCCGTCTGCCCCGTGGACTGCATCCACTACGAGGAAGGCGTCGATCGCAAGCTGTACATCGACCCCAACGAGTGCATCGACTGCGGCGCGTGCGAGCCGGAATGCCCCGTGAACGCCATCTTCCCGGAGGAGAGCCTCCCGCCGGAGTGGGCGAACTACACGCAGATCGACGCGCAGTGGTACACCGATCGGGCGGGTGCTCGCGACGCCGTGCAGGCGCTGAAGCCCGCCTGACGCTCCGCTCCCGAGGAGGCCGTCCACGAGGGGCCCGACCATCCGCCCGTAGACTGGCGGCGTGCGCATCGTCTCCCTCCTGCCCGCAGGCACCGAGATCGTCGTCGCCCTCGGGCTGGACGACGAGCTGGTCGGGGTCGGGCATCGCGACGGCGCGCTCAGCGGACTGACCCAGCCGCCGCTCGTGACCCGCGCCGGTCCCGGACGCTCCGGCCGCGAGGTCCTCGACCTCGACGCGCTGGTCGCCGCCGACCCGGATCTGGTCCTCGTCGGGCAGGGCGACGACGGCGGCATCGACGCGCCGGCCCTGCGCGCCGCGCTCGGCACCCGCGCCAACCCGTCCGTGCTGCCGCTCGTGCCGGGCTCCGTCGAAGGGGTCCTCAACGCGATCGTCGCCGTCGGGGCGATGACCGAGTCGGAGGACGAGGCGCTCGCGGTCGTCGAGGACCTTCGCGAGCGGCTCAAGGTCCTCGAGGAGGTCGTCATCGGCCGCCGCGATCACGGGTTCCAGCCACCGCGGGCGGTCGTGCTCGACGAGGTCGATCCGCCGCGCGCCGCGGGACGCTGGGTGCCCGACCAGGTGCGGCTCGCGGGTGGCTGGGAGCTGCTCGGCCAGCCCGGGGAGGCGGCGCGGGCGACGACGTGGGCGGCGATCGCGGACGTCGATCCCGAGGTGCTCGTCCTGCTGCCCGGCGGGCTGCCGCTCCGGGACGGGCTGGCGGCGTGGCGCGCGACGCCGCGCCCTGATGCCTGGTCCGGGCTCCGCGCGGTGCGCGATCGGCGCGTGCATGTCGTCGACGGCGGTGCGTTCGCGACGGCGGGCCCGCGCATCATCGACGGCATCGAGATCCTCGCCGAGCTGTTCGACCCCGCCGCGTTCGACGGCATGGCGCCGCCCGACACGTGGGTCCGCGCCGGGTGACCGGGACGATGCGGAACGAATCGCCCGCCACCGCGTACCGCGGCACGTTCGACTGCCTGTGGTGTGGCACCGCCTGGACGACGCGGGGGCCCGACGACCTCGAGGGCTGGGCGCAGCTGTGCCCCGACTGTCTCGGCAAGGCCGGCACGAACCCCTTCCTCCGCGGCCGGCTCCGCGGCGGCCTCGCGGCGAGGGCCGGCGGTCAGGTCCACGACGCGCCGTCGCGACCTGGCCGGACCGCAGGACGCGGGTCCACAACCGCCTTCCCGGACGACTGGTTCCTGCGCCGCGGCCCGTTCGAGCGCGGCGCGATCCACGACGCGGCCTGGGCGGCGGAGCTCGACATGGCCACGCGCTGGCTCGACGGGCTCCGGCTCCGCGGGCGGATCGTCGAGCTCGCCGCGGGCGTCGGCTTCTTCTCGCCGCTGCTCGCCGACGCCGGGGAGGTCTACGCCTTCGACGCGGACGTCGACGCGCTCGACCACGCCCGCGACCGCCTCGCCGCGCACCGCCTTCGTGCGCATCTCCACGCCGGTGATGCCTGGGCGCCGCTGGTCCCGGATCCCGGTCCGGCGGACGCCGTCTTCGCCGCGTTCCTGCTGGGCCGCGTACGCGGTGCCGGTCTCGACGCGGCGGTCGAGCAGCTGGCGGCCCGCCTCGCGTCCGGCGGCCGGCTCGGCCTGATCGACCTGCTCCCGGATCCCGAGGGCGGCCCCCCGCCGGGCCGCGCGTGGACCTGGCACATGCCGGCAGCGGTCGAGGCGACGCTGCGACGTGCGGGCCTGACGGACGTCGCGGTCTCGACCACGGGCCGCTTCTTCCTCGTGGCGACCGCCCGCCGCTGACCGCCGGGACCGGGAGCGGACCCGCGCGGAGCCGCGGGACCCCGATGCTATCCTCCGGCGCGATGTCGACCCTCGCCAACCGCACCGTCGCGACCGTCGGATCCGGCGTCATGGCCGAGGCGATGATCGCGGGCCTGCTCCGCGGCAATCTCGTCGCGCCGGGGCAGGTCGTCGCCAGCCACCCCCGTCCGGAACGGCGCGACGCGCTCCACGGGACGCACGGGATCCGGGTCGTCGCCTCCAACACCGAAGCCGTGGCCGGCGCCGACGTGATCATCCTCGCGGTCAAGCCCCAGATGCTCGCGAAGGTCGGGCGCGAGATCGGCCCCGCACTGCACGAGGGGCAGCTCGTGCTGTCCGTGCTGGCCGGGCCGACGTCCGTGGCGCTGACCGCGACGCTCGGCCACGACCAGGTCGTGCGCGCGATGCCCAACACGCCGGCCCGGATCGGCAACGGGATGACGGTCTGGTATCCGACGCCCGCGACGACCGCCGAGCAGCGCGCCCAGGCGAAGGCCCTGCTCGGGGCGCTCGGCGCCGAGCTCGAGGTCGAGGACGAGAAGTGGGTCGCGATGGCGACCGCGGTCTCGGGAACGGGACCCGCCTACGTGTTCCTCGTCATGGAAGCGCTGATCGACGCCGCCGTGCACCTGGGCTTCCCGCGCCACATCGCGCACGACATCGTGATCGAGACGCTCGAGGGAAGCACGCGCTTCGCCAAGCAGTCCGGCGACCATCCGGCCGTGCTGCGCAACATGGTCACGTCGCCGGCCGGAACGAGCGCAGCGGCGATCCACGAGCTCGAATCAGGGCGGCTCCGGACGGTGCTCTCGGAGGCCGTGTGGGCGGCGTTCCGCCGGACGGTCGAGCTCGGGGACCAGATGGACGCGCAGCTCGCCGGCGACCGGCAGGGCTGACGCGACCGGCCCGGGAATCCAGAAGCCGCCGGATCGTCTCCGGCGGCTCGGACCGCTGCGGGTCAGCAGCTGCGGGGAGCTACCAGCGCTTCGCGCCGCCGTCGACGACGAAGGCGAAGGCAGCCAGCGTGCCGAGCAGCATGATCGCGCGCTGGGCGAGGTACTTGGCGGTCGACATCTCGGTTCCTTCGGGTGACGGGAGGATCTGGGCTCGGTTCCCGTGAGCACCCGGACCGTAGGCTCGCGCGCACCTTAAGGACATGGCCCCTTGGTACCCCCCGGGGCAGGACCCTCGGCATGCCGTGCGGCCGGGCGCGAGCCGGAAGGTCTCGGTCGGGCATGATCGCCGCATGTCGAACGATGCCGTCCCCACCCCGTCGATCCCGCCTCGCGTCGATCTCCGCCGGCGCGTGCTCGCCGGCGAGCCGACCATCGGCCTGTTCCTCAACCTCGGCTCGATCGTGAGCGCCGAGATCGTCGCGCGCGCCGGCTACGACTGGGCGCTCGTCGACCTCGAGCACGGGATGGCGACCGAGACCGAGCTGCTCGGCCAGCTCGTCGCGATCCAGTCCACGCCGTGCGCCGCCATCGTCCGCGTCGTGTCCGGTGAGCGCATGCGCGTGGGGCGCGTCCTCGACCTCGGCGCCGACGGGTTGATGATCCCGCGACTCGAGACGGTCGACCAGGTCAGCGAGACGGTCCGCTGGATGCGCTACCCGCCGGCCGGAATCCGCGGCGTCGCGACCGGGACGCGTGGCGCGGGCTACGCCACCGTCGCGCACCCCGAGGTGCAGGCGATCAGCCCTCGCGTCCTCGGCGTGTTCCAGATCGAGTCCAGGGCGGCAGTCGACGCCATCGAGGACATCGCCGCGATCGACGGGGTGGACGTCCTGTTCGTCGGCCCGGCGGACCTGTCCCACGACCTCGGGATCCCGGGCGCTTTCGGCGACCCGGAGTTCGTCGCGCTGCTCGATCGGGTGGCAGCCGTCGCGCGGGCGCACGGCAAGGCCGCGGGGATCCTGGTCCGCGAGGCGGCCGAGGTCGAGGCGTACCGACGCCGCGGGTTCACGTTCCTCGGGATCGGCTCCGACTCCGGGTCGATCATGACCCGCGCCCGCAGCCAGCTCGCGGAGGCCCGGGCGGCGCTCGGCTGACGCTCTGGCCGCCACGCTCGGGTGTCGGGGCGACGACAGCGTGCGCGTCCGGCGCGAGATAGGGCCGGGCGGGAGCCGCGGCGCACTGTGGCGTGATGGCCGTCCCGCCCGAGGACGGCGAAGCCCCCAAGGAGGGCGAGATGAGCGAAGACCTCAAGGCGAAGGACGCGGGGCCCGAGGAGTACCGCAACCTCGTGAAGGATGCCGGGCCCGACGGGTACCGGAATCTCACGAAGGACGACGACACCGCCGGCCATCGCAAGTTCGCGGACGACGGCGATCAGCCGGGTCCTGACGGCCAGAAGCAGATGCCGTCCATCTCGGGCGACGACGACGACACCGAGGGCCACCGCAAGTAGCGGCGGCCGCTACTCCTCCGACAGGTGCACCACGGGTTGCGGCAGGGGCGGCTCGTCGGCCACGGCCGGCGCCGTCTCTGACCGCCCGCGGGTCTGGGCGAGGATCACGCCGGCCAGGATCATCGCCCCGCCGAGCCACTGGACCGGCTCGAGCCGCTCCCCGAAGAGCAGGTACGCGCCCACGATCGTCCACAGCGGCTCGACGGTCGAGATGAGCGACGCCTGCGCCGCACCCACCCGGGCCGCGCCCGCGTAGAACGCCTGGATCGCCAGGAAGCCGGCGATCAGCCCCACGCCCAGGATCCCGGGCCACGCGGCGGGCGGGATCGTCGACGGCAGCACCGGGTGGCCCAGCCCGAGGTTGATCGCCCAGTAGGCGACGCCCGTCGCGGTGAGCATCACGGCGCTCGTCAGCGGCGCATCGGATGCGCCGTCGGATCCATGTCCGGTCCGATCGCTCCGCTCGCCCGAGTGGCGCGCCGCGAGGATGATCCACACCGAGTAGAACAGCGGCGACACGACGACCAGCAGCAGCCCGCCGATCGGCGGCATCGCGGCGGCCGAGATCCCGCCGACGGCGAGCACCACGCCCGTCACCGCGATCGCGAGCGCCGTCCACGCGCGGCGACCCTCGAGCGGCCGCCCGAGCCGGAGCGCGAGGACGGCCACGACCGGCGGGTAGATGTAGACGATCAGCGCCGCGAGCGAGAGCGGCACGACGGCGATCCCCGCGTAGTACGTCGCCGTGTTCGAGAGGTAGAAGACGCCGAGCGCGATCGCGCCGACGAGCGCCGGCCGCGAGAGCGACCGGATCGCGGCGCGCGACGACGGGCGCGCCAGGACGACCACCCAGGCGAGGGCCGCGGCGATCCCGAACCGCCACGCCATCAGCGTCAGCCAGTCGACGCCGGTGCCGTACACCGGGCGTGCGAACAGGCCGCCCGACCCGAAGGCGAAAGCGGACACGATGACCAGCGCGATGCCGGTCAGGCGGACGGGATCCACCGGCCCGAGGGTACCCAAGGCACCCGTCGCCGCGACGGCGCCCCAGCACGGCTCCGCGTACACTTTCCCCGTGGCCGATCTCACCGAGCGCGCCGTCGCGGCGCGCGTCCCCAGCCTCGCGTCCGCGCAGCTCAGCAGGATCGGACGCCGGGAGCCCGTCACCGTGGAGCCGGGCACGTCGATCGGGGCCTGCGTGCGGGCGATCCAGCGCACCGGGACGGGCGATTCGGCGTTCGTGACCGATGCCGACGGCCGGCTCCTCGGCGTCCTGACGGAGCGCGACGTGTTCGCCCGCCTCGTCGGACCCGACGTCGCCGCGGCCGTGGACGTCGACGCGCCCGTCGAGACCATGATGACCACCGAGCCCCACACGCTCTCGACCGACCAGACCGTCCGCGACGCGTTGGAGCTGATGCAGAGCGGCCGCTACCGCAACGTGCCGCTCGTCGACGAGGCGGACCGCCTCGTCGGCGTCGTGCGCCAGGTCGACATCCTCAAGTACCTCGCGGAGTCGTTCCCGGAGGAGCTGCTCAACCTCCCGCCGCGACCCCACCAGCAGATGGAGCGAGCCGAAGGCGGATGACCACGCTCTCCGAGGCCCCACAGCACCGCACCCAGGAGCTCGACCGCGTCACGATCCGGTTCGCGGGCGACTCCGGCGACGGCATGCAGCTCACCGGGACCCAGTTCACCCGGACCGCCGCCGTCTTCGGCAACGACATCAGCACCTTCCCGGACTACCCGGCCGAGATCCGTGCGCCGGCCGGGTCGCTGCCCGGCGTGTCCGGCTTCCAGCTCAGCTTCTCCGCGAGCGACATCCACACGCCGGGTGACCAGCCGGACGTGCTCGTCGCGATGAACCCGGCGGCGCTCAAGACGAACGTCGGCGAGCTCATCCCGGGCGGCGCGCTGATCGTCAACAGCGACGCGTTCACGCAGCAGAACCTGAACAAGGCGGCGTACACCTCGAACCCCCTGACCGACGGGTCGCTCAAGCAGTACAACGTGTTCGAGGTGCCGATCAGCACGCTCAACGCGCGCTCGGCCGAGGGGCTCGAGATGACGAGCCGCCAGGTCGACCTCACCAAGAACTTCTTCGCGCTGGGCCTGATGTTCTGGCTCTACGAGCGGTCGATGGACCCGACGCTCGCATGGATCCAGTCGAAGTTCGGCGCCCGGCCCGTGATCGCCGAGGCGAACACGCGCGCCCTCAAGGCCGGCTACGCCTACGGCGAGACGACCGAGATGTTCCACACGACGTACCGGGTCCCGCGCGCGAAGCTGCCGCCCGGCCTGTACCGGAACATCACCGGCAACGAGGCGACGGGGCTCGGCTTCCTGACGGCCTCGAAGCTCGCGAAGCGGACGCTGTTCTACGGCTCGTACCCCATCACGCCTGCGTCGGACATCCTCCACCAGCTGTCCGCGTACAAGCACTTCGGCGTCCGCGCGTTCCAGGCCGAGGACGAGATCGCGGCGATCGGCGCGGCGATCGGCGCGTCGTACGGCGGGGCGCTCGCGCTGACCGGCACCTCGGGCCCCGGCGTGACCCTCAAGTCCGAGGCGATGGGCCTGGCCGTGATGACCGAGCTGCCGCTCGTCGTGATCGACGTCCAGCGCGCCGGCCCGTCCACGGGCATGCCCACCAAGGTCGAGCAGGCGGACCTGCTCCAGGTCCTGTACGGCCGCAACGGCGAGTCGCCGCTGCCGGTCGTCGCGCCGGCCACGCCCGGCGAGTGCTTCACGATGGCCATCGAGGCGTCACGGCTCGCGCTCAAGTACATGACCCCGGTCGTGTACCTCTCGGACGCGTTCGTGGCCAACGGCGCCGAGCCGTGGCAGGTGCCGTCCCTGGACGACCTCCCCGACATCGGCGTCGCGAACGCGGAGCGGGGCGAGGGCATCTTCCGCCCGTACGCCCGCGATCCCGAGACGCTCGCGCGGCCGTGGGCCGTGCCCGGGACGCCGGGGCTGGAGCACCGGATCGGCGGCCTCGAGAAGGCCGACGGCCTCGGCAACGTGAGCTACGACCCCGAGAACCACCACAGGATGACGCTGCTCCGGGCCCAGAAGGTGGCCGGGATCGCGAAGGACATCGCGCCCCTGGACGTGTTCGGGCCCGACTCGGGCGACCTGCTGATCGTCGGCTGGGGCTCCACCTATGGCGCGATCCGCAGCGCGGTCGAGCGCCTGCAGGCGGCCGGCCGGTCGGTCGCCCACGCGCACCTCCGGCATCTCAACCCGTTCCCGGCCAACACCGGGGACGTCCTCCGAAGCTACGACCGGGTCCTCATCCCGGAGATCAACCTCGGGCAGCTCGCGATGCTGCTCCGGGCCGCGTTCCTGGTGGACGCGATCAGCTACAACCGGGTGCGGGGCAAGCCGTTCCGCATCCAGGAGATCGTCGACGAGGCCGAGCGGGTCCTCGCCGGGGGGAGCAACGCATGACCACGACCGAGGCGCCGGAGGGCACCGCGCCGATTCAGCTGACGCGCAAGGACTTCGTCTCGGACCAGGAGGTCCGCTGGTGCCCGGGCTGCGGCGACTACTCGATCCTCGCCCAGACCCAGAAGGTGATGCCGGACTTCGGCGTGCCGAAGGAGAACATCGTCTTCATCTCCGGCATCGGCTGCTCGGGCCGGCTGCCGTACTACATGAACACGTACGGGTTCCACACGATCCACGGTCGCGCGCCCACGCTCGCGACGGGCCTCAAGACCGCCCGCCCCGACCTGATGGTCTGGGTGATCACCGGCGACGGCGACGCGCTGTCCATCGGCGGCAACCACTTCATCCACTCGATGCGCCGGAACGTCGACTTCACGATGGTGATGTTCAACAACCGGATCTACGGCCTGACCAAGGGCCAGACCTCGCCCACGTCGGAGTTCGGGAAGCGGACGAAGTCGACGCCGATGGGCTCCATCGACCGGCCGGTCATGCCGCTGACGCTCGCCCTCGCCGCGGAGGCGACGTTCGTCGCGCGGACGGTCGACACCCACACGGAGCATCTCCAGCGCACGCTCGAGGCGGCGGGTCGCCACCGCGGCGCCTCGTACGTCGAGGTCCTCCAGAACTGCAACATCTTCAACGACGGGGCCTGGCGCGAGTTCACCGAGCGGGACGTCCGCGACGACCGGATGCTCGTGCTCGAGCACGGCCAGCCGATGATCTTCGGCAAGGACCGCGACAAGGGCATTCGCCTCAACGGCCTCCACCCCGAGGTGGTCACGATCGGCCACGACGGCGTGACCGAGGCGGACATCGTCGTCCACGACGCGCACGCCGAGGACCCGTATCTCGCGCTGATCCTGTCGCGCATGTTCTGGCCCGAGTTCCCGGTCCCGGTGGGCATCCTGCGGGACGTCAGCCAGCCGACCCACTCGGACCTCATCGACGAGCAGATCGACGCCGCGCGGGCCAAGTCCGGCGAGGGCGACATCGCGAAGGCGCTCGTCGCCGGCGAGACCTGGACGGTGAGCTGACGGTGCTGTGCCCCAACTGCCGGTTCGAGAACTTCGAGGGCGAGGACACGTGCGCCAACTGCGGCGCCGACCTGATGGGGCGCGACGTGCCGCAGCCCGCGATGGAGTACCACGACACGGTGCTCGGCGAGCACCTCGACGCGCTCGGGATCGGCAGGTTCCGGACGGTCGAACCGTCGCTCCCGGTGGCGAACGCCATCCGGCTGATGCACCAGGACGACATCGACTGCCTGCTCGTCTGCACGGACGATCGGCTGGTCGGCATCTTCACCGACCGCGACGCCGTCGCGAAGGCCGCCGACAAGCGGCTCGGGCTGTACCGCGTGGACGACTTCATGACGCCCGACCCGGTGGTCCTGCGCAGCTCGGACACGCTCGCGGTCGCGGTCCACAAGATGGCCGTCGGCGAGTTCCGGCACATCCCGGTGGTCGACGGCGATCGGCCGATCGGCGTCGTCGCGGCCGCGGACGTCTTCCGTCACCTGGTCGGCTCGCTGGCGTGACCGCGTCCGCGCGGATCGCGGTCGTCGCCGACGACCTCATCTGGGCGACGCGCCTGGCGGACGGCGTCCGTTCGTGCGGGGCGCTGCCGGTCCCGGCCCGCTCCGCGGCGGGGGTGCCCGCGGCGCTGGACGGCGCCCGTGGCGCGATCGTCGACCTCACGTCGCGGGCATACGACGGCCTGGCGGTGCTGCGCACGGCGGCGGCGGCCGGCGTGCCCGCGATCGCCGTGGGGCAGCACGACGAGATCGAGCTCCGTCGCGCCGCGCGCGCCGCCGGGGCCACGCGCGTCTACGCGTACCGCGCCCTGTTCGAGCACGGGCAGCGCGAGCTCGGCGGGTGGATCGGGTCGCTGCCCGCGCCGTCCGTCAGCGGATCCGCCCGTTGACGTCCGAGGCCGCGCCCGTCGCCGGGATCCCCGCGACGCGCTACGCGGAGCGGCTGGCCGGGGCACGCCGCGAAGCGGCCCGCGCGGGCCTCGACGCGCTGCTGGTCGGCGTGGGCGCCGACCTGCGCTACCTCACCGGCTACGAGGCGATGCCGCTCGAACGCCTCACGATGCTCGTCCTCCCGTCGATGGACGGCGCCGCGGCGACGCTGATCGCGCCTCGACTGGAGGTCACGCCCGCCCGCGGCTCCGCCGCCGCGCGGACGGGTGCGATCGAGATCGCGACCTGGGAGGAGACCGAGGACCCGATGGCCCTCGTGGCGTCCCGGCTCGCCACGGCGACCCGCGGCCGCGCGGACGAGGTCGCGACGGTGGCCGTGTCGGACGGGCTGCGCGCGGCGTTCGTGCTCGGGCTCCAGCGGGTGCTGCCCGGGGCGCGGTTCTCGCTCACCTCGTCGGTGCTGCGGGCGCTGCGGATGCGCAAGGATGCCGACGAGGTGGCGCTGCTGCGCGCGGCGGCCGCGGCTGCGGACCGCGTGGTGCTCACGATCGCGAACGGCCGTCTGGTGGGCCGCACGGAGGCCGACGTCGCGCGCGAGGTCCGCGAGCGTCTGGTCGCCGAGGGTCACGACCGGGCCGAGTTCTCGATCGTGGCCTCCGGGCCCAACAGCGCGTCGCCACACCACGACGCGAGCGACCGCGTGATCGCCGGCGGCGAGCCGATCGTCCTCGACATCGGCGGGACCGTGCATGGCTACGCCTCGGACACGACCCGCACGCTGTGGGTGACCGGTCCCGAGGACGCCGCGCCGGCCCCGGAGTTCCTGCGGCTCTACGGCGTGCTCCAGGCCGCGCAGCAAGCCGCGACCGCCGCCGTGCGTCCCGGAGTCGCCTGCGACGCGATCGACGCCGCCGCCCGAGACGTGATCACCGACGCGGGCTACGGGCCGTGGTTCTTCCACCGGACCGGGCACGGCATCGGCCTCGAGGGCCACGAGGACCCGTACATCGTCGCGGGGAACGGTGAGCCGCTCGGCGCCGGCATGGCGTTCAGCGTCGAGCCGGGGATCTACCTCGAGGGCCGGTACGGGGCGCGGATCGAGGACATCGTCGTGTGCGGCGAAACGGGCCCGGACGTCCTCAACCTAACGACGCGCGACCTGCTCGTCGTTCGCGGTTGACGCCGCGCGCGGGCCGTCGCCCCGGCGTGGGCCGCCGGGGCGGGGTATCATCCGCCGAACGGTCGAGCCCCGACCGTCGCGCAGCGTGACCCAGCCCAACCCATGACCTTCCTGATCACGCGGGGCCGCACCCCGCGTCCCTCGCACCGGTGAGCCGGCACGCCCGCCGCGGCCGCCACCCGCACGCCGCCCAGGGCGCCCAAGGCGCCCGGCCGCGACCGGCGACGCCCGCCCAGGACGGCAACGGCAACGCGCACGAGCCGGGCGGCAACGGCCACGGCCCCGCGCCCAGGCTCGAGGCGTATCGCCCGCGCCAGGAGGCGCCGGCGCCCGTCGTCGCTCCCGGACCGGCGCGCCTGCCGGCGGCCGCGGAGCCGGCCGACGCCCCCCGCGAGCCCGTCGCGGCGGCCGCGCCCTCCCCGGGGCACGACCTTCATCCGGACGTTCCCCGTCCCGCGCCGGATCCGGGGTTCCGCAACGGCCACCCGTTCGCCGGCGGCCACGACGCCGACCGCCCGACGTGCACCGCGGCGCAGCTCCGCCGGTTCATCAAGAGCCGTCCGTGGATCCCCATGCACGAGCTCCGGCGTCGGTTCGGCATCTACGGCGGCGACGACGACGTGACGCCGGTCCGCGTCGGCGGGACGACGCTGTACATCGGGCTGCCGGCCACCGAGGCGCGACTGATGGGCGAGCTGCTCGCCGGCGGGGACGTCGGCTACGAGCTGTCGCTCGACCCGGGCGCGCCGATCGTCGTCGGCGTCTATCCCATGCGGCCCGTCGCCCGGGGCTGACGCTCCGTCCGTCCTCGCGCGGGGGCAGGTGCCCGCGGGCCGCGTCAGGCCGGCGCGCCTGCCGGCGTGGCCTGGGTCGTCTCGGCGCTCGGGAGCCGCGTCCGCAGCTCGCGCAGCGCCGCCTGGTCGAACGAGGCGAGTCGCGGCAGGTCGGGCTGGCTGCTGCGCACGAGGCGCTCGGTGAGGGTCGACAGCACGAGCTCGCTGACGTCCGGGTTGGCCATGATCGACCGCAGCCCTGCGGCAGAGACCTCGAGCAGCTCGGTCGGCTGGGTCGCGACGACGTCCGCCGTGCGCGCGCTGCCCGTCAGCGCCGCGATCTCGCCGAAGAAGTGGCCGGCGGTCATGGTGGACAGGCCGCGGTACCCGCCGTCCGGGTCGGGCACGAGCGCGACCGCCTCGCCGTCGAGGATGAAGTAGGCGCTCGACGCCGTGTCGCCGCGCGTCACGACGCGGGCGCCGTCCGGCACGTCGCGGATCTGCGCACCGCGGATGAGCGCCTCCCGCTGCACGCTCGTGAGCTGCCCGAGTGTCGCGACGCGTCCCACCAGCCGGTCGACGTCCGCGAGCGTCGCCGCCCTCGCGGCGCCCAGCGCCGGCTGGACCGGCGAGCGGAGCGATGCGACGGCGCGGCGCCATTCCGCGGCCGGACGGCCGATGCCTGGCGCGACGAGCGCGGCGAACGCCGTGGCCACGAGGATGAGCGACGCGAACACGATCAGGATCCTGACGTCGATCACGTCCGCCAGCCCGGCGCCCGCCATCCCGACGAGGA
>JAICUI010000107.1 GCA_025935925.1 Chloroflexota bacterium
CCCGTTCGGGATGCCGTAGAACGCGTGGCCGTCGCCATCGTCGACGAGCACGCCCCTCGGCAGCACGCGGAGGGTGAACGCCGGCCAGGCGTCCTTCGCGGTCGAGGGCAGTCCGTGGACCGGCAGGTCGTACCACCGGGCGCCGTCGGTCGAGAGCCACGCTGCCACGCCGCCGTTGCGGCGGAGGGCGAGGATGCGTTCGCCGTCGCCGTCGATCGTCCCGTTGGCGATGAGCCCGCTGCCCTCGCCCTCGCCGTGCCAGACGCCGAGCGGCGCGAACGTCGTGACGGGGTCCCAGCCCGACCCGTCGGCCGTCGTCCACCAGGTGGACGAGCCGGGTGTCTCCAGGACTTCGGTCGCCGCGACGAGCCCGTCGCTGCCCGGAGCCACGAGCGACGCGGAGACCGGGACGCCCTTGGACGCGGTGGGGTCGCGCAACCGATGGCCGAGCCAGCTCCTGCCGTCCAGCGCGGTCCACGCCCTCGCCGACGGCGCCTCGCCGCCGGTGTCGCCCAACGCGACGAAGCTCGTCCCGAGCGCCGCCACACGACCAACCTCGGCGCCGGCGCCGAACGGCGACGGCGCGAGGCCCGACCAGGTCGCGCCGTCGCTCGACCACGTGGCGGCCGCGGACCCGGCGCTCGGGTCGAACGAGACGACCTCGATCCCGCCGTCGCCGATCGCCACGAGCGGCGAGACGCCGCTCGCCGTCGCGACGAGGCCGGGGACGGCATGCGGCGTCCAGGTGATCCCGTCGCTCGACGTCCATGCCCGGAGCGGCGGTGACGGCTCGTAGCAGTCGTCGACGTCGCCGCACTCGCTGGTGTCGCCGGTCGCGGTGATCGCGACGACGCCGTCGCCGAGCCTGCCGACCGCGAGGACGGCCGTCGAGATGCCGAGCGCCGACGGGTCGAGCGGCGTCCAGGTCGCGCCGTCGGCCGAGGTCCAGACCGGGGTGCGCGCCGTGCCGTCATGGTTCGACAGCTCGGGACCGAGGGCCACGTACCCGCCTTGCCAGCGGGCCTCGGACACGACGGACGCCAGCGGATCGCCGTCGGGGATCGGCGAGAACTCGAGCGAGGTCCAGGCGGGGTCGGTCCTCGAGCCGACCGGTGCCGTGAACCCGGGCAGCGTCCGGACGGCCGAGCTCGGCGGAGGCGTCGCGGCCGGCGGCAGCGATGTCGTCGGACCCGCGCCGACGGATGGCACGGACGTGGCGGTGCCCGCCGGCGACTCCGGCGCGGCCGTCGGTGTGGCCGTCGGCGCCATCGTGGCCGCGCTCGAGCCGCAGCCGGCAACCAACAGGACGAGAACCAGGGACGCGACCGGATCGAGCCGGATCGCGCGATGCCGACGAGACATGGAGGTGCTCCCCGCGACGGTGCGAACGCTCGCCACGGTGGCCGCCTCGCCGGCGGGCGGAAAGGGTGGACTGACCCGATCTGAACCGCCGGAACGGGTACGATGGACCTCCCGTGACGCTGGCCCCGAACGACTTCGTCCACCTCCACACGCACTCGGAGTTCAGCCTGCTCGACGGGCTGGGGCGGATCACCGACCTCGTCGACACGAGCGTCAAGCACGGGTTCGACAGCCTCGGCGTGACGGACCACGGCGCCCTGTACGGGCAGGTCGCGTTCTACCAGGCGGCGACCAAGGCCGGCATCAAGCCGATCATCGGTGTCGAGACCTACGTCGCGCGGCGGTCGATGCGCGACAAGGAGGGCAAGGCCGACAGCCAGCCCTTCCATCTCGTGCTCCTCGCCACCGACCTGGCGGGCTACCGGAACCTGTGCCGGCTGATCACCGACGCCCACATCGACGGCTACTACTACAAGCCGCGCATCGACCGCGAGCACCTCGCGAGGTACAGCGAGGGGCTCGTCGGGCTCTCGGCCTGCCTCGGCGGCGAGGTCCCCAAGGCGCTCGAGGTCGACGACTGGGAGCTCGCGCGCGAGGTCGCCGGCTCGTACGCGGACATCCTCGGCAGGGACCGCTTCTTCCTCGAGCTCCAGGACCACGGCATCCCGGAGCAGCGGCGCCTCAACGACCAGCTCCTCCGGCTCGCCCCCGAGATGGGCCTGCCGCTGGTCGTCACCAACGACCTGCATTATGTCCACCGCCAGCAGCACGAGGCGCACGACGTGCTGCTGTGCGTCGGGACGGGGAACAACCTCGACACGCCGAACCGGATGAAGTTCGAATCGAGCGAGTTCTACCTGAAGTCGGCCGCGGAGATGGCGGCCCTGTTCCCGGACCAGCGCGAGGCGCTGCTGAACACGCGCCGGATCGCGGAGATGGTCGACCTCCGGCTGCCCCTCGGGGAGCTCCGCATCCCGCACTTCCCGGTGCCCGAGGGCGAGACGGTCGAGACCTGGCTGCGCAAGGAGTGCGAGGCCGGGCTCGTGCGCCGCTACGGCGCGATCACGCCCGAGCTCCAGCAGCGGCTCGACTACGAGCTCGGCGTGATCATCTCGATGGGCTACGCCGGCTACTTCCTGATCGTCGCGGACTTCGTGAACTGGGCACGGTCACAGGCCATCGCGACGACCTGCCGCGGGTCGGCGCCGGGCTCGATCGTCACGTACACGCTGGGCATCACGCCGGTCGACCCGCTCCACTACGGGCTGCCGTTCGAGCGCTTCCTGAACCCCGACCGCGTGACGATGCCCGACATCGACGTCGACTTCGAGGACGAGCGCCGCGACGAGGTCATCAACTACGTCAGCCGCAAGTACGGCACCGACCACGTCGCCCAGATCATCACCTTCGGCACGATGCTCGCGCGCGCCGCGATCCGGGACGTGGGCCGGGTGATGGGCCTCGGCTACGGCGACGTCGACCGGATCGCCAAGGCCGTCCCGAACCAGCTCGGCATCAAGCTCGCCGACGCCCTGGAGATGAGCCCGCAGCTCAAGGAGATGCACGACGGCGACCCGACGATCGGGCGCCTGGTCGGGTTCGCGCAGCAGCTGGAGGGCGTGGCGCGCAACGCCTCCACCCATGCCGCCGGTGTCGTGATCTCGCGCGAGCCGCTGACCGAGCTGATGCCGCTCCAGAAGGCGACCAACTCCGACGCGCTGATGACCCAGTACGAGATGCACGGCATCGAGGCGCTGGGGCTGCTGAAGTTCGACTTCCTCGGCCTGTCCAACCTCACGATCCTGCGCAAGGCCGTCGACCTGATCCGCGAGCACCGCGGGATCGAGGTGGACCTGGACCACATCCCGCTCGACGACGCGACCACGTTCGAGCTGCTCGCGTCGGGCGAGACGACCGGCGTGTTCCAGCTCGAGTCCGCGGGCATGCGCCGCTACATCCGCGAGCTGCGCCCGACGAGCGTCTACGACCTCGCGGCGATGGTGGCGCTCTACCGCCCGGGGCCGATGGACAACATCCCGGCCTACATCCGCCGCAAGCACGGGCAGGAGCGCGTCGAGTACCTGCACCCGCTGCTCGAGCCCTACCTGGACAAGACGTACGGGATCTTCGTGTACCAGGAGGACATCATGGCCGCCGCGATCGCCCTCGGCGGCTTCACGGGCCCCGAGGCGGACACGCTCGGCTACGCGATCCGAAAGAAGAAGTCCGCGGTCCTGCGGGCGCAGAAGGAGAAGTTCGTCAGCCAGGCGGCCGAACGCGGCGTGCCGGCGGGGACGATCGATGCGGTGTTCAAGGCGTTCGAGCCGTTCGAGCGCTACGGGTTCAACAAGGCCCACGCCACCTGCTACGGGCTCATCGCGTACCAGACCGCGTACCTCAAGGCGAACTACACCGTCGAGTACATGACGTCGGTGCTCACGGCGTTCCGCGACAACGCCGAGAAGGTCGCGGCGGCGATCGCGGAGTGCCGGCGGATGGGGATCGAGGTCCTCGGGCCGGACGTGCGGTACTCGCACAAGGCGTTCACCGTCGAGGGCGAGTCGATCCGGTTCGGGCTCCTGGCGGTGAAGAACGTGGGCGAGAGTGCGATCGATTCGATCGTCGCGGCGCGCACGGACGCCCCGTTCCGGTCGCTCGGGGACGTGTGCTCGCGGATCGACCTCCGGCTGTGCAACCGCAAGGTGCTCGAGGCGCTGGCGCAGGTCGGCGCACTGGGCGCGTTCGGCCACCCGCGCCAGGTGCTCGACGCCCTCGACCTCGCGATCGCCGACGGGCAGGCCGCCGCGGATCAGCGGGCGAGCGGCATGGACGGGATGTTCTTCATGGCGAGCGAGAGCCGCCGGTCCGACGGGCCGCTCCCGGACGTGCCGCCGCTGACCGACCGGATCCGGCTCGGCTGGGAGAAGGACCTGCTCGGGCTGTACCTGACCGGCCACCCGATGGGCGACGTCGCGGAGCGGATCAGCGCGTACACCCAGACCTACTC
>JAICUI010000024.1 GCA_025935925.1 Chloroflexota bacterium
CCGGTGCCCCGGGTCGCACGTTCGTGGATCCGTTCGCACGACCGGCCGGGTCGGATGGCCGGGTCCGCGGGCGACGAAGCGGGACAGTACCGAGGAGCCATGGTGAGCCGGTTGCACGCCCCGCTACCCTGCGTGTCGTGGGTCCCCGCCACGCGCTCGTCGACCGCCGCCTCCCGACCGGCCAGGTCAGCCGCCGCGCCGGGTTCCGCGCCGCGCTCGTGCTCTCGCTCATCACCGCGCTCCTCGTCGCACCGGGGATCGAGGCGGCCTCCGACCCGCCCGTGCCGCCGGTCTCGACGACCTCGAGCCCACCGGCGTGCCGGATCGCGGACGTCACGGCGAAGTTCACCAGGACGGCGGACTGGTCGCGAACGCTCATCGACTGGCGATGGCGGCTGCCGAAGACGTACCGGCCGCCGGTCCTGGCGCCGGTCAGTCGCGCCGGGCTCGCGGGCGGCGGGTACGTCCGTTCGACCATCGTTCCCGACCTCAAGGCGATGGTGAGCGCCGCGCGTGCCGCTGGCGCGCGGCTCGCGGTGGCGAGCGCATACCGGAGCTACCAGAGCCAGGTGTCGACGTTCGCGTCGTGGGTCGCGAAGTTCGGATACCAGACGGCGATCATCGGCTCGGCGCGGCCCGGGCACTCGGAGCACCAGCTCGGCACCACGATCGACTTCAAGACCGCCGGCGCCGCCGATCCGTGGGCGATCCGCGGCTATGACTGGGCGAAGAGCCGCGCCGGGGCGTGGATGATGCGCAACGCGTGGAAATACGGGTTCGTGCTGTCGTACCCGTACGGCAAGAAGGCGCAGGTCTGCTACGGCTACGAGCCATGGCACTACCGGTACTTCGGCCGGACCGTCGCGCGGGCGATCCACCTCTCGGGCCTGACGCCGCGCGTCTGGCTGTGGCGACACGGGAACAGCCCCGGCCCGGCGCCCACGCCGTCGCCGACACCCGCGCCGACGGCGTCGCCCACGCCGAGTCCCACCTCGACGGCCGAGCCGACGCCGACGCCGACCGCGGACGCGACCGCGACCCCGGACCCGACGCCGAGTCCCACTCCGATCCTCGACCCGACCGCGACCCCGGCCGCGACCCCGGCACCCTGACCGCCGGCAGCGCCGGGGCCGCCCGGTTGGCGCGTGCCGGCCCGAGGCCCGTCACGACCGGACGCGAGACGCCCGGCCGAGGGCGTCGGGTCGACTACGACGGATGTCCTGCTCAGGCGTGCGCCGTCCCGCCGAGGCGGCGGGTCTCCCAGGCGTACGACGATCGCACCACGGCTGCAGCGAGGACCCGGTGCGAGCGAGCGCTTCCCAGTACGACCCCGTCGCGCTCGAGTACGAGCGGCTCATCGCCCCGCGCTACGCCCGCGTCGCCCGCCTGGTCGCGGACGGGATCGACGTCCGGCCCGGCGACGCCATCCTCGACGTGGCAGCCGGGACGGGCGGCGTGGCCCGGCTCCTGCTGCCGAAGCTCGCGGGCGACGGGACGCTCGCCCTGGTCGACCTGTCGGCACGCATGCTCGAGATCGCGCGGCGGATCCTCGCGGAGGCCGACCCCGCCGTCGTCGCGCTGGAGTACGAGGTCGCGGATCTGGAGTCGCTGCCGTTCCCCGACGGCACGTTCGACCATGCCGTCGCGCAGTTCACGCCGCTCCAGGACAGCGACCGCGGCCTCGGGGAGGCCGCGCGCGTCCTGCGCCGGGGCGGGACGCTGTCGGTCGCGTTCTGGGGCGAGCACTACCGCGAGCTGGAGCTGCTCAACCGCGTCCGCTCTCGCGTCGGGATCGAGCTCGCGGTGCCGCCCGTCCCGGAGTCGATCGCCGAGCGCGTGCGAGCGGCGGGGTTCGCCGACGTCGCCGTCAGGACGGTGCAGATCGACGCGACGTACGACGACGCGGACGCGTATCTCGCCTACCGGGCGGCGTTCGGGCATGCCGTGAACGTCGACGACGAGCGGTACGCACGCTACTGGGCGGCGCTCGAGGACGAGGTCCGGCGGCTCGATCGCGACGAGAGCGGTGTGCGGCTCGACTGGAGCGTGGCCCTCCTCACGGGCCGCCGGCCCTAGGGGCGCCCCGAACGGTCCGCGACGGGCGCCGCCGCGCCCGTCGCGCCCTTGCCGACGAGCTGGGTGTGGAGGTCGGTCGTCAGGGGTGGGTCGCCCGCGTGAGCTCGGTGTTCGTCTTGAGCTCCTGCTCCTGCTCGAGGAAGTCGTGGTCGGCCTTCGCCTGCTGGAACGCGGCGCGCTCGACGTCAGGCCCGCATGCGCGGGTCGCGCGTGGGGTCCGCGTACATCCGCGGGCACCGGCCGGCCCTCGCCTCCGGCCGCAGCTCGAAGTGCCAAGGCTCGTTCCGGTAGACCCGGCACAGGCCATAGGCGGCGCCATGGTCCGTCAGCCACGCGGCGGCCTGCGCGGGACCGACGTCGACCGCTTCCCCGGCGACATGCGGCGACGTCGCCGCGGTCGCGACCCAGCGTGCGGCGGCGGCCACAGAGCCGTACGTCGACACGGCATCGCGCAGCAGCCGGTCCTGGTACGCCGCCGAGCGCCAGCCGCTGTTCACCGTCAGCCGGATCCCGTCGCCGGCGGCATCGATGGCGGCGGACCGCAGCGCGCCCAGCAGGTCCGGGTCGAGCCTCGCGATGCCGGCGTACCGGTCGTCGAACGGCGTCACGCCGGCCGGGAGCGTACCGTCATCGCCGGCGACGGCCGGCGTGGCGCGGCCACCGAGAGTGCCACCCGAAGGCGCTCCGGCCCGGGGCGCGGAGGACACGCCCGCACGGAGGACGAGGGATCCGATGATCGCGACACACACGACGGCAAGCCCGACGAGGGGCCGGTTGCGCTGGCGGGGCGCGCGTGTCGACGCGGCGTGATCCATGCGGCCAGTCAACGCCGCCGCGTGTTGCCCGGCCGTATCGCGATTCCGATACGCCGGCAATAGCGACCCGGGCGCAGGGTTGACCCGTGCGCGTGCTGGTGGTCGAGGACGAACCGTTCATGGCGGATGCCATCCGCGACGGCCTGCGCCTGGCCGCGATCGCGGCGGACGTCGCGGGTGACGGCGACACCGCGCTCGAGCTCCTCGACGTGAACGCGTACGACGCCGCTGTCCTCGACCGCGACATCCCCGGCCCGTCGGGCGACGAGGTGGCCCGGCACATCGTCGCGTCCGGCACCGGGCTGCCGATCCTCATGCTCACCGCCGCGGACCGGCTCGACGACAAGGCGTCGGGCTTCGAGCTCGGTGCCGACGACTACCTCACCAAGCCGTTCGAGCTGCGCGAGCTCGTGCTCCGGCTGCGCGCACTCGACCGCCGGCGCGCGCACCACCGGCCGCCCGTGCGCGAGGTCGCCGGGCTGCGCGTCGACCCGTTCCGCCGGGAGGTCCATCGCGACGGCCGGTACGTGCCCCTGACTCGGAAGCAGTTCGCGGTCCTGGACGTGCTCGTGGCCGCGGACGGCGGCGTCGTCAGCGCCGAGGAGCTGCTGGAGCGCGCGTGGGACGAGCACGCCGACCCGTTCACCAACGCGGTGCGCATCACGGTGTCCGCGCTGCGCAAGCGGCTCGGCGAGCCGTGGCTGATCGCGACGGTCCCGGGCGTCGGGTACCGAATCGACACGGGCCGGCCGTGAGCGGGCGCGCCGGCCGGGCGCCGGGGTTGAGCGTCCGCCTCAAGCTCACGCTGAGCTATGCGGCGTTCCTGATGCTGGCCGGCGCGGTGCTGCTCGCCGTCGTGTGGCTGTTCCTCCTGCGCTACGTGCCCGACGGGACGATCCGCGTCCTCGGCGGATTCGTGCCCAACCGCTCGGACCTCGTCGACGCCTTCGTCCCTCGGGCCGCCGCGGTGCTCGTGTTCCTGCTGGCGTTCGGGCTGGTGGGCGGCTGGCTCCTCGCCGGCGTGATGCTCGCGCCGCTGTCGCGGATCACCGCGGCGACGCGACGGGCGGCCGCCGGCTCGCTCTCGCACCGCATCGACCTCGAGGGCCGGCAGGACGAGTTCCGCGAGCTCGCCGACAGCTTCGACGCGATGCTCGCCCGCCTCGAGGCGGACGTGGCGGCGCAGCAGCGCTTCGCCGCCAACGCGTCGCACGAGCTCCGCACGCCGCTCGCGATCACCAAGGCGCTGCTCGAGGTCGCCCGCAACGACCCCGGGCGCTACGGCGGCGAGCTCGACGACCGGCTGCGCGCCGTCAATACTCGCGCGATCGAGCTCACCGAGGCGCTCCTCGTCCTCAGCCGCGCCGACCAGCGCGCCTTCACGCCGCAGCGGGTCGACCTGTCGCTGCTCGCGGAGGAGGCGACGGAGACCCTGCTCCCGCTCGCCGAGACGCACGGCGTCGAGGTCGAGACGTCGGGCGACGTGGCGCCGGCGCTGGGCTCGCCGGCGCTGCTGCTGCAGCTCGCGACGAACCTCGTGCACAACGCGATCGTGCACAACCTCCAAGGTGAGGGCACCGTGCGGGTCGACACCGCCGTGCGGGGCGCGTCGGCCGTGCTGCGCGTCGAGAACACCGGGGAGCCTGTGAGCCCGCGGCTGCTCGACACGCTGACGGAGCCGTTCCAGCGGGGCACGGAACGCGTCCGCGGCGATCACGCGGGCGTCGGGCTCGGCCTCGCGATCGTCAAGAGCATCGCCCAGGCCCACGACGGCACGCTGCGCCTCGCGGCTCGACCCGGCGGCGGGCTGTCGGTGACGGTCGAGCTGCCCGTCGCGGCGCCGCTCCCGGTGGAGCGCCCGGCGGCCGCCGCGCGGGCCTGACCTCCGCTGTCCTCATATCGCGTCGGCCGCGCGATGGCCCGGCGGAACGGTCACGAGACGGCGGATGGCACCCCGGCGAGCTCTTGTGCCGCGACCTCCGCGATGAGGATCGCCGCGAGGTTCGTGTTCGCGTGGGGCACCACCGGGAGCACCGAGGCGTCCGCGATGCGCAGCCCGTCGACCCCGTGGACCCGGAGCTGCGGATCCACGACCGCGAGCGGGTCGTCGGCGGCGCCGATCCGCGCGGTGCCGACGGCGTGGTGGTACGTGTCGTACGCCGTCAGCACGTGCTCCCGCCACTCGTCCCGCGAGGCGGGCGTGACGAGGTCGCCGTAGAACCGCGCCAGCGCCGCCTGGCGGGTGAGGCGCTCGACGAGGGCGATGCCGTCGAGCATCGCCTCGACGTCGCGCGGATCCTCGAGGAGGCGCGGCTCGACGCGCGGGAGATCGGCGGGATCGGGCGACACGAGGCTGACCCGGCCTCGCGACCGCTGCTCGAGCAGGTGGATCGACACCGGCAGGAGCGGCGGCATGCCGGGCATCCGGATCGACGGGCGCATGAACACGTGGAGGTCCGGGTGGTCGAGCGCGTCCGAGCTCCTGGCGATGAGCCGGACCTTCGGGATGACGTAGTCCTCGCGCAGGTCCGACGTGCCCTCGAACGTGACGTAGACGACCGCGTGGTCCTGGTAGTTCTCGCCGACGCCGTCGAGCCGGTGGCGGACGGGAATGCCGTGCGGCTCGAGCGCGGCCGGCCCGCCGATCCCCGACAGCAGCAGCAGCTGCGGGGTGTGGTAGGCGCCGGCGGAGAGGACCACCTCGTCGGCGTCGATGACCTCCCGGCCGCCGGCCGCGGTCTGGATCTCCACGCCGCGGACCCGGGCGCCGTCGAGGACGAGGCGGGTCGCGGTCGTGTCGGCGCGGATCTCGAGGTTCGCGCGGTCACGGGCCGGATCGAGGTAGGCGACGACCGTCGACTGCCGCTTGCCGCCGACCTGGTTGTAGGGCGAGGCACAGATCCCGAACGGCTCGGGAACGTTGAGGTCGGGGCAGCTGGGCAGCCCGAGGGCGTGCGCCGCCTCGATCAGCGCCTCGACGGGCGGATCGCCGGGATCCTCGAGCTTGTAGCCCCGGTGGAGGACGAGTGGACCCGTGGCCCCGTGGATCGGGCTGTCGCCGAAGTCCTCGTCGGTCTCGATCGAGCGCATCAGCGGCAGCAGCGCGTCGTATGACCAGTCCGGGCCGCCGAACGCCTCCCACGCGTCGAAGTCGCGGCGCATCGGCCGGACGACGACGAGGTTGTTCACCGACGAGCCGCCGCCCATGATCCGCCCGGACAGCAGCGGGAAGCTCGAGCCGTCCGGGCGCTCGACGTCGTACATCCGGACGTAATCGGTCTCGAGCACGAGCTCCGTCTGGCGCTTGGGATCGAGCACGACGTCGGGGATCGGTCGCGGATCCGGACCCGCCTCGAGCAGCAGCACCCGCCGCGCCGGGTCCTCGCTCGCGCGCGCCGCGAGCACGCAGCCCGCCGTGCCGCCGCCGACGACGACGAGGTCGTAGCCGCGGGTCATTCGACGGGGGGCGGCACGGGCATCGAGATCGCCGGCTCGTCGGACGCGTCGCCTGATCCCGCGGCCGCCGGAACGCCCGGCTCCAGCTGCGAGCGGAGGCAGCGCGTGACCTGCGCGATCATCATCCCGGCCGTCGCGCGAAGCACCATCTCGCCGAGGATCGCGAGGCGGCCCTGGACGCTGACGACGGCGTGGTACGCGAGGTCGGTGGCCGCGGGGCCGCGCTCCGCCACCGACGCGCGGACGTCCATCCGGAGCCGGCTCTTGGTGACGGAGTCCGAGCCCTGGACCTGCACCACGAGCGCGTCGGGGAACGTCGCCTCGGTGACGACCGACTGGAACGAGAAGTTGCCGTCGATCGGCCCGACGGACGCCGTCACGGTGCCCTCGAACGTGCGGTCGTCGACCTGGCGCAGGTCCTGGACGCCCGGCACGCAGCCCGCGAGGCGGAGCGGGTTGATCGCGAGCTCCCAGACCTTGCGCGGCGGCGCCTCGATCGCGATCGTCCCGTCGAGCTTCACCGCGCGACCCCGGCGTCGCGCTCCTGGATCGCCCGCCACACGCGCTCCGGCGTGAACGGCGCCTCGCGCAACCGGATGCCCGCGGCGCGCTCGACCGCGTTCGCGATCGCGGCCGCGACCGGGTTCAGGGCGCCCTCGCCGCCACCCTTCGCGCCGTACACGCCGACGCCGTCGCCACGCTCGACCAGGACCGTCCGCAGCTCGGGCAGGTTGGTCGTCCGCGGCACGCGGTAGTCGAACAGGTTGCCGTTGAGCAGGTTGCCGTCCTCGTAGACGAGCTCCTCGAGCGTCGCCATCCCGAGCCCCATCATCGCCGCGCCCACGTCCTGCGCCTCGGCGGTCTGCGGGTTGATCGCGCAGCCGATGTCGCCGACCGTGACGAGCTTCTCGATCGTGATCCGGCCGGTCTGCTCGTCGACCGAGACCTCGACCCCGACGCAGCCGATCTCCCAGAACGGCGGCATCTCGGCGGTCGCGCCGGATCGTCGCAGGTAGCCCCGGCCGACGGCCTCGCCGGCGGCGCCCCCGAACCACGCCCGGACGACCTCGCCCCAGTCGTGGAGCGTGTCGCCGACCTGGACCCCGGAGCGCCGCTCCTCGACCGCGGGGCCGTCGGGTGCGAGCGCCGTCGTCGCCCACTCGACGAGCTGCTCGCGCAGGTCGCGCGCGGCGGCCTGGATCGCGAGGCCCATGAGCGTCGTCGTCCGGCTCGCGCCCGTGGACCGGTCGTACGACACGGCGGCGGTGTCGCTCTGGATGAGGTGCACGCGGTCGAGCTCGACGCCCATCTCGGCCGCCGCGATCTGCGCGAGGACCGTCGACGAGCCCTGCCCGATCTCGGTGCTGCCGCACGACGCGACGATCGACCCGTCGGCGAGGACGCGGACGATCGCCGTCGTGATCGGCTCCGAGCCCGCATCGGACGCCGAGAGGCAGATCCCGCGGCCGCGGCCCGGCGGCAGGGGAGCGTCCCAGCCGAGCTCCTCGGCCGCGAGGGCGAGGTCGCCGGCGAGGTCCGCGTCGATGCCGCGCGCCTTCGGCCACGGACGCTCGCCCGGGTCGAGCACGTTCCGCCGGCGGAGCGCCAGCGGGTCGATGCCGAGCTTCGCCGCCGCCTCGTCGAGCTGCGACTCGCCCGCGAGCGTGACCTGCGGCGCACCGAAGCCACGGAACGAGGACGCGGGCGCGGTGTTCGTGTAGACGACGTCGCACGTCACGTCGAGCGCGAGGATCCGGTACGGACCGCCGAGCCGGTTGGCGGCCTTGCGGCCGACGAGCGGCGAGTTCTCGGCGTACGCGCCGGTGTCGAGGTGGATCGTCGCGTGGCGCCCGAGGATGTGGCCCTCGCGGTCGAACGCGGTCCGCAGCCGCACGGTCGCGGCGTCGCCACGGGTCGTCAGGATCGCCTCCTCGACCGACAGCGCGAGCCGGACCGGCCGGCCGGCGCGCAGCGCCAGCGCCGCCGTGAGCGGCTCGATCTTGGTGTACGACTTGCTGCCGTAGCCGCCGCCGACGTACGGGACGACGACGCGGACCTTGGCGAGCGGCAGGTCGAAGCAGTGCGCGAGGTCGTCGCGGACCATGTACGGGTGCTGGCCGCTCGTCCAGACCGTGAGGCCGTCGTCGGACCACTGCGCGAGGGCCGTGTACGGCTCCATCGCGTACGCGTAGCACATGGGGTAGTGGTACTCGCCCTCCACGACGAGGTGGGCGTCGCTGAAGGCGGCCGCGATGTCGCCCCATGCCTGGCGCGATGACGAGCAGACGTTGGCGTGCGTGCGCCGGATGTCCTCCTCGAAGCCCCGGTGCGGGCGCTGCTCGCCGGGCCGC
Organism: Chloroflexota bacterium; assembly: GCA_025935925.1. GTDB lineage: Bacteria > Chloroflexota > Limnocylindria > Limnocylindrales > CSP1-4 > CAIXZV01. The sequence goes on from JAICUI010000024.1 coordinate 8,699, forward strand.
TCGTGGAGGACCGGCGCGTCGTCGCCGAGCGCCTCGGCGGTGTCGCGGACGAAGGGGAGAGGCTCCCACTCGATGTCGATGAGCCGGAGCGCCTCCTCGGCGGTCACGGCGTCCTCGGCGACCACGCCGACGACCGGCTCGCCGGCGAAGCGGACCTTGTCGACGGCGATCAGCGGGTGGTCCGCGACCGCGTGGCCGTACACGAGGTGCACGTCGTCGAGCTCCGCGGCCGACACGACGGCGATGACGCCCGGATGCGCGCGCGCCGCGTCGAGGTCCACGCGCCGGATCCGGGCGTGGGCGTACGGGCTGCGCAGGATCTTCGCGTGCGCCATGCCGGGGACCGACAGGTCGACGGTGAACGCGGCCGCGCCCGTCACCTTCGCGACGCCGTCGCGGCGGGGCACGGGAACGCCGATCGGGGCGGGGACGTCGGGGCGCGTGACGACGTGCCTCACTGCTGCGACTCCACGGGCTCCGTGCCGGGATCCAGCGGGTCGCCGCCCGCCTCGGCCGACGTGACCGCGGGCACCTCCTCGCGACGAGAGGACGGCATGTCGCCGCCGGCGGCCTGGAGCACCGCTGCGATGATCGGCTCGTACCCGGTGCACCGGCAGATGTTGCCCTCGAGCCCGTGGACGACGTCGTCGCGGCTCGGGTGCGGCTGCTCCTCGAGGAGCGCCGTGGCCGCCATCAGCATCCCCGGCGTGCAGAACCCGCACTGGAAGGCCGCCTGGTCGATGAAGGCCTGCTGCAGCGGGCTGAGCTCGCCGTCGGTCGCCAGGCCCTCCACCGTGCCGACGCGACGGCCGTCGGCGTCGACCGCGAGGAACGTGCAGCCGCTGACGGGCAACGCGTCCACGAGCACGGTGCACGCGCCGCACACCTGCGCGTCGCACGAGACCTTCGCGCCGCGCAGGTCGAGGCGGTCGCGGAGCACCTCGGCGAGCGTCTCGCGCGGCTCGACCACGAGCCGCCGCGGGACGCCGTTGACGACGAGCTCGATCGCGACCCGGTCGAGGCCGGGCGCCTGCAGGACGTCAGTCATGGCCAACCGCCTCCGCGATCGCCGCGCGGGCCGTCGACGCGAACAGGACGCCCGCCAGGTGGCGCTTGTAGTCGGCCGATCCGTTCAGGTCCTCGACCGCGTCCAGCGAGCCGAGCGTCGCGATCCCGCCGGCGATCGCCTCGTTCAGCGCGCCGTCGCCGGCGTCCGCCCCGACGAGCGCGGCGGCCGCATCGGGCACCAGCTCCGGCACCTCGGTCAGCGACCCGACGGCCACGGTCGCGGACCGGACGACCCCGCCGTCGACGGTGACGCGCACGGCGACGGACGCCGCCGGCCGCTCGAAGAACGCGAGCTTCGCGTACGCGCGGCCCTCGCCCGGCTTGGCGGCCGGGATCCGCACCCGCACCAGCACCTCGTCGGGCTCGCGGGTCGTGCTCAGGGGCCCGACGACGAACTCGGAGACCGTCGTCTCGCGGCGGCCGGCCGGCCCCGCGAGCTCGAGCACCGCATCGCTCGCGAGCAGCAGCGTCGCGGGGTCGGAGTGCGGCTCGGCGAACGCGAGGTTGCCGCCCAGCGTCCCCGTCGAGCGGACGCGCGTGTTGGCGACCGAGCGGACGAGCCCCACGAGGGCCGGGAAGGCGTCGGCGACGGCCGGCGATCGCTCGATCTCACGGTGCGTCGTCGTGGCGCCGATCCGCAGCCCGCCACCATCACCCTCGATCCCGTGCAGCTCGGGGATGCCCTTGAGGTCGACGAGCGTGTCGAACTGCGCGAAGCCCATCTTCATGACCTGGAGCAGCTCCGTGCCGCCCGCCACGTACGCCGCATCACCGTTCGCGGCCTCGAAGGCCGCGAACGCCTCGTCGAGCGTGGCCGGGCGCGCCAGCCGAAAGCGCGGGATCACGCGGGGCCCGAGGTCAGAAGCACGTCATCAGGACCCCCATGCCCGGGATCGGCTCGCGGACGTTCGCCATCGTCAGCGCGTTCCACAGGTTCGCCTGGTTGTTCGCGATCACCGGGCGGCCGATGTCGGTTTCGAGCGTCCGGAGGATCGACTGGAGCGGCGTGCCGCCGCCGAGGATCACGAGGCCGTCGGACGGCGGCGCGGCGAGGAACGCCTGCTTGGCGCGCCGGTACGACGCCTCGGGCGTCTGGTCCTTGTGCTCGCGGAACGGGATCTCGCCGGGCGCCACGAGCTGGAGGTCGACGCCCTCGTCGCGCAGGTGGCGCTCGAAGAGGTCGACGAGGTGCGGCGGGTAGTACGGCGCGAGCACCGTGACGCGCCCGAGGCCCAGGCGGCGGATCGCGCGCACGATGCCCTCCACGTTCGTCGTCGCCGGCACCCCAGCGGCGTCGTGCATCAGCTTGATCACCTCGGATGGACCCACGCCGAGCACGATCGGCGCCCCGGCCATGAGCACGAGGTCGAGGTCGGTGATCGCGGCCAGGCGAGCCGCCGCGGGACCGATCTGCGGCCGCATCGCGGCGAGGTCGGCGAGCTCGAGCGACCGCGGCCCCTCGAGCATCTGGGTCAGGAACGCGACGCCCTCGGGTGCCGCCTCCTGCATCTCGAGCAGCGACGTGGGAAGGCCGCCGGGTGCGGGGCTCAGGAAGCCGATCCGGGCGCGCCAACCGTACATCCGCCACCTCCGATTGCCCGAGCCGGGCCGCCCGAAACGTGGGTAGAATGGTAACAAACCCGCTGACTTTGTATGCAGGATTCGAAGCGCCGGATCGGCGCCGCTCCGAAGCCAGGCGGTTCCGCGGAGGATTCAGATGACCGAGCGCAAGGACCTCGTCGCCACGTCCGAGCAGCCGCTGAGCGGCAGCGCGATCACCGAGATGACGCAGCGGGAGCAGTGGAACAAGAAGAACCCGCCGACCGAGGCGACGATCGTCAAGGACCTCCGGACGACCGAGCTCGTCGCGCGCGAGTACCGCGGCACCAAGGCACGCTTCTACCGGCTGTCGGGCGCGATCCGCCTCCAGCCGCATCTGTCCGAGCTGCCGCCGAGCCACGCGTCCGTGAAGCACCGCCACACGACCGAGGCGGTGCTGTACATCGTCAAGGGCAAGGGCCACACCGTCATGCACTATGACGGCGAGCCCGAGGAGCGGGTCGACTGGGAGGAGGGCGACCTCATCGGCATCCCGCTGTGGGCGTGGCACCAGCACTTCAACGACTCGGACAGCGACACCGCGCGGTACCTCGCGATCCAGGACACGTTCACGGTCAAGCAGATGGGCCTGCACCAGATCGAGCGGCACCCGGACAGCCCCGCCGGCGAGGAGTAGGGCCCGTCCGCACCCAGCAGGAGCGCCCATGACGGACCGCTGGCGTACGGTCACGCGCCTCGAGCGCGCCGACTTCTACGCGGACTGGCTCGAGGCGAGCGAGCGCAACGCGTCGATCGTCGAGCGGTCGCCGATCGTCGCGCGCGGCAAGGACCTCGTCTGGATCGACACGCCCAACGAGGACCGGCTCGCGATGATGATCGGCGAGCAGGTGGGCTTCCCCACCAACGGCACCAACCTGTGCCGGGCCGTCGTCCCCGCGGGTCGTCACACCGGGCTGCACCGCCACGGCGAGGAGGCGATCCACGTCGTCTCGGGCGCCGGCGCGATCCTCGTCGGCGGGCGGCGCTACGACCTCCGGACCGGGACCACGGTCCACGTCCCGTACTTCGAGGGGCACCAGGTCGTCAACCTCGGCGACGACGACCTGGAGTACGTCTCGGCGTCGACCATGGACCTCGACCTGTTCATCCGGCTCGGCCGGCTGGAGCAGCTGGCGCCCAAGGGTGACAACGATCGCGCGTTCCTCGCCGGGCTGCCGGAGGAGGAGGGCCAGCTCGACGCGCTCGGGCGGCGGATCGCGCTCCACCTCGAGGACGCGCCGACCGAGGGCGACCGGCACCGTCGGAGCCAGGCCGACCACGAGGCGCGCAAGAACACCGAGGCTGCCGAGCGGCTCGGCCACGGCGACGGGTCCGGCGAGCACGGCAACCGGCTCATCAAGTCGACCCACGCCCACCGCCATGGCGCGATCTACATCCTCATGGGCGGGGGCGAGAGCGCCTCGGACATCCGCAACGGGTTCACCGCCGTGAGCGTCGCGATGACGCAGATCTTCGAGGAGGTCCCGCACAGCTCGAGCCACGACCACAGCCACACCGAGGCCGTGCTGTACGCGCTCGAGGGCGTCGGGTTCTCGGAGATCGACGGCGTCCACTACGACTGGCAGGCCGGCGACGCCGTGCAGATCCCGCCAAAGATGACGCGCCACGAGCACTTCAACCCCTCGGACGCGCGGACGCGAACGCTGCGCATCGAGTACGGGATCCGCTACTTCTACGAGGGGCTCTGGCCCGGCTACTTCAAGGTCGAGCACCGGGAGTCCGCGGTCGAGCGTCCCTGATCCATGCGCTGCGTGACGGACGAGCGGTTCACCGTCGGCAAGGCGCTCGCCTGGCGGAGCGCCATCGACGACGACCCGCCCTACCAGCGGCCGTCGGATCGCTGGTCGCTCGGCCGTCGCCGCCGGTTCATCGACTCGCTGCTCAACGGCTACGACGTCCCGAAGCTGTACTTCCACGACCGGCGCGGGGTGGAGCCGCGGCTCGTGTACGCGGTGATCGACGGCAAGCAGCGGCTGCACGCGCTGTGGTCGTTCGCGGCCGGCGAGTTCGCCCTCGACCGCGAGTTCCGGGTGACGGGCGATCCGCATCCGTCGGCACGGAACGCGCCCGCGCCGTCCGGCGGGATGCGGCTGGCGGACTTCCATCCCGCGTGGCGACGCGCGTTCCTCGACACGCACCTCAGCGTCGTCCTCATCCAGGACGCGACGCCGCGCGAGATCGACGAGCTGTTCTTCCGCCTCAACGACGGCGTGCCGCTGAGCCGCCGCGAGCGCGCCGCCGCGCGGGCCGCAGGGCTCGCTGGTGGGGTGGCCGGCTGATGCCGGCGGTCGAGTTGTCGGGCCGGCCGTTCGCGTACGAGACGCGCGGCGCCGGAGACCCGCTCGTGCTCGTCGCGGGGACCGGCTATCCCGGCGCGACCTGGCCGCCCGAGCTCGTCGAGCCGCTCGCAGAGCGCCACCTCGTCGTGACGTTCGACCACCGCGGGACGGGCGGCACGCCGTCGAGCCCCGACCGCTACTCGACCCGCGGCTTCGCCGCGGACGCCGTCGCGCTGCTCGACGCGCTGGGCCTGCCGGCGGCGCACGTCGTGGGGCACTCGATGGGTGGCCGCGTCGCGCAGTGGATGGCCCTCGACCACCCGGAGCGTGTCCGGTCGCTGGTCCTCGCCGCCACGGGCCCCGGCGAGTTCCGGCCGGATCGCCCGGTGACGCGCGGCGTCCCGGTCCACACCGCGGTCAGCCTCGCGGAGCTCGGCTATCGCGGGTACCAGGAGGCGCACATCGCGGCGACGTTCTTCACGCCCGAGTTCGTCGCGGCCGAACCGGCGCGCGTCGCGTGGCTCGTCGAGGCCTTCTGGGATCACCGCCCGTCGCTCGAGAACTACCTGCGCCACGTCGTCGCGCGCCAGGAGCACCAGACCGCCGACCGGCTCGGGGACATCGCCGTCCCGACCCTCGTCCTCGTCGGCGATCGCGACACGCACCAGGGCGGGACGGGCGTGCACTGGGACCAGTCCGCGTACCTCGCGGCGCACATCCCGGGTGCCGAGACCGCAGTCGTCCACGGCGCGGCCCACGGCTACTTCTGGCAGCTGCCCGAGGAAAGCGTCCGGATCCTGCTCGACTGGACGTCGCGCCACTGACCCGCGCGGGCGATCACGCGGGCGACACGCCGGCGCCGATGCCCGCGAGCAGCCGCCCGTAGCCGGCCCGCCCCTCGGGCCAGCCGATCCGCGTCAGGCAGCCCCAGACCATGGCGCCCTTCATCGTCACCACCGGGACCCCATGCTCGCGTTCGATCCTGTCCACATGGGCATTCGAGTTCCAGGCCGGGCTGGGCAGGTACAGGGCATCGACATCCGGCGCCGCGGCCAGCGCCTCGCGCGCGGTCACGTACGGCTCGTCGGGCGGGAGCTGCTTGAACCCCTTGCCGCTCACATTCGGGTGGCCGATCGCCGCGGCGACGACGAAGCCGTCGGCCTCGAGGTAGGTCCGCAGGTGCGCGGTCTTCGTGTCCGGGTACGGGCTCCCGATCGCGACGCGCGTCGCGCCGAGGTGCCGGAGCGCGTCGGCGACCGACGTCATCCCGGTGATCGTCGGGACACCGACCTCGCGCTCCACGAGCGCACGGACCTCCTCGTTCCAGGCCGGCCCCATCGCCCCGAGCAGGAGGTCGCCCGTGATCGCGAGGACGTCCAGCGGCGAGTACTCGACGAGCCCGCGGACCGCATCGAGCAGCTCCGGGCGGAGCGCGTCGAAGGCGGCCGCGTCGAACGTGTCGCGGTTGGTCATCCGCAATGACCACAGCGTCGTCAGGACGCTCACGCCCACCCCGTCGGGCAGCAGGTCGAACAGCTGGGTGATCGTCCGGTCGACCGCGCCCGGCTTGATCCAGCCGATGGTCGCCCGGCGCGGCTGCGGCGCGCCGTCGTCGGGCATCGCGAGCTCCCGGGGCTTCGGTGTCAGGACGCGGCGGTCGCGGCCGTGCGGGCGAACCGCACCGGATAGTGGCGCCAGCGGGTGAACCGCTCCGTGCGCGTGTCGCGCTCGGGCACGCGATCCGGGTCCGGGCCGATGCCGCGCCGGGCCATCGCCTGGAGCATGAGCGCGACGAGGCCGTGGACGTGCTGGTCGTCGACCGAGAACGAGTCGGGCACCGGGAAGCCGCCGGCGACCGAGCGTCCCGGGCATTGGTGCGGTCCGGCGCCGAACGACAGGCCCCAGCGCGGCACGCCGTCGGCCACGGCGCGATCCGGGTCGAACCGGTCGGGCTCGGCGCCGAACAGCCGCTCGTCGCGGTTCGCCGTCGCCGCATCGAGGACGACCTGCGCGTCGGCGCGGATCGCCCTGCCCGCGACGCTGGTGTCGTGCTCGGCGCGGCGCTTGATCTTCGGCGTCGTCGGGCGGAGCCGGAGCGTCTCGTGGACGGCGCGCTGGGCGTACAGCAGGTCGGACGCCAGCCGCTCGACGATCGCGGCCGCGTCGTCCTGCGCGAAGATGAGGTCGAACGCGTTGACCAGCGTCTGGCCGCTGGTGTGGGTCCCGCCCTGAAGGTACGTCGCGACCTCGCGCACCACCCGGCCGTCGTCGGCGAGCTCGAGGTTCGCGTCGCCGCGGTGCAGGAGGAGCACCGTCAGGATGTCGTGCGGCAGCGCGTCCTCGGCGAGCTCGCCACGCTGCACGCGGGCGATGAGCTCGGCACGCCGGTTCCACGCGGGTCGGAGGTAGTCGCGCTCGAACTCGACGTAGGTCGCGCGGACGAGGTCGCGCACCGCGTCCGGGTCCTTCGCGTCGAGGATCGCGGAGCCCTGCGAGAACACGTCGACGAAGTGGACGAGCTGCCGCAGTTGGTCGACGTCGCCGGGGTCGAACTCGATGCCGGCGCGGCGACTCGCGAGGACGACGCTCAGCACCTCGCCGAGGCCGTACAGGTCGGCCTCCTCGCGGTCGATCAGCACGTCGAGCAGCTGGTCCATCACCCGCGGGAACAGGTCTCGCTCGTAGAGGCGGAGGACGTCCGGGCGGAACTGCGTGTTCTCGACGCGGCGCCGGGCGCGGTGCACCGAGCCATGGCTGATGCTGACCACGCCGTCGCGGATGTTGCCGTCGTGGTACGAGCGCTTGTCGAAGCTCCGTGACAGCTCGGGGTTCAGCAGCGCCTCGCGGATCTGCTCGTAGCGGTCGAACGTGACGACCTCGGTGAACTCGGTCAGCAGGTCCGTCGTCATGGCCTCCCTCCGATCAGCCGTTCGACTCATGCAGGACGGTCCCGTCGGCGGCCACGAGCCGGATCGACTGGGTCGGGCAGGTGAACGCCGCGCGCTCCAGGAGGACGGGGTCCTGGTCACCCGCCCCGGCCAGCGGCACCGACACCCCGCGCGCCTCGTCGATCCGGAAGGCCGTGGGCAGGATTCGTTCGCAGTCCCCGGACCCGATGCAGAGCTCCTCGTCGACCGTGACCTGGATCGTCATCGCGCCCTCACCTCGGTGCGTGCTCGGGTTGCCGGGGGGCAGGGTTCGGATTGTACACATCCGTGCGCCGATTGGAGACAATCGGCGCGGCCGGAGGCCCTCGGGCCGCGTCAGGAGCGCTCGATCACCCCCGCCGGCCCGACGCCGAGCAGGTCCTCGGCGGCGATCGCCTCGACGGCCTGCTCCTCGAGCTCGGCCTCGGAGTGGCCGGCCTCGATGGGACCGGCACCGCCGGCGGCGTCGACCGCGAGCCGCTCGGCGGCGAGCGCCCGCCACGCGCGACGCGAGGCCACCAGGCCGACGGGCGTCAGCGCGAGCCCGATCGCGACCGCGGGCTGCGCGCCGACCACGACCGCGGCCGCCCCGGCGGCGAGCGCCGCGAACGGCCGGTTGCCGAGGTGGAACATCTGGTGGAACGACATGATCCGGCCGCGCACGGCATCGGGCACCTCGGCCTGGAGCCCGCTCGTCAGCACCGGGAAGCACAGCGAGAACCCGAAGCCGAGGAAGCTGCCGGCGAGCAGCGCCATCCAGAACTGGCCCGCGAGCACCGTGACCAGCAGCCCGACCGCCTGGATCACGAGCCCGACGCGCGCGAGGTCCCGCGACCGCCCGGAGCGCCGCAGCGGCACGAACGCGAGCAGCGCGATCGCCGAGCCGATGCTCTGCGCGGCGACGAGGAACCCGGCGGCGCTCTCCGGCTGGCCGAGCCCCACGGCGATCGCCGGCGTCAGCGTCCGCACGACCTCGAGCGGCGCGCTCGTCGACACGACGCCGATCAGCAGCGCGATCACCCAGCGGTGCTCGCGGACGTACTCCACCGCGCTCGTGCCCGCGGCGCGCGCACCGGCCCGGACCCGGTCGGCGGCCCCGGCCGCGAGCCCGTGGCGCGCGAGGTACACCATGGCGACGATCGGCGCGAGGTAGCTCGCCGCGTTGACCGCGAACGCCCAGCCGACGCCGGCCTCCGCGATCACGACCGCGGCGAGGATCGGCCCCGCCATCTGGCCGATGACGAACTGGAGCGTGTTGACGCCGACCGCGTCGGTGATCTCCTCGCGCGGCACGGTCGCCGGGAGGATCGCGACGAGCGCGGGCTTCGCGACCGCGTACGTGGCGTTGAGCAGGAACGCGATCACGATCACGCTCGCCTCGTTCGCGACCCCCGTGAACGCGATGCCCGCCAGCACGGCCGCGAGGAGCCCCGAGACGCCGTGCGTGACGACGACCACGGTGCGGCGGTCGAAGCGGTCGCCGATGACGCCGCCGGCGATCGAGAACAGGAAGATCGGCAGGAACGACGCGAAGTTGAGGATCCCGACCGCGAGCGCCGACCCGGTGCGCTCGTACACGAACACCGCGGCCGCGACGGTCTGCAGCCAGGTGCCGATGTTGGATACCACGCCGCCCAGCCAGTAGACCGTGAACGGCCGGTGACGGAACGGGCCGAGGCGCCGGGCGAGGCCGCGGGAGGGCGCCGGAAGTGTCTCCAAGTTCCCTCAGATTCTAGACAATCCGGGCCCCAATGCATACATTCTAGCCGTGTCGGATCGGCCTCGGCCAGCGTCGGCGGAGCTCCTCCTCCGCAACGGCCGGCTCCACGCGACGGTCCGTCCCGAGGTGGACGGCACGGCGGTCGCGATCGCCGGCGGCCGCGTCGTCGCGATCGGCAGCGATGCGGACCTCGAGCCGCTCGTCGGCCCGGCGACCACGGTCCGCGACGTCGGCGGGGCCGCGATCCTGCCGGCGCTGATCGACAGCCACACGCATTTCCACCGGGCTTCGCTCGTGCGCCGGCTGTTCCTCGACTTCGAGCGGCTGGCCCCGGCATCCATCGCCGACGTCCAGGGTCACGTCGCGGAGCGCCACGCGGCGCTGCCGGCCTCGGCGTGGGTCCAGGGCGACTCGCTGGCCGCGAGCCGGCTGGCCGAGCGGCGCTGGCCCGACCGTACCGACCTCGAGGCGGCCGCACCCGGTCGCGCGGTGGTCCTCCGCGGGCTCGGCAAGCACGTCGTGGTGGCGAGCAGCGCCGCGCTCCAGGCCGCCGGCATCGACCGGACGACGCCGGACCCGCCCGGCGGACGCATCGAGCGCGACACCGACGGCGAGCCCACGGGCGTCCTCCACGAGCGCGCGAAGCTGCGCCTCGACACGTCGGCGCCGGACACGGTCGTCCCGGCCCCGACGCGCGGCGAGCGGCTCGCCGCGCTCCGCGCCGCGCTCCCGGACCTTCACCGGCTGGGCATCACGACGATCCACGAGATGATCCGGCTGCCCGAGGAGGCGGACGACCTCGCGGCGCTCCATGCGTCGGGCGAGCTGCCGATCCGCGTCCGGCTGCTGTACCGGGTCGTCGAGTCGCCGATCCGGCTCGAGCACCTCGCGACGCTCGGGATCCGCGCGGACCTCGGCGACGACCGGTACCGGGTGGCCGGCGTCAAGGTCAGCGTCGACGGCTGGTGCATCTTCGGCAACGCGGCGGTCTACGAGCCGTACCTGGGCGGCGAACGCGGCATCCTCCGCGTCGAGCCGGCGGAGCTGTGCCGGATCGTGGACGCCGCGAACGCGCGCGGCCTCCAGGTCTCGGTGCATGCGGTGGGGCCGCGGGCGGTCGACGCCGCGCTGGACGCGTTCGAGGCGGCAGGTCCCGCGTCGGTCCCGCCGTACCGCCTCGAGCACGGGCACCTGGACATGGACGAGGCGCGCCTCGCGCGCATGCGCGCGCTCGACGTGTGGTGGTCGGTCCAGCCGGCACTCCTCGCCGCGTACCGCGACGACTGGGAGGCGGTGCTCGAGCCGGAGCGGGTGCAGGCGATCCTGCCGCTCGCAGCGGCGGGCCGGCTCGGCATCCCGGTCCTGTACAACTCGGACGTGCCGACCGGACCGCAGGACCCGTTCCTCGCGATCCGCGCCGCGGTCACGCGCGACAGCGGCGGCGGGCGTCCGATCGGCCCGGACGAGCGCGTCGACCCGGTGACGGCGTGGCGCGCGTGGACCGAGCTTCCGGCCCGTGCCGCGCGCGACGACGGCCTCGGCCACCTCCGGCCCGGCGCGCTCGGCGACGCGATCGTCGTGGCGCCGGACCCGCTCGATCCCGCCGGTGGCCGCCACGCACACGGCAACCCGCTCGACCCGGACCTCGTCCTCACGGTGCACGACGGCAGGGTCGTCCACGAGGCGGACAGGTGAGCCACCGGTCGGACCGCCTCGACACCCGTGCGACCGCCGCTCCGCGGTCGCTCGACAGGTCATACTCCGCGGAGCAACCATTGATGTCGGCGCGGCGGCCGCGCCGAAGGGAGGCACCGACACCATGGTGATGACGTCTGCCCGGCGTGGTCCATCGGGACGCGGGGTGTCGTCCAGGGAGGCCGAGCACGTCCGGGCGATCATCGAGAGCGCCCGCGACACGAACGTCACGGCGCAGGAGCTCGTCCTGTCGTCGCTGCGCGACGCGGTGCTGGCCGGCGTGTTCGAGCCGGGGGCCCGCCTCCGGCAGGAGGAGCTCGCGGACATCTTCCAGACGAGCCGGATCCCGGTCCGCGAGGCGCTCCGCGCCCTGGAGTACGAGGGGCTGGTCCGCTCCGAGCCGCATCGCGGGTTCACCGTCACCCGCCTCGACGCGGACGAGGTGGAGGAGGTGTACGACCTCCGGATCCTGCTCGAGTCGCACGCCGTCCGGCTTGCGCTGCCGCTGCTGACCGACGAGGATCTCGCCGACCTCGAGGACCTGTTCGCCCAGGTGCGGAACGCCCCGTCGCCCGACGAGGGCCTGGCCGCCCGCGAGGCGTTCTACACGCGGCTGTACTCCGTCTCGGGGCGCCCGCGCCTCGTCGGGCTGATCATCCGGCTGCGCCAGGAGGTCGCCCGCGCGCTGCGCTGGCCCACGATCCAGCACTCGCCGTCGATCCACGAGCAGTTCTTCGAGGCGGTGCGGACCGGGGACGCCGAGCGCGCCGTCGCGCAGCTGTCCGCGCACTACCGCCGCGTTGCCGCCCTCATCCGGCGCCACCTGCGCGAGAGCGAGGCCCGGGAACGCGCCGCGAACGACCGGCGGTCCTCACGGGGCTGACCGCGTGCGCGGCTAGCGGATCGCAGGCCGCCAGCGGTCGAAGTAGCGCTGGATCCGCCCGATCACGATGCCGACGAAGACGCCGAAGGCGCCGACGAGCAGCACGCCGAGCATCACGCGCGAGGCGTTCAGCAGGTTGCCGTTGAGGCTGATGTAGAAGCCGATCCCGACGTTCGCCGCGATGAACTCGGCGACGATCACGCCCACGAGCGCGCGGCCCGCGCCGATCCGGAGGCCGGTGACGATGAACGGCACGCTGCTGGGCAGCGTGACCGAGGTGAACGCCAGCCAGCGGGACGCGCCGAAGCTGCGCGCGGTCTCGAGATGGCGCGGATCGGCCGACTTGACGCCCGTGATCGTGCTGACCGTCAGCGTCACCAGGGCCTCGAGGAAGACGACGGCGAACTTCGCGCCGATCCCGATCCCGAACAGCAGGATGATCAGCGGGACGAGCGCCACCGTCGGGGTGGCGTACAGGGCAGAGAGCAGCGGGTCGACGATCATCCCGATCCGGCGGAACGTCCCGAGGATCAGGCCGAGCGGGATGCCGACCACGATGGCCAGCGCGAACCCGACGGTCCACTCCAGCAGGCTCGTCGCGATGTGCGGCCACAGCGCGCCGTTGCCGAAGTCCGTGACCGCGGCGCTCCAGATGCGCGTCGGCGAGCTGAGCAACGACGCCCGCGCCATGCCGAGGTCGATCGCGGCCTCCCAGGCGATGAGCACGACGACGAAGCCGATGATCCCGAAGACCAGCGGCTCGTTCTTGATCGAGCGACGCATGCGCGGCGGCTGCGGGTGGCGCCGCTTGGCCTGCTGCTCGCTGGGGGCAAGGCCGCTGGTCGTCGTCTGGGCAGCCATCCTCAGGCGGCCGCCTCGGGGCCGACCGACAGCTGCTTCGAGATCAGCCGCCAGATCTGCTCCTCGTACTCGACGAACCGCGGCGTCCGCTTGATGTCGAGGTCGCGCGGTCGCGGGAGCTCGATGGTGATGTCGGCGAGGATCCGGCCGGGCCGTGCGCTCATGACGATCACGCGGTCCGACAGGAAGATCGCCTCGTCGATCTGGTGGGTGATGAACAGGACGGTCTTCTGCGCCTCGGACCAGATGCGGATCAGCTCGACCTGCATCAGCTCGCGGGTCTGGGCGTCGAGCGCGGCGAACGGCTCGTCCATCAGGAGCAGCTCGGGGTCGACGGTCAGGGCGCGCGCGAGGTTCGCGCGCTGCTGCATGCCGCCCGACAGCTGGTACGGGTACTTCGATTCGAAGCCCTCGAGGCCGACCAGCTTGATGAACGGCAACGCGCGCGCGAACGCCTCCTTGCGCTTGACCCCGCGGCACGCGAGGCCGTACGCGACGTTGCGCTGGACCGAGTACCACGGGAACAGCGACGAGTCCTGGAAGACCATCGCGTGGTCGCTGCCGCCCTTCGAATGCTTGATCTCGATCTCGCCCTCGGTCGCCGGCAGCAGGCCGTTGACGATCTTGAGGAAGGTCGACTTGCCGCAGCCCGACGGGCCGACGATCGACACGAACTCTCCCTCGGGGATCTCGATGTCCATCCGTTCGATCGCCGTCAGCCGCTCGCGGGTCGCCGGGTCGCGGTACTCCATCCGCACCCCCGTCGCGCGGAGGGCCAAAGCCTGCTCGGTCATCATCGCTCCTCGCTCACGGGGCGCCATCGATCGAAGTAGTGCTCGACGCGCCGCAGCGCCGCCACGCCGAGGATCCCGGAGAACGTGAAGATCAGGACGCCGAAGAACATCCGGTCGGGCTGGATGTTCTCGTTGGCGCGGACGATGAGGACGCCGAGCCCGCTCGTCTGCGCATAGATCTCACCGACGATCACGCCGATGAGCGCCCGGCCGATGCCGAGCCGGAGACCCGTCGTGATGAACGGCACCGTCGCGGGCCCGACGACCGAGGTGAACGTCAGCCGCTGCGACGCGCCGAACGACTTGGCGACGTCCAGCAGGCGGCGGTCGACCGTCCGGACGCCCTGGACCGTCGGGATGATGATCGAGAAGAAGGCGCCGAGGAAGACCACCGCGATCTTCGACTCGACGCCGAGGCCGACCCACAGCACGAGCAGCGGGATGAGCGCGATCCGGGGCAGCGAGTTGAACAGGTTCAGCCACGGATCGATCATGTACGACAGCCGGCGGTACCAGCCGATGATCAGGCCGAGCGGGATGGCGGTGATCACGGCGAGCGTGTAGCCGGTGACGAACTCCCACACGCTGACCTTGACGTCGTTCCAGAAGCGGGCGAGCTGGACCTCGCGGACCGCGGCGGACGCGATGTCGGTGGGCTTGCTGAAGAAGAACTGGTCCACGACGCCGGACCGGCTGCCGAGCTCCCAGAGCAGCAGGAACCCGATGACGCCGGACGCCCCGAGGACCCAGGCCTCGTGGTTGCGGTACCAGCGCTGGAGCGGCGAGCGGTGCTTCCGGTCGCGCTCGTTGCGGACCGGGCGCAGCGCGGGCGAGGCCGTCGTCATCGTGCGGAAACCGGCTCCGATGGTGGCGGGACTGCGCGCGACCGCTCAGGAGTGAGCGGGCGGTCGGCCCGGATTGGATGAAGTGTCGGCCCGGATTGTAGACAATGTCAATGCCATCGGGTACATTCCGAAGCCGCTCGCACCCGTGGAATCGTCGCCCGATTCGGGCGGCACCTGGAGGAGGCTATGGAGAGTAGCGCGTTCGGGCGATCGCCCCGTCGGCTCGTGGCCCTGTTGGCCGTGGCGACGCTGGCGATCGGTGCCTGCAGCAGTACCGGGAGCTCGCCGGCAGCCACCACCGCGGCCTCGGGGGGCGAGGCATCCGCACCTGCCGGGTCCGCACCCGCGGCGTCCGGCGGCGGGTCGGCCGCGGCGGTCCAGCTTCCCGCGCCGGAGAAGAAGAGCCTGACCATCGGCCTCAGCACCGGCGGCGAGGCCAGCCAGTACGCCGAGTACCTGGCGAAGCAGCTCGACTACTACAAGTCCATCGGCGGTTTCGACAACGTCGAGGTCACGAGCCTCCAGGGCGACGCGAAGGTCGTGCAGGCGCTCGTCGCCGGCGGGATCGACCTCGGCGTCCTCGGCGTCTCGGGCGCGATCAACTCCCAGGCCACGGACACGCCGATCAAGATCGTCTCGCTCAACGGCGTGACGCTGACGGACATGCTCGTGTGCGGCCCGGACATCAAGACCAAGGACGACGTCAAGGGCAAGCAGATCGCGATCAGCTCGTTCGGCAGCACGGCCCACGGGTCGACGCTGCTGCTGCTCGACACGATCGGCCTGACCGACAAGGACGTGACGCTGACGCAGGTCGGCAACCAGGACGCGCGGCTCGCCGCCGTCAAGGCCGGCTCCGTCGCGTGCGCCCCGATCGACCTCGGCCAGAAGACCGCGGTCGAAGGCGCCGGCCTCAACGTGATCACGGACAACAAGAGCAGCGGCAAGCAGTGGGGCCGCTCGGGCCTCGGCGCCACATCGCAGTTCATCCAGCAGAACCCGAACACGGTCCAGGCGGTCGTCGCCTCGGTCCTCGCGGCCCAGAACTACGCGTTCACCAACCCCGACGACACGGCGGCCAAGTTCGCCGAGTACTCGCAGCAGGACCCGGCCACGGCCAAGAACGTCATCGACGACTTCATCACCTGGGGCGACCGCTCCATGAGCTGGAGCGACGAGGCGTTCAACAACCCGAAGACGGTCCTCGCCGCGGTGAACCCGCAGATGGCCAACGTCGACGTCACCACGGCGTATGACAAGAGCTTCCTCCAGAAGCTGGCCGACATGGGCTTCTACCAGCAGATCGGCGACCCCGAGCTGCCGTTCAAGTAGCCTCCGCTTCTCGCCATCACGGCACCGCCCCCGGGTCCCCACCGGGGGCGGTGCGCTGTTTCCGGCCGGATCGTGGACCGCGGGGTGCGAGGCCGCCGCCGACGGCAGCCTTCCGGCGCGGCGAATCTTGTGGACAATCCGGCACAGGTTGGCTACATTCGTGGCGCCCTTGTGACCCACCGCGACGCCGTGCGTTGGACCGGCGGCCGACACGCGCGCGATCCGCAAGCGATGGAGAGAGATGACGACCGAGGAGGTCCGGTTCCACAGCCACGGCGCCGCCGTCGCCGGCACGCTGCGGCTGCCCGACGGCGCGTCCGCGGACCGCCCGGTGGCCGGCGTCGTCCAGGGTCCCGGGTGGCTCGGGCTCCGCGACGCCAAGCTCTACGCGCCGTACCACGACGCCCTGCTGGCGGCCGGGATCGCCGTCCTCGTGTTCGACTACCGCGGCTTCGGCGACTCGGAGGGCGACGCCACCTACCTCGACCCGATGGACCAGGTGGCGGACTACGCCGCGGCCGTGACGTACCTCGCGTCCCGGCGCGAGATCGACGCGAAGCGGATCGGCGCCTTCGGCTCCGGCGGCACCGGCGGCGGCAACGCCGTCATGGCCGCGGGCCTCGACGCCCGGATCCGGGCGACCGTGAGCCAGGTCCCGATCGCCGACGGGCGCGACTGGCTCAAGCGCATGCGTCGCGAGCACGAGTGGCTCGAGTTCCTCGAGCGCCTGGACCGCGACCGGACGCAGCGCGCGCTCACCGGCGAGGGCGAGCGCGTGGCGCCGCGCGACGGGATCATGGTCCCGACCCCGGAGCGCAGGACGACGACCATCAAGAGCGACGTCGACGACCGCGTGCCCGCGCAGGTCGAGCTCTCGAGCGCCGAGGCGATCTTCGCCTACCGCCCGATCGACGTCGTCGAC
Organism: Chloroflexota bacterium; assembly: GCA_025935925.1. Taxonomy (GTDB): domain Bacteria; phylum Chloroflexota; class Limnocylindria; order Limnocylindrales; family CSP1-4; genus CAIXZV01. The sequence continues at coordinate 25,645 of JAICUI010000024.1, forward strand.
CGCATCGCCCCCCGCGCGCTCATGCTGATCTGCGTCGAGCACGACGCGACGACCCCCGAGGACCACTCGTTCGCGCTGTACGAGCGCGCCGGCGGTCCGAAGCGCCTCGTCGTGCAGACGGGCACCACGCACTACGCGGCGTACGCCCAGTACCGCGACGTCGTCAACCCGCTGATCGTGGAGTGGTTTCAGCGCCACCTCGTCGCCGGCGAGGTCCTGGTGCACGAGGCGGCGGCCGCCTCGGAGGTCCTCCATCTCTCGCGCCCGAACCCCTGACGGGAGGATCGCCATGCCGCGCCACGACACGCTGATCCGCGGAGGAACGCTCGTCTCCGCGACCGGCCGCACGGCCGCCGACCTCGCGATCCGCGACGGGCGGATCTCGGCGATCCTCGAGCCCGGGACCGTCGTGGACGCCGGCGAGGTCGTCGACGCGACCGGCAAGCTCGTGCTCCCGGGCGCCATCGACGTCCACTCCCACCACCGGGAGCCCGGGTTCACGCACAAGGAGGACATCGTCAGCGCGACGAGCGCGTGCGCGGCCGGCGGCGTGACGACATCGTTCGCGATGCCCAACGTCCAGCCGCCGCCGAACACCGTCGAGCGCCTCGACGCGATCCTGGAGCTGTACCGCCAGAAGGCGATCGTCGACTGGAACGTGAACGCCGCGGGCACGGTCCCCGACGAGATCCCCGGCCTCGCCACGCGTGGCATCGCCGCGTTCAAGGTGTTCATGGTGGTCGACACCGGCCGCGACTACCCGCACATGCCGGGGATCGGCGTCCACGACCACGGCGAGCTGCTGCACATCTTCGAGACCGTCGGGCAGACCGGCCTGCCGCTCATGGTCCATCCCCACGATCAGGCCCTGATGACCCATATCGAGGAGGGGTTCTGGGCGCGCGGCGAGCGCGACGCGCAGGCGTACGCCAAGGCGTACAGCGCGTACGACGGGATCATCTGGGACACGGCGGCGGCGCTGCTGCTCCGCCTCCAGCTCGCGACCGGGACGCCGCTCCACCTGCTGCACACCCAGACCCGCGGCGTCGTCGACCAGCTCCGGCGCGCGAAGGACCGCGACCAGGACGTCTCCGCGGAGCTCAACCCGTGGGCGCTGTTCCTGGGCAACGACTGGGACACGATCGTGCGCCTCGGGTCGTACGCGCTGTCGTACTACGTGCCCGAGCACAACACCGAGCCGCTGTGGGAGGCGCTCCGCGACGGGACGATCGACCTGATCTCGACCGACCACGCGCCCCACACGCGGGAGGAGAAGGAGCCGGGCTGGACGGACGGCTGGAAGGCCCACACGGGCACGCCGTCCACGCAGTTCTACGTGCCGATGTTCCTCGACGCCGCGTATCGCGGCGTGCTCACGCTGGAGCGCGTCGTGGACCTCATCGCCACGGCACCCGCGCGCCGCTTCGGGCTCGACGGCAAGGGGCGGCTCGAGGTCGGCTGCGACGCGGACGTCGCGATCGTGGACCTCGACGCGGAGCTCGCGATCGAGGACGACATCGTGCTCAGCAAGATCGGTTGGACGCCCTACGCCGGGCGGCGGGTGCATGGGGTGATCGACCGGACCCTCGTGCGCGGCCGCACGGTGTACCGCGATGGACGCGTCGTCGGCGAGCCCGGGTGGGGCCGCCAGGCGTCACCGGGTCATCGCCCCGCCGGTGACCTCGTTGGAACAAGGAGCTGATCTCCCATGACTCGTTTCGGACTCCTCGTGCCCCACTTCGGCGTCGAGGCCGACCAGGACCTGCTGATCGAGGGCGCCCGCCTCGCCGATCGCCTCGGCTTCGACTCCCTGTGGGTGCGTGACCACCTCGTGTTCCATCCGCACGGCATGGAGGGCACCGACCGGACGTTCATCGAGCCGTTCGTGACCCTGACGTACCTCGCCGGCGTCACGGAGCGCATCGGCCTCGGCGCGGCGACGATCATCCCGTTCCGCCACCCGATCAACATGGCGTACAGCGTCGCGTCGATGTCGTGGATCACGCGCCGCCCGTTCGACCTGGGCATCGGCGCCGGCAACTTCCAGCACGAGTTCGACGTGATCGCGCAGGGCGACCTGAAGCGTCCCGAGCTGATGAAGGAGCAGACGCAGATCGCGCGGCGGCTGTGGACCGGCGAGTCCGTCGAGTGGCACAGCGACACGTACGACTTCGCGGACGTCGACCTCAAGCCGCAGCCGGTGTTCCCGGTCCCGGTGTGGTGGGGCGGCGCGACGCCGGCCTCGGCCCGCCTGGCGGTCGACTTCTGCGACGGCTGGCTGCCCGGGCGCATCACCTTCCCGACCTACGAGAAGCGCGTGGCGGACATCAAGCGCATGACCGAGGAGCAGGGCAAGCGGCGGGTGATGACGGGCGCGGTTCCCGTCACCAGCATCGACTCGTCGTTCGAGGCGGCCACCGGGCGCATGAACGTGCCCGGCCTGATCAAGAACGCGAACGCCCAGAAGTTCTGGCTCAAGCCGGAGTCCGGCGAGTTCACGAAGATCGAGGAGCTCGACGGGTCGATCCTCGCCGGCTCGCCCGACGACATCGTGCGCGGCGTGCAGCGCTACCAGGAGATCGGCACGGACCTGCTGATCTTCGACTTCCGGATGCGGTTCCCGGACTGGATCGAGCAGATCCAGATCCTGGCCCGCGACGTGCTGCCGCGGGTCGGCGCGACGCCGGCCGCGGCCAGCGCGAGGGCCTGACCGGCCCCGAGCCATGTCGACGGCCGCGTCGAGCCCGTCGCCCGACGGCCACGCGGGCGCCGTCACCGCCGGCACGGTCAGCCTCGGCGGCGTCCTCGCGCTCGGGCGCATCCGGGGCCCGCTCCGGCTCGTCGGGCCGGCGTTCGTCGCGGCGATCGCCTACGTCGACCCCGGCAACTTCGCCACCAACGTCTCGGCCGGTGCGCGGTACGGGTACCTGTTGCTGTGGGTTGTCCTCGCCGCGAACCTCATGGCGGTCGTGGTCCAGTACCTCGCGAGCAAGGCAGGGATCGTCACCGGCCGCAGCCTGCCGGAGCTGTGCCGCGACCGCTACCCGCGCCCGGTGCGCTGGGCGCTGTGGCTCCAGGCCGAGGTGGTCGCGATGGCGACCGACCTCGCCGAGTTCGTCGGGGCGGCGATCGCGCTCCAGCTCCTGTTCGGCGTCGCGCCGTTCGTCGCCGGCGTGCTCACCGCGGGGATCGCCCTCGCACTGCTCGGCGTCCAGGCGCGCGGCGCACGCGCGTTCGAGCTCGTCATCTCGGCGTTCCTGGGCGTCATCGTGGTCGCGTTCGGGCTGTGCCTCGCCCTCGTGGACGTCGACGGCGGCGACCTCGTCGCCGGGCTGCGGCCCCGGCTCGTGGACCCGGGCAGCGTGCTGCTCGCCGTCGGGATCATCGGCGCGACCGTGATGCCGCACGTCGTCTACCTCCACTCGGCGCTCGTCCCCGGGCGGATCGGGACCCGCGACCTCGCCGACGTCCGGACGCTGCTCCGGTTCACGCGCCTCGACGTCGGGCTCGCCATGCTCGTCGCGGGCGCCGTCAACCTCACGATGCTGGTCGTCTCCGCCGCGGCGGCCGGCGCCTCCGGGGTCGACGTCGCGTCGCTCGCCGGCGCGCGCGACGCCCTGGCCGGGGCGATCGGGCCGGGCGCCGCGCTGCTGTTCGCGGTCGCGCTGCTCGCGTCGGGCCTGTCGAGCTCCAGCGTCGGCACGATGGCCGGTCAGGTCGTGATGCAGGGCTTCATCCGGCGGCGGATCCCGCTGCTGGTGCGCCGCCTGATCACGATCGCGCCGGCCATGGTCGTCCTCGGGATCGGCGCGGAGCCGACGGCGGTGCTGGTGCTGTCGCAGGTCGTCCTGTCGCTCGGGATCCCGTTCGCGCTGATCCCGCTCGTGCACATGACGTCGTCACGCTCGGTCATGGGCGAGCTCGTCAATGGCCGGGCGCTGACCGGCGTCGCCGTCGGGGTCACGGGCGTCGTCGTCGCGATGAACGCGACGCTGCTGGCGGTGACGGCCCTCGCGGACTAGGTCCGCACCAGGCCCAGCCGGCGTTCTTGTACCCATTCGCGAGCGGATTGGATACACTCGGGATCCGCCCGCCATCCCTCCGCGCACGACGAGGAGCCCCGCCGATGTCGATCGCCGAGCAGGCCGTCACGGGCACCCAGCCCGACGTCCGCACCTACACGTCGTTCATCGGAGGGCGGTTCGAGGACGCCGGGTCCGACGCGGACCTGATCGAGGTCCGCGACCCCGCCACGTGGCGCGTCATCGGCCGGATCGCGGACGCCGGGCCGGCCGGGATCGACCGCGCCGTCGTGGCCTCCGAGGCCGCGTGGCCCGCCTGGAAGGCGACGCCGGCCCGCGAGCGCGCCGCGCTCGTCGAGCAGCTGGCGGACCGGCTGGCGGAGCACCAGGACGAGATCGCGCGTCTCGACGCCCTCGACACCGGCAACCCGCTCGTCGCGATGCGCGCCGACATCGCGAAGGGCATCCACCAGATGCACGAGGCGGCGGGCCTCGCGTTCGAGACGAAGGGCGAGACGATCCCGCTGCCCGGCCTGCACTACACGACCCGGGAGCCGTGGGGCGTCGTCGCCCGGATGGTGACCTTCAACCACCCGGCGATGTTCACCGCCGCGCGGATCGCCACCGCGCTGATCACCGGCAACTGCGTGATCGTCAAACCCTCGGAGCTGGCGCCGCTGAGCCCGCTCGCGATCGCCGAGATCACCGCCGGCATCGTCCCCGACGGGGTCATCAACGTCGTCGCGGGCGGCCCCGCGACCGGCGGTGCGATCGCGGCCCATCCGCGGATCCTGCGGATCACCTTCACGGGCAGCACCCCGACCGCGCTCAAGATCCAGGCGGCGGCCGCCGCCAGCGGCCGCGTGAAGTCGATGACGTTCGAGCTCGGCGGCAAGAACCCGATCGTGGTCTTCCCGGACGTCGACCTCGACGAGACCGCCGCGGCGATCGTGCGCGGCATGAACTACGCCCGGGTCCAGGGCCAGAGCTGCGGCGCGACCAGCCGCCTCATCATCCACCGCGACATCGCCGAGGCCGTCCTCGAGCGCGTCGTCGAGCGGACCCGCAGGATCCGGATCGGGATGCCGGTGGATCCCGAGACCGAGATGGGCGCCATGATCACGAAGTCCGCGCGGTCGCGCGTCGTCGACATGGTCCAGCGCGCGACGGGCGACGGCGCCCGCGTCCTGACCGGCGGCAACGCGATCGAGGAGGGCGAGCTCGGCGCCGGGGCGTTCCTCGAGCCGACCGTGGTCGACCGGGTGGCCCGCGGCTCGGAGCTCGCGGACGTCGAGGTGTTCGGCCCGGTGCTCGCCGCGCTGACGTTCGAGACCGAGGACGAGGCGCTGGCGATGGCGAACGACGGGCCGTTCGGGCTCACGGCGGCGATCTGGACGAAGGACATCGACCGCGCGTTCCGGATGGCGAACGCGATCGAGACCGGCTACGTCTGGATCAACGACGTCGAGACGCGCTTTCCGGCGGTGCCGTTCGGCGGCTGGGGCGACTCGGGCGTCGGCCTCGAGCACGGGCTCGAGGAGGTGCTCTCGATGACCCGCGTGAAGGCGGTCAACGTCCGCCTGCGCTGAGCGCGGGTATCAGGCAGGCGACGTCCGGACGTCCACCACCGCGGGCTCGCCGGCCCGCACGGCCGCGACGGCGCGCTCGAGGGCCGGGCCGAGGTCCCCGAAGTCCGTCACGGGGCCGAACGAGGTCACGCCCAGGCTCCGGGCGAGCGCGGCGTGGTCGATCGCCGGCCCGTCGATCTCGATCCCCACGCCCACGCGCTCGACGGGCCGCTCGCGGTTCCGGGCCATCGCCCGCTGGTGGCGCTCGTCCTGGAAGTACGTCCGGTTCGAGTCGACGATGAACAGCACCGGGATCGCGTGGTGGGCCGCGGTCCAGAGCGCCTGGGGCGTGTACAGCATGTCGCCGTCGCCCTGCAGGTCGACGACCACGCGGCCGGAGCCGCGGTAGGCGAGGCCGGCCCCGATCGAGGCGCCCATCCCGTAGCCGAGGCCGCCCGCGAACGAGCGGCCGAGGAACTGCCCCGTCTCCTGCCAGCGCAGCGTCCGGCGCGCCCAGTTGCCGATGACGCCGTTCCCGACGGTCCACTCGACGTCGCGCAGCGCGTCCGCGATGGCGCGTCCGAGGTGGCCGCGGTGGATGCCCCGGGCGTCGGCGCGCGCGTCGGGGAGCGCCGGGCCGGTCGTCGCCGCGGCCTGCGCGAACGCGTCGGGGAGCGGCCGGACGTCATCGCCCCACGCGTCGAGCAGCGCCGACAGCGCGAGCTCCGGATCCGCGGTGATCTCGAGGCGCTCGGGGCCCGGCGACTCGGCGACCATCCAGGTGGAATCGGTCGCGCCCGACAGCCCGATGGCGATCGCGGGACCGCCGCGCCATGTCGTGAGCGACTTCCGGGTGTGCAGGTCGACCGCGCCCAGCGCCCACGTCGGGTCGCGCGCCTCGACCAGGACGAGGCAGTCCGCGGCGGCCATCGCGGCGTCGACGCCCTCGGTGACGTCGTGGGCGTGGCCGACCGGGAACGAGGCGCCGCCGCCGACCTCGTGGAGTCCGCCGCCGGTCCGGCGCGCCAGTTCCACGAGCGCCGCGGAGGCCGCGGCGCTGAGCGGTCGATCCGTGACGAACAGCGGTGCCGTGGCCGCACGCAGCGCCGCGGCCGCCTCCTCGATGAGCGCCGGGTCGGGCGCGACACGCGCCGCGCGCGGGACCGGCGCGGAGAGCGCCGCGTCGAAGGCGGGGCGATCGACCTCCGATTCCTGCAGGTCCACGTCGAGGCTGATCAGCCCGGGCCCGACCGGGGACCGGTGGATGGCCGCCCACGCGCGATCCGTCGAGGAGAGGAGCGCCTCGGCGCTCGTGGGCTGGTCGTTCCAGCGCGTGTAGTCCCGGACCAGGGCGCCCTGGTCGTTGACGGTGTGGATCCAGTCGATCCACGGGCGCCGCCGGGCCGCGTCGAGCGGCCCGGTGCCGACGAACAGGAGGACCGGCGCGCGGTCGGCCCAGGCGTTGAAGATCGCCATGCTCGCGTGGAGCAGGCCCACGGTGTCGTGGACGCCGACCGCCATGGTGCCGCCCCCCGCCTTCGCGTAGCCGTGGGCGATCGCGACGGCGATCTCCTCGTGGAGCACGAGGAGCGGCTCGGGCGCACGCCCGGGTGGGTTCACGAGCGAGTCGTGCAGCCCGCGGATCGAGGCGCCCGGGTTGAGCGCGAAGGTCGTGACGCCGAGGGCCGCCAGGCGGTCCACGAGCAGGTCGGACGCGAACCAGCGGGACATCGGCACCTCGCGGACGGAACGGGACCTCGGGTCGGCCAGCGCCCCGATTGGATCACGCGCAGCGTTGGATTGTCCACAAGTTGAGGTTGCTCGGGTACAATCCGCCCCCTGTCACGGAGGAGCGAGCGGGGTGGCCGATGCCCACTGAGTCGATGTCCACCGAGGTGTACGCCGGGCGCGTCACCGACTTCGAGGACGGCCGCCGGGCCCTCGTGAACGTCGACGGGCGCGAGGTCTTCGTGTTCGAGCGCGACGGCCGGTTCTTCGCCTTCGAGAACGTCTGCCGCCACATGGGCGGGCCGGTTGGCGAGGGGATGCTCATCGGCAAGGTCGAGGCGATCCTGGACGACGAGGGACGCCACCTCGGCGACCGCTTCTCCACGACCGACATCCACATCGTGTGCCCGTGGCACGGGTGGGAGTACGAGATCGAGACCGGCATCTGCGCCGCCGACCGGCGGATCCGGCTGCGGCGCTTCGAGGCGACCGCCCGGGGAGGTGAGGTGTATGTCCGTGGCTGATCCGACACGCCACGAGGGCGGCTCGCCGTCCTTCGCCGCCGACGCCGCGCGGCTGCTCGCGGAGGCGGAGCGCGCGGTCGCCGAGGACCGCGTCGCCGACGTCCCGGAGCAGGCCGTCCAGGACCTGCTCCTCGCCGCGGTGCGGCTCTATGCCGCCAAGCGCGACCGGGGCGACTCGTTTCCGGCGTTCGCCGCCGACCGCGTCACGGCCACCGACGTGGCCATCACGTGCGTCGCGATGACCGAGGTCGTGAACCTCGAGCTGTTCGAGCTCGCCCTGTGGCGCGGCTGGAGCAACGTCTGATGGCGATCACCGATCCGGTCGAGCCGCGGCTGTTCAACACCGGTCAGCGCGCCGGCTACGACACGAAGTTCCATCTCGCGAACGCCACGCGCCAGGCGCAGGAGCGCGGCTTCGAGGACGTCCTGATCGTGGACGCCGACGCCCACCACCTGAACGAGATGACGCACTACGGCGACATCATCAAGTACATCCCAGACGAGGTCCTGCGCAACGAGGCCCGCATGGGCGAGCGCAGCGGCCTGATGTACCCGGGCTTCCGCAGCCCGCAGCGCCACAGCCTGTCGGGCCGGATCCTGCGCTACCGCAACGAGGATCTCGAGAAGTTCGAGGACAAGACCGTCCACCCGGAGGTCGAGTTCTCCCTGCGCGAGATGAAGGCCATCGGCATCGACTACCAGGTCGTGTTCCCGACGGCGCTGCTCGCGCTCGGCATGCACCCGGACCCGTTCATCGAGACCCAGCTCGCGTGGGCGTACTGCCGCTGGCTGACCGAGGAGGTCCTGCCCGGCTCGCCGTGGGTCAAGACGATGGTCTACCTGCCGATGAACCAGCCGGAGGCGTGCGTCCGGTTCGTCGAGCAGTTCGGCGACAACCCGGGCGTCGTCGGGTTCATGGTCACGTCGGCCCGCTACAAGCCGGTGCACGCGAACGACTACATGCCGCTGTACCGGGCGATCGAGGAGACGGGGCTGCCGCTCTCGTTCCACGCGATCTACCACCAGCAGGAGCGGATGTTCGAGGGAATGAACAAGTTCCTCTCGGTCCACGCCCTCGGGTTCATCTTCTACAACCTCGTCCACATGACGAACATGGTCATGAACGGGATCCCGGAGCGGTTCCCGAAGCTCAAGCTGCTGTGGATCGAGAGCGGGCTTGCCTGGATCCCGTTCCTGATGCAGCGCCTCGACAACGAGTACCTGATGCGCTCGTCGGAGGCGCCGCTGCTGCGGAAGCTGCCCAGCGACTACATGCGCGAGATGTTCTACACGACCCAGCCCATCGAGAACCACGACTACGGGCTGCTCGAGACGACGCTCCGCACGATCAACGCCGAGACCCAGCTGCTGTTCTCGTCCGACTACCCGCACTGGGACTTCAACCTGCCGAGCACGATCTGGGACCTGCCGTTCCTCACCGAGGCGGCGAAGCGCCGGATCCTCGGCGAGAACGCGCGCGACCTGTTCCGCCTCGACCGCTGACGCCGCGGCCGCCGAGATGATGGAGACAATCGTCTCGAATTTGGCTACAATCTGGTCCCGCCCGGCCGCCGGCTGACGCGGACGCCCGGCGCCCTCCCGCGCTCCCGCCGAGGTACGCCCATGAAGACCACGACGTCGACGCAGGTCACCCACTACGAGGTCCAGAAGAAGCGGCGCGAGTCGCTCCTGGAGGAGTGGAAGGGCTACCACAAGACGGTCGTCCGGCGGTCCGACGTCACGATGGTCGACGTCCCGAGCCGCCGCACGCGGCGCGGGGTGTACGCGGGCTGGGACGGCGACCGCCCGACGAAGAACCTCGACGCGACGGTCCACGAGCTCGACCCGGGCGTCACGACGACGATCCACCGCCACTCGTGGGACGCGATCATGTTCGTCGAGGAGGGGTCCGGCTGGACCGAGATCGACGGGCAGCGGATCGACTGGCGGCCGTGGGACACGCTCCACCTGCCATCGTGGGCGTGGCACCGCCACGGGAACGACGGCGACAGGCCCGCCCGGTTCCACACCTGGAGCGTCGAGCCGATGCTGGAGCAGTTCGGCGTCGCGCTGCTCGAGGAAGGCGGCGACACGCCGGTCAAGGACCTGCCGCCGCGGCCGCGCCAGGTGGAGCCGATCACCGGCGACGACCCGTACGCCCGGCGCACGCAGCGCCTCGCGCGGCAGTACGAGGGCACCGAATCCGCCCGGCTGGTGACCCGCTTCGAGGACGTGCGGGGGCTCGTCACGAAGCGCGGCGCGCGGAGCCTGTTCCTCGTCGACAAGTCGATCGGGTACCACACCGCCGGCCTGAGCGCCGTGATGCACGAGCTCGCGCCCGGGCTGTACCAGTCGCGCCACCGCCACGGCGGCGAGGCGTGGCTGTACGGCGTGTCGGGCGAGGGCTACTCGATCATCGACGACGTCCGCCACGACTGGGCGGCCGGCGACCTCGTCGTCGTCGACCACTGGCAGTGGCACCAGCACTTCAACGCGTCGAAGGACAAGACGGCGCGCCTGGTGCGCGTCCACAACTTCGACGCCCTGTACGACATGATGCGGATCCTGATGGACCCGCTGAACCTGTTCGAGGAGCTGCCGACCCTCGATGCGCCCGACCTGACCGGGGTGGTCTGGCCCGACCACCTCGAAGGGCGGCCGGAGGGCTAGGGGATGCCGGTCGCGCAGGTCCCGCCGGGTGTCGAGGGGATCGTCCGCCTCACGGAGCTGCCCGACGATGACTGGCGCGGCCGCTGGGAGCGCATCTTCGTCGCGCCGGGCCTCAAGGAGCGGCTTCTCAACTACGTGCTCTTCACGCTGCGGCACCGTGGCCGCACGGGCGACATCGGGCTCGGGCTGCACGGGCTGCTCGTGCTCGCGGGACCACCCGGGACGGGGAAGACGACGCTCGCCGGCGGCCTCGCGGACGAGGCGGCACGGGTCCTGGGCGACGGCCCCATGCTGTTCGTGGACATCGACCCCCACGCGTTCCCGAGCCAGCTCCTCGGGGAGAGCCAGCGCTCCGTCGCGCGGCTGTTCGAGCGGACGATCCCGGACCTCGCGCGCCGCGGCCGGCCGATCGTCGTCCTCGTCGACGAGGTCGAGTCGCTGGTCGTCAACCGCTCCGGCGCCTCGCTCGAGACGAACCCGGTGGACGTGCACCGGGCGACCGACGCGGTCCTGTCCGGCGTGGACCAGGTCGCGCGGACGTACCCCAACGTGCTGTTCCTGGCGACCACGAACTTCCGGTCCGGCGTGGATCCGGCGTTCCTGTCGCGCGCCGACCTCATCGAGGAGATCGGCCTGCCCGGTGCGGAGGCCATCGCCTCGATCCTCGCCGACACGCTCCGCGAGGTGGGCGCCTCGGTGCCCGACGACCTGGGCGAGCTCGCGGCCGCCTGTGCCGCCGCCGGGCTCGACGCCCGCCAGGTGCGCAAGCTGATCGTCCGCACCGCGGCCTCGTCGCGCGATCTCGCGCTCGCTCCGGAGTCCATCACGCCGGCCGACGTCGGGCGCACGCTCGATGCCCTCGCACGCGAGACGCAGCCGGCGGACGTCGAGCGGGCCGCCGCCGCGGCAGCCGCCGCGACCGACGGCCACAACGGGTCCGGGCACCCGGCCGCCGGCTGATCGTGCGGCTGCGCGGCCCTCGCTCCCGGCCGCCCGCGGGCGACGCCCCCCGCCCGTCGCGCTTCTCCGAGATCCCGCCCGACGCGCGGATGCTCGGGCTCGCGCTGTTCTTCGCGATCGCCGCGACCAACATCCTGACGCCGCTGCTGCCCCAGGTCCGCGACGACCTCGGGATCTCGATCGCGACCGCGGGTCTCGTCGTCTCGACGTACGGGTTCGCGCGGCTGCTGACCGACCTGCCGTCCGGGATCATCCTCGACCGCATCGGCGAGCGCCGGCTGGCGGTCGTGGGCGTTGCGCTGCTCGCGGTGGGCTCCGCCCTGGGGTCGGTCGCGCCGACGGTCGAGTGGCTGATCGCCGCCCGCGTGATGTCGGGCCTCGGCAGCGGGTTCCTGACGACGGTGGTGCTCACCGCGCTCAGCTGGACCGCCGGCGTGTCGAACCGGGGGCAGGTCATGAGCGTGTTCCAGCTCGCGAACAACACCGGCATCGCGGTGTACCCGCTGCTCGGCGGCGCGATCGGCGCCCTCCTCACGTGGCGGTTCACGTTCGTCGTCGCCGCCGCCGGGGCGCTCGTCTCGGGCGCGATCCTGATGCGCATCCTGCCGCGTATCGAGGGCGGCAAGAAGCAGGAGGCGGTCTCGGGGCGCACGCAGGAGGCCGACTTCGCGCTCACGCCACGGCGCCGGGTCGTCGCGCTCGGGTCGGTGTACGCGGGCGTGGTGTGCAACATGATCAACCGCCACGGGTTCCGGAACACGCTCCTGCCCCTGTTCGCGGCGTCCGTGCTGTTCCTCGGGCCGTTCGAGATTGCGGCGGGGATCGCGATGATGGCGATCGTCGGGATCATCGTCGTCACGCCGGGCGCGCGCCTGGGCGACCGCATCGGCCGCCAGCGGATCGTCGTCATCGGGCTCCTCGTCGTCGCCGTCGGCGAGCTCGCGTTCCTCGGCGTCAACGGGTTCCTGACGTTCCTGCTCGCGGCCGCGATCGTCGGCTCGGGCGACTTCTTCTCCTCGTCCCAGACCGCGCTGCTCTCGGAGCTGGTGCCCGCGCGGCAGCGCGCCCACGTCCTCGCCGGCTACCGGTTCTTCGTCGACATCGGCGCGCTGGTCGGGCCGTTCCTCCTCGCGTACCTGATGGACGTCTACGGGCCGCACGTCGCGATCGTCGTGTGCGCGGTCATCGTCGCCAGCGGCAGCCTGATCGCGAAGCTCGGCGTGCCGTCCGGGCCGGCGCGCATCGGCGTGCCCGCGGGAGCCCAGCCCGCATGAGCGGGGTCGCCCTGCCGGCCCGCGGCCGGACGGCCTGGCTGCCGCGCAACGCGGTGCTGCTCGGCGTCTCGATGTTCTGCACGGTCTCGGCGACCAACATCATGACCCCGCTGCTGCCCGCGATCCGCGACGACTTCGGCGTGAGCATCTCGACCGCGGGCGTCATCGTCGGCGCGTTCGGCCTCGCCCGGATCGCCGTCGACCTGCCGGCGGGCTTCCTCGCGACGCGCGTGCCGCCGATGCGGCTGTCGCTGATCGCCGCGATCGTGCTGATCATCGCATCGGTGGTCGGGTTCACCTCGTCCACGGTCGAGGTCCTGATCGCCGCGCGCGTCGGCAGCGGGATCGGCGTGGCGATCCTCGCGACGATCATCCTCGCGGCCCTGTCCTCGACGGCCACGGCGGCGGACCGGGGCAAGGTCATGAGCATGTACCCGATGGCGAACAACGTCGGGATCGCCGTGTATCCGCTGCTGGGCGGCATCCTCGGCGCGATCCTCGGGTGGCGCTCGACGTTCGCGATCACGGCCGTCCTCGCCGTCGCGGCGGCGCTCATCCTGCTGCCGATCCTGGGCCGGATCGAGCTGCGACCGAAGCAGCAGGCGAAGGGCGACGGCGCCGACGACCCGCGCGTGCTCCACGGTCACCGCAAGACCGTCGCCCTCGCCGTCACGAACGGCGGCGTCGTCGCGAACATGATCCACCGCCACGGCGTCCGGAACACGATCCTGCCGCTGTACGCGGCGACGGTCCTCGGGCTCGGCGGCGTCTCGATCGCGACGGCCATCGCCGCGATGGCCATCACGGGGTTCATCGTCATGGCGCCGGGCGGGATGCTCGGCGACCGGGTCGGGAGGCGCCGGGTGATCTCGGTCGGCCTCGCCGCGGTCGCGATCGGCGACCTCGCCTTCCTGCTGACCGGCGACTACCTGTCGTTCCTGCTCGTCGCCGCGATCATCGGGCTCGGCGACTTCTTCTCGAGCTCGCAGACGGCGCTCCTCAGCGAGATCGTGCCGCCGCGGCAGCGCACCATGGCGCTCAGCGGGTACCGCTTCTCGTCCGACCTCGGCGCCCTGATCGGCCCGATCCTGCTCGCGGTGATCATGGACACGTGGGGCGTCCACGCGGCGATCATCGTCGCGGCGGTGATCCTGCTCACGGCATCGGTCCTCGCCCGAATCGGCGTCCCGCGACGCGTGGACCTCGCCGTTCCCGAGGCTGCCGCGGCCCCGTCGACGCAGCAGGCCGCGACCGCCACCGCGGCGACCCCGACGCCGGACGGGGCCTCGCCGCTGCCCGAGCCGCCGGCAACCACCCGTGATCCGCGTTCCGTCCCGTCACCCGCCAAGGAGGCCGCCCCATGACCCCCGACGACGTCGTCGCGAGGATCGACCCGGACGAGGTCGTGCAGCTCGCGCTCGCCCTCGGCAACATCGACAGCCCGACCGGCAGCGAGGGCGCGGCCGGCCAGTTCGTCCACGACTGGCTCGCCGGGAACGGCTTCCGGCCGCGCAAGTTCGCCCTGACCGAGGACCGGTTCAACGTCGCGGCGTGGCTCGACGGCTCCGGCGGCGGCTACAGCCTCATCTTCAACTCGCACCTCGACACGACCCTCCGCCCCGACGCGGTGTGGTCGGCCAGGGACCCCCTGGACCGGCTGTACCACTCGGCGTGGGTCGAGGGGGACGAGATCTTCGGCGACGGCGTGGTCAACGACAAGGGGCCGATGGCGGCGTTCCTCGTCGCCGCGAAGGCGATCCGCGACGCGGGCTACCCGCTCAAGGGCGACCTGATCGTCAGCGCGGTTGCCGGTGAGATCAGCCGCGAGCCCGTCGACGAGTGGCAGGGCCCCGGGTACCTCAGCAAGGACCTCGGCGCGCGCTTCATGGTCACGCACGGCGCCGTCGCCGATTTCGCGCTGGTCGCCGAAGGGACCGGCTTCGGAATCGTCGGCATCGAGCCCGGGAAGGCGCACTTCAAGGTCACGGTCGTGACCGACACGCCGCGCTACTACTCGCCGTACCTGCCGCGGCCCACCGGGCTGTCCGACTCGCCCAACGCGATCGTGCGCGCCGCCGCCGTGATCGAGGCGATGGAGCGCTGGGCGTACGACTACCAGCAGCGGAACACGTACCGCAGCGAGGTCGGGACGATCGTGCCCAAGGCAAACGTCAACGCGATCCGCGCGGGCTACCCGTTCAACCTGACCAGCGCGCCGCAGGTGTGCGCGTTCTACGTCGACACGCGGATCCTGCCCGGCGCCAACCCGCTCGACGTGCGCGACGAGATCCGGGGCGTGCTGCGCGAGGTCGGCGTCGAGGGCACCGTGGAGCTGTTCCTGTACCGGCCGGGGTTCGAGGCGAAGGGTGCCGAGCGCCTCATCGAGACGATCCGCCGCTCGCACGACCAGGTGTTCGACGAGCCGCCGATGATCGTCGCCGACCCCGTGACGAGCATGTGGCGCGACACGAACGCGTTCAACGAGCTCGGGATCCCGGCGCTGTCCTACGCGCCGCGGTCGCGGTCGCACGCCACGACGAAGTCGTTCAAGGTGAAGGACCTCACGGACGCAGCGCTCGTCTACGCCCGGATCGCGATGGACCTGTGCAACCAGGACCGCGAGCCGTACACGCCGCTCGGGGCGCACCTCAATCGCGACATCGCGGCGTCGGTGATGGCGCCCGTGAAGGGCTGACACACCGCACACTCACGCCACCATGGCGCGACCCGACCACTACGCGACGCTCGGCGTAGCGCGCACCGCGACCGAGGGCGAGATCAAGGCTGCCTTCCGGCGGCTCGCGCGCGACCTGCACCCCGACACCCGCGCCGGGGGCCCGCCCGACCCGGAGGCCGAGAAGCGCTTCAAGGCGATCTCGCGCGCGTACGACACGCTCGGGCGACCGGCGAAGCGCCGCGCGTACGACCAGCGGCGAGAGCGGGGGCGGTTCGGGCAGCCGGGCGGGGCGCCGGCGTCGTATCGCGTCGACACCGGCGCCCTGTACCACAGCGATCTCGGCCACCACAGCGACTTCTACCAGGCCGGAGACCCGCTGACCGTGAGCGAGGCGGCGCTCGCCGTCGGCCGCGACGCGGGATGGCTCCGGCGCGCGATCCGGGGTGGACGGCTCGCCGCGAGCCGTGGGCCCGGGGGCTACTTGCTGCGTCGCCGGGACGTCGAGCGGCTCGATCGCACTGCGCCGAGGCGGCGGCGCCCGGCGCCCGCCGAGCCCGACGCGACCCTCGAGGAGGGCGCCGAGGCGTGAGCCCGCCGCGTCTCGACGGCGAAGCGCAGCCCCTACGCTAGGCGGATGGCCGAGCCGCGACCCGGTGCCGCCGCCCGTGGCCGGCGCCGTCCGACGGAGTGACGGGGTGCTCCTCCAGGTGCTGGGACCGCTCGAGGTCACGGACGGCGCCCGGCGCGTCCCGCCGCCCGCCAACAAGCCGCGCGTGCTGCTGCTGGCGCTGCTCGCCGGCCGCCACCGTTCCGCCACCGCCGACGAGCTGATCGACGCGATCTGGGGCGAGCGTCCGCCGGCGTCCGCCGCCAAGCTGCTCCAGGTCTACGTGTCGCAGCTCCGGAAGCGGCTGCCGGCGGCGGTCGCCATCCGGACGACCCCGACGGGCTACCGGCTCGAGCTCCCGGAGGCCGGCCTGGACGCGGACGTCTTCAGCGGGCTCGTCACCGAGGGCCGCGCGGCGCTCGCCCAGGGGAACCCGGCCCTCGCCGCAGCGGTCCTGCGACGGGCGCTCGGGCTGTGGCGAGGCCACGCATACGCCGACGTGCGCGACGAGCCGTTCGCGCAGGCGGAGGTCGCGCGGCTCGACGGGCTGCGCCGCCTGGCACTCGACGCGCGCATCGAGGCCGATCTCCGGCTCGGCCGCCACGCGGAGGTCGCGGCGGAGCTGCGCGGCCTGCTCCGGGACGACCCGACCGACGAGCGCCTCGCCGCCCACGCGATGGAGGCGGTGTACGTCGCCTCGGGTCAGGCTGACGCCCTTGCCGTGTACGACGCGGTCGCGGCGGCGCTCGACCGGGAGCTCGGGGAGGCGCCGTCATCGCCCTTGACGGAGCTCCGGGGAAGGATCATCGAGCGCGACCCGCGGCTCGACCCCGCGTCCGTCGACCGCGGCGATCGCCCCGCG
>JAICUI010000117.1 GCA_025935925.1 Chloroflexota bacterium
CCCCGTGATGATCGACACGCCGCAGCTGCCGTCGAGGGCGGTCGAGTGGCGTGACCTCGTCGAGGGCCACGGCCCGATCCAGTACCTGGTGAACACCGAGCACCACGTCGACCACATCTTCGGCAACTACTGGTTCAAGGGCCTGACCACGATCGTCCATCACCAGGGCGTCCACGAGAGGTTCATGACGGTGTTCCCGGAGCTGGACCCGTTCGAGTACGCGCTCGAGGCGCTGCCGACCGACGATCCGGCCGGGGCCGCTCTCGTCCCCGAGCGCGCCGCCTACTACGCGGCCATGGGCACGGCCGACATCGTGTTCACCGGCGACGTGACGCTCAAGGTCGGCGACCGGACGTTCCACCTGCTGCACACGCCCGGGCACACGCCGGGCCAGGTCGCGGTGTACGTGCCGGAGGAGCGCACGGTGTTCACCGGCGACACGATCTTCTCGGAATGCACGACGTGGCTGATGACGTCCGACGTCGAACAGTGGATCGCGGCGCTGGACCGGATCCGGGCGCTCGACATCGAGCATGTCGTGCCGGGGCACGGGCCCGTCCAGCCGGCGTCGTACCTCGCCCGCCAGCGCGCGTTCCTCTTGGAGTGGCAGAGCGCGGTGGCGCTCGCCGTGGCCGACGGCCTCTCCCGCGAGGAGACGATCGCCCGCGTCAGCTTCGCCGATCGCTACCCGGTCGACATCGGGCAGGAATACATGATGGGTTACATCCAGGAGCGCAACGCGGGCGCGCTCTACGACAAGCTCACGGCGCCGACGTCGACGACGTACCCCGCGAAGGAGCCGCCGAAGGCGTGACTCCCGCGCCGCTCGGGCGCGTCGCGACTGCCAGTCGCTGCCCTCGGGCGCAGGGTTCCCCGCGTCGGCGCTTGGGCGCGCGCGACGCGACTCACGGTCGTCGAAGCGGTTCGGCGCCCGACATCGGCGAGCCGCGAGCCGGGATTCAGCGACGGTGCGTCGCGGCGGGGCGCTTTCCGGCCGCCGACTGACCCTTGAGCCGTGATCCGTGAGCTGACGGCCGTGCCGAGCCGGCCTCGCTACGGATCGCTGACCAGCAGTTTGCTGAATCCCGTCCGCGCGCTCCGAAACGCGGGAGGCGGCTGGTCCGCGGCCGAATCCCCGGGCGGGCCGATCCAGCGAACCACGTCCGGGTCGTGGATGCCGAGGTCGATCGCGGGTGAGATCGCGCCGCTCGGATCGGCGCAGGACCACGGTCCCGTCGGTGAGCGCTGACGGCGAGGGCGGCGGTCGCGTCATGCGCGAGCGCGGTCAGGCGCGCCCGGCGGCCGTCTCGGACTCGCGGGTGCGGCCGGCGAGCCGGATCAGGTCCTCGTGGAGCTCGAACCAGGCCGAGTGGTAGCTGTCGACGCGCGGGGACGCGACGAACTTGCCGTTGCCGCCCTGCGCGGCTTCATTGGCCGCGGCGAGGCGGGTGCCGTACCGGCCGAGGCGCGGAAGACCCGCGACGAGCGGCGTGAGCCAGGCATCGACGTCCGCGTGGAGCTCCGCAAGCCGCGCGAGGACGGCCGCGTCGTATGCGGCGTCCGTGTGGTCGTTGACGGTCGACGGGCCACGCATCTGCCAGTCGGTGACGATCTGCTTCATGCGCGCGTCGAGGCCGAGGAACGCATCGAGCGCGGCATCGGCCGACTCCGGACCCCACGCGTCCCGGTCCGCGTCGAGGAGCGCCATCGCCGCCTCGCGACCGGGCGCCGCCAGGCGGAACGAGCCCGCGCCGGGTTCCGCGAACCCCGCGTCGACCAGCTCGGTGACGACGCGAGCGGCATCGTCGGGCGAGCAGCCCAGGGCCGGTGCGAGCGCGAGACCGTCGCCGTAGCCCTTGATGACGAGCGCCCGGAGCACGTCGTCGCGGGACACGGTGCCGTCGGACGACGACGCCGGCTCGTGCTCGGCCGCGTCCACCTCGATCCGGAGCTCGCGCGCCCATCGGAGCAGGACCCCGGCCTCCGGGACGACCTCCTCCACGCCGGCGGCGACCCCTTCGAAGACCTCGCCCGTCGAGCCGTCGATCGAGATGACGGCGCCCTCGTCGAGCCGCCGGCCGCCGATGTCGACGGTCGATCCGTCGATGACCAGG
>JAICUI010000028.1 GCA_025935925.1 Chloroflexota bacterium
GCGCCCGCGGGCGCGGTCGTCGCGGGCACCACGTACCACGTGGTCGGCACCTACGACGGGTCCACGCAGCGCCTCTACCTCAACGGCACCCAGGTCGCCTCGGCCGCGCTCACGGGGCCCGCGTCGGTCACGTCCAACGCGTTGCGCATCGGCTCCTGGAACGGTGGCAAGGAGTTCTTCACGGGCACCATCGACGAGGTCGCCGCCTATGGCTCGGCGCTCTCCGCGGCGCGCGTCGCCGCGCACTGGACCGCGGGCGCGGGGTCGGCACCTGCGGGAACGGCCGCTCCAGCAACCGCCGCGCCGGCCTCGACGCCCAAGACGAACGGAACCGGCGTGCCGCGTGCCGCCACATCCGTGCCGACCGTGACGCCTCTCGCGACCGCCAGCCCGTCGGCCGCTCCACCGTCCGTCCCGACGGCGGCGCCCATCGCGACACCGGCCGCATCCACACCGGCGCCATCGACGCCGCAGTCGGCGGCGTCGCCTGCCGAACCGGCCGTGCCGCCGGGGTCCCCGCCGCCGTCCGTCGTCCCGACGGGGTCGTCATCGTCGAGCGGCGCGCCCTCGCCACCCTGACCGCGAGCAACTCGATAGCCGCAGCGGGGGTCCGTGCAGCGCCGCAGCGCCGCCTCCCGCGCGATGGTAGGCATCCGTCCGCCGGCCGTCCGCCGGCCGCCTGTGAGTGATCGTGTCCAAGACCACCGTCAGCCCCAGCTCCGCTCGTCCCGCCGGCGGGTCCCGCCGGAAGCACCGGAACGGTGCGCCGAGCCGCCGCGCGCTCCCCGACCCGCGCGAACCGATCGCCGTCGAGCCGTTCCAGCCGCTGATCGCCATGGTCCTCGAGGCCGCCGAGCGGGACCCGTCGGCGCCCGCCCTGGTGCTCGGCGCCCGCACGTGGTCGTATGGCGAGCTCCGAACGGCGGCGCTCGCGCTCGCCGCGGAGCTGGAGGAGCTGGGCATCGGCCCGGGCGACGCCGTCGCTGTGACCGGCGCGAAGTGTCACGGGCTGATCACCAGCCTCCTCGCGGTCCTCGCGCGCAACGCCGTGCTCGTCCCGCTCGACCCGCTGCTCCCCGCGCGGCGCCGGCACGACATGCTGTGGCGCGCCGGCGCCCGCATCCTGATCGAGGCGGGCCAAACGGACGGCATGGAGCTGATCGACGTCGAGTCGCTGGGCGCCCGGCGGTTCAGCATCCCGGCCGAGCCGACGGTCGGCGAGCGCGAGCGTGGCGTGGCCGCGGGCTACGAGCTGCCGGCGATCGACGGCGACGATCCGGCATATCTGCTGTTCACCTCGGGCACGACGGGCGAGCCGAAGGGGATCGTCGGGCGCCAGCGCGGTCTCAGCCACTTCCTCGGCTGGGAGCGCGACGCGACCGGGATCGGCCCCGGCGACCGCACCGCGCAGCTGACGGGGCTGTCGTTCGACGTCGTCCTGCGCGACATCTTCCTGCCGCTCGTGTCGGGGGCCGCGCTGCACCTCCCGCCGCTCGTGCCGGGCACGACGCCGCCCGCGGACCTGCTGCAGTTCCTGCGCGACGACCGGATCACGCTCATCCACGCGGTGCCGACGATCGCGACCTTCTGGCTGTCCGACGTCCCCGAGGGCTTCGAGCTGCCGGACCTCCGCTGGGTGCTGTTCGCCGGCGAGCCGCTGCCCGGTGCGCTCGTCCGCCGCTGGCGGGAGCGGTTCAGCACGCCACGCATCGGCAACCTCTACGGCCCGACCGAGACGACCCTGGCCAAGTGCTTCGCGGAGATCGGGCCGGAGCCGGAGCCCGGCGTGCAGCCCGTCGGGCACGCGATGCCCGGGGCGCAGGCGCTGGTGCTCGACGGCGACCGCGAATGCGCTTCGGGCGAGCTCGGCGAGATCGTCATCCGGACGCCCTACCGCTCGCTCGGGTACCTCGGCGCGTCCGGGGACCCACGCCCGCCGTTCATCCAGAACCCGTTCACCGACGACCCGTCGGACCTCGTGTATCGCACGGGCGACCGCGGGAGCTACCGGCCGGACGGCGTCCTCGAGATCCACGGCCGGCTCGACGACCAGGTCAAGATCCTCGGCGTCCGCATCGAGCCGTCCGAGGTCGCGGCCGAGCTCGGTTCGCACCCGTCCGTCCGCGCGTGCACCGTCGTCGCCCGGCCGGACGCCGCCGGGGACACCGCCCTCGTGGCGTACGTCGTGCCCCAGGGCGACGCGTTCGATGAATACGAGCTGCGGGACTACCTCGCGGACCGGATGCTGGCCGCAAAGGTGCCGCGCCTGTTCGTGCGCCTCGACGCGCTCCCGCGGACGCCGAACGGGAAGGTCGATCGCAAGGCGCTGCCCGACCCGGACTGGGCCGCCGGTGCTCCGCTGTCGACCGGCGAGGCGCTCGCGGCGGGCGCGGCATCGGCCGGGCTCGGCGCCGTGCAGGCCGGTGCCGGCGCCCCGATCACGGCCGCCGGCGGTGACGCCACGGTCGACGCGATCCGCGCGATCTTCACCGAGCTGCTGGGTCGCCCCGTCGGGCCCGACGATGACTTCTTCCGCCTCGGCGGGCACTCGCTGCTCGCGGCGCGGCTGATCCCGCGGATCGAGGCCCGCACCGGTGTCCGCGTCCAGGTCCGGTCGCTGTTCCGGCACCCGACACCGCGCGGCCTCGCCGGCGTCGTCGAGGGCGAGACGGGGCCCGACGGCGCCGCCATTGCTGCGAAGCCGCTCGCCGACGGCCGGACGCCGGCCGGTGGGATCCCGGACAGCGTGATCCCCGTCCAGACGAACGGCACGCGCCCTCCGGTGTTCGTGATCCCGGGCGTCGGCTCGCGGATCCTGTTCCTGCGCCACCTCGCTCGCCACCTCGGCGACGACCAGCCACTGTTCGCGCTGCACACCCGGCACCTCGACGACGGCCGGGTGTACGAGCACATCGAGGACCTCGCGGCGCGCTACGTCCGTGATCTGCGCGTCGTGCGGCCGTTCGGCCCGTACCGGCTGCTCGGGTTCTCGTACGGGGGCCTCGTGGCGCTCGAGGTCGCAACGCAGCTCCTGCGCGCCGGCGAGCAGGTCGCATTCCTGGGTGTCGTCGACACCCGGCTGCCCGGCCTCCAGCAGCACGGGCCGTGGTCGGTGCCGCGGTCGATCCCGCGCCGGCTCCTCAACCTCGCCGCGCTCGTGCAGCCGCTCAGCGGGCCGGCACGCCGCGAGTACCTCCGGAACCGCGTCCTCATTGCGCGCCAGAACGCCCGCGCGCATGCGCTCGAGTGGGTCCACGACCGGGTCCCCGAGGCGGCCCGAGGCGCGCTTCCCGAGCACCCCTACGGGCCGGAGGAGATGGAGTGGCTCACCGCGGACCGCCTCGCGTCGCGGCGCTACGACCCGCCGCGCTACCCGGGCCGGATCACGTACTTCTGGGCGCAGCACTCGCAGCGACCCCCGTCCGTGTACGACCACCGCGAGGGGTGGGCGGAGGTCGCGGGCGGCGGGCTTGAGGTCATCCCGATCCCCGGCAGCCACCTGACGGTCCTCGTCGAACCGCTCGTCCGGTCCACCGCGGCGGCGATCCGCCGCGCGCTGCCCGCGAAGGCGGCCGCCGCACCCACGGGCGCCGACGTCATCCGCGAGCCGCCGCCCGGGATGCCGCCGTGATCGAGCTGGCGGCGGACGCCCCCGCCGGGCGGCTCCGCGTGGACGGCGCGCCGGGGGTGACCGTCGTGGCCGCCGCGGCACCGTCCGCGCCCGACCCGTCCGATCTTGCGGTCCTGTCGCCCGACGAGCTCGCGCGGATGCGGCAGCTCGCCCGTGGCGTCGATGCCGCGGCCTTCGCGCGTGCGCACGCCGTGCTGCGACGGCTCGTCGCGGCGCGCGACGGCTGGCGGACCGACGCGGTGCCGCTGGTGGCCGGTCCGGGCCAGGCGCCCCGCGTCGACGGAAGCGATCTCGGGTGCTCGCTCGCGCACACCGACGGGCTCGTGCTCGTGGCCGTCGCCCCGGGGCAGCGAGTCGGCGTGGACGTCGAGGCCGTGGACCCTTCGCTGTCGACGGCGGAGATGGCGTGGATCGAACGGGAGCTGCTCGATCGCGCCGCGGCCGACGGCGCCGCGGGTCCCGAGGCGCGCGACGGAGACCGGCGCGCCTTCCTCCGCCGGTGGACCCGGACCGAGGCGGTCCTGAAGGCGCTCGGCACCGGGTTCGGCGGCGACACGGCGGCGCCCCCGGGAGACGCCGCGGGACCGCGACACGCCGCCGCACCCGCGTTGCGCGTCGTCGACCTCGACGTCGGCGACCGCTGGACCGCGGCCCTCGCCCTGGCGGCGCCGGTCGCGACCGTTTTGCCCGTGCGCTCGATCGGCGACGCGTCGATCGCGGGGCACCGCGCCGGGTGGCGCTAGACCGCTCCGCGGGGCGGACGGTCGCACTCGTCGGGGCCATCCTCGCCGTGCTCCTGGCCGGGCTGCTCGTCGTCGCGGGCCGTCCGTCGGCCTCGCCCCCGGCAACCGGCTCGGCGCCGGGCGACCTCGTCGGGCTCGCGCCGCGCTCGGGCGCTCCGGGTGCCGTGCCATCGCCCGCCACACCGTCGGCAGCCACGGCCACCCCGTCGCCGGCGCCGTCCCCGACGACCGTCGTCGCGCCGTCGCAGCGGTTCGGAATGGTGGCGCACCTGTTGTGGGGAGGGGACCCGGCCGATGCGGTGGCCGACCTCGACTCGATCCGTGGCGCCGGTCTCGGCCTCGTCCGGTTCGACGTCTCGTGGCGGGCGATGGAGCCGGCCCGGGGAACCCTCACGGGCCTCGACACGCTCGACGCCGTGATGGACGCCGTCGCCGATCGAGGGATGCGCGCCGTGATCACGGTGATCGAGACGCCCGACTGGGCCAACGGCGGCCGTGGCGGCTGGGTCCCGCCCGTCGACCCTGCGACCTACGCCCGGTTCATCGGGCGGCTCGCCGGCCGATACGCCAACCGCGACGTCGCCTGGGAGATCTGGAACGAGCCCAACGACCCGCGGTTCTGGCAGCCGCGGCCCGATCCTGCGGCGTACACGGCGCTGCTCGTCGCGGCGTCGGCCGCCATCCATGCCGCGGACCCGGGCGTCACGGTCCTCGGCGGCAGCCTCCTGTACGGCGACACGACGTTCCTCGAGCGGATGTACGCCGACGGCGCGGGCGGCGCGTTCGACGGCCTTGCGGTCCACCCATATGCGCAGGTCCGCGCCCCGTGGGACACCGGCGATCCGTACCACAGCTTCCTCGGCACGATCGACGGGCTGCGCCGGGTCATGGTCGAGCACGGCGACGAGGGCAGGGGGATGTGGCTGACCGAGGTCGGCTGGGCGATCCAGCCGGGCGTCGACGCCCGGACCCGCGCCGACTACCTCGCGCAGGCCGTCACGATGGTGGCGGCGCGCCCCGAGATCGACGCCATGGCGGTGTACGTGCTCGACGCCGCGGACGACCCGGCGTTCGGCCTCCTCCGGGATGGGCGTGCGGACCCCGGTTTCGCGGCGTACGCGGACGCGGTCCGCCGAGTGGCGGCGCCGCCGGGCCGATGACCCGGGCGGGACCGGGCGACGGTTCGGGCGGACGCCGCAGGGCGCGCACGTCCGCGACGAACGCCGCGAGCAGCGGCCGGAGCTCCGCCACGCTCAGCGGGACCGCCACCAGGATGTGCGCGGCGAGGATCACGAGCGCGAGACCGGTGATCCCGTACACCGGGAGCACGACGATCGCGGGGACGACGAGCAGCAGCGCGAGGACGACCTGCGCCGCGACGACGAGGTGCATGCGGCGCTCGATCCGCAGCCGGATGAACGCGAGGTTGATCAGCGCGTACGGGATGCCCGCGACCGCCATCAGCCGCAGCGCGGTCGCGCCCTCCCGGGCGTAGTCGGCGCCGAAGATGGACAGGATGGGGTCCGCGAACACGACGAGGACGACGACGATCGGCCCGAGCAGCACCAGCAGCTGCCGCAGCACGCGCGACCCGTCCGCCTCGAACGAGGCGCTCGACGCGGCAACCTCCACGAGCAGCGACGTCGCGAGCACCGACGGCACGAGCTGGGTCGCCATCGCGATCAGGGACACCATGTACCAGTGCGCGCTCGAGGTCGCACCGACGGTCGACAGCACGATGACGGGCAGGATCGACGTCGAGCCGATGGCGAACAGCGCACCGACGTAGTCGGCCCCGACGTACCGGACGACGTCGTTCGCGGTCACCCGATCCGCCGGTGCGGCCGTCGCGGCCGCCTCGCGCTGGCGCCGCGGCACGAGGCGGAGCAGGATCCAGCCCGTCACGATGACGGCGCCGACGGCGGTGGGCAGGAGCCACGAGACGAGGATCCCGTACCCGGCGAGCAGGCCCGCGAACGGGACGAGGAGGATCACCTTCGCCAAGGCGAAGACCCCGTTCTCGAGGGGCACGATGGTCGACCGCCGCAGCCCGATGAGCACGTGGTCCTGCACGGTGAACACCGTCCACAGGATCACCGTCAGCGGGAACAGCACGGCGAGCGCCGACGTGAGCTCGACACCCGGCAGCAGCGACGGCGCTGCCGCGAGCATCCCGATCACGAGCAGCCCGAGCACCGTGGCGATCAGCGTCGTGATCAGGTACCCGCCGCGGACGAGGCGCGCCATCCCGTCGCCGGCGACGGGGAGGAAGCGTCCGAACCCGGAGCGCAGGTTGAGCTGCGCGACGTTCGCCAGGAGCGTGACGAGCGACAGGAGCGCGGCGTTCACGCCGACGACGTCCGAGGGGTAGGCGCGCGCCGCGACCGCCCAGTACACGACCCCCAGGCCGGACGTGACGACGCCGCTCAGGCCGAGGGCGTAGGCATTGAGGAACAGGGGGTCGCGGACGTGCGCGATGCCGGCCGTGATCAGCGCACGAACGTGCAGGCGGCGACGGTCGGAGCCGGGCGCCGGGTCGCTCGACTCGGCGGTCGCCCGTGGGTCGATGGTCGGTCCAGGCGGCGGGACGGGCGCGCCCGGCGGCGGGGCCCCGGCTCGAGCCGTCGCGCCGGCACCGAGGCTGGCGGAGCCACGGCGCTCCCGGTCGCGCACCTCGGAGATCGCCAGCAGGATCGCGGTCACGACCGCGGCGCCAATCGCCATCGACGCCGGCGTGACGCCGGCGGGGGTTCGATCGAGGACCACGCCGAGCACGGCGAGGATCCCGAGGCTGACGGGGACGGCGAGCACCGCGCGGGCGATCCCGGCGAGGAACGGCGCTCGCACCGCCGCGAGCAGCGCGGCGCCCGGCGCGACGAACGTCAGGAACGCGCCGGCGAGGATCCGCAGCGGCCCGAGCGGCACGCCTGCGGCGTCGAGCGCGACGACGGCGGTGGCGATCGCGCTCGCCGCGACGAGCCACGCGAGCGCGCTGCGGTGCGTCATCCCGCCCCGTCGCCGGCGCACGGCGCCGTGGCCACCGCCTGCCTGACCGGCCCGTTCGCGCCGGCAAGCACGAGCTGCACCGGGGTCCCGCACTTCGTCGCGATGGACAGCTGCACCGACCCCGATGCCGAGGCCGGAACGTCGATCGGCGTACGGGCGCGGCCGGTGCCGCCGGACGCGGTGATGGTGCCGGCGAACGGCTGGTCGAGCGGGTTCGCGACCGTGACCGTGAGGATCGTCGTGCTGCCCGGACCGCTCACGGCGCGCTCGACGCCGAAGGCGATCCCGACGGGCGGCACGCCGCCGGTCGCGCGGCTGCCGCCGGCGAGCGCGACGGCGGCGAGGAGCACCCCCGCGAACACGACCGCCGCGAGCTCGATCCCACCCGGGCGCTGCAGGTCCCCGAGGGCGCCGAGGGCGACGCGCCGCACCGGCGCCGGTTCCACGCGGGCACCGCGGCGAGCGGCGTGTCGCTCGGGCGCCTGGCGGCGACGCACGCCGCGGGTCGAGGGTGCGGCCGCCATCAGCCGGCCCCCGGCGTCGTCGCGTTCGGGTTCACGCGATAGATGCGGATGTTCGGCCCGTCGTAGATCCGGTTGAGTGCGGGTGCGTTGTCGAGGGTGGCGAGGAGATCCGTGGGAAACGGCGCGCCCGGGTCCACGTCGGCCGGGATCGGCGGCGCGCCGAAGTACGACCCGTAGCGCGGCGGGAGCTGCGTGATCCGCTCGTCGACCACGACGTACTCCGTTCCGCTCTCGCGGACGAAGTCGGCGATCTCGGCCGGGTCGCCGGACACGAACGGGTACCACGCCTGCCAGCCGAGGATGCGCTGCCGGCCGTCGGTCGAGAACGGGACGGCGGTGCCGACGTCGGTCGCGACGAGGTGTCCGGGCCCGGCCGTCGCGAGGAGCCAGCGCGCAGCGTCGCCGACGTCGCGCGTGTTCGTCGCGCCGCCCGCGGCCGTCGTCGGCGGCCCCGGGAACCGGCCCGCCTGGTTCTCGCCGATGCTGATCCCGCCGAACAGCAGGACGGCCACGATGGCCAGGACCACGACGCGGCCGCTGCGTGGCCGGTACCGGTCGGCCTCACGGCCCACGAGGAGGAGGCCGATCGCCACGAACACCGACACCCCGAGGAACAGGAACGGCCACGCGCGGTACGCGAGCTCGCCGCTGCGCGTGACGACGGCCGGGGTCGTGAGGATCCACGCGATCGGGCCGACCAGCGCGAACGGCAGCCACAGCACCGACCGGGCCCGGTTGCGCCACGCGACCCACAGCCCGATCAGCGACAGCACGAGGATCAGCGGCGGGTAGCTGAACGCGAGCATCCGCTCCAGCGCCGGCTGGTCCGCGTTCGCGAACAGCGGCCGCGGCTGCGAGTGCTCGACGAGCAGCGTGTCGATCACCGCCTGCAGCCGCGCGACGAGGCTGTCGTACAGGTACGGGCCGACGCGGTCGATCGACACGACGAGCCAGATCGCCGCGCACACGATCGCGAGGACGGCGAGGTCGCGGATCCCCTTCGTCGAGCGCGCACGGACGAAGCGCGCCGCCACCCATGCCACGACGAGGCTGACCGCGAGCAGGTACGACGAGACGTGGTGCGTCACGGCGATCCCCGCGACGAGCGGCAGCGCCGCCAGCACCAGCAGCAGCCGTCGCCGGTCGCCGGGGAGCGTCGCGGGATCGCCCTCGGGGCCGCGACCGGCGAGCGACAGCAGGTAGGCGCCCGGGGCGAGGACGCGATGCGATCGCGGCGCGCCGCGGTACAGCGCGACCATCGCCCACACCCCGAGGAACAGCAGGATTCCGAGCGACTCGTAGCTGAACACCGAATGGAAGAAGGCGAAGCTGGTGTTGGCGCAGTAGACGAGGCCCGCGACGAACGCCCCGCGGCGCCCGACACCGACGCCGCGGACGGCCAGGTACGCGACGGCCGGGATCGTGGCGTGGATGCCGAGCGTCATCAGCCGGATCGCCGCGTCCATCGGCAGGCCGGTCAGCCCGATCAGCCCGACGGTCGCGTTCTCGAGACCAGGGAACGTCCCGGGCAGCGGGAACATGGTGACCTCGAGGCCGGTCGCGTGGCCCCGCTCCAGGATGCGCGCGAGGACGTCGCGATGGAACAGCTCGTCGACGAACACCAGTCGGTCCGGGCTGCGCAGCAGGTACGGCAGCCACGTCACGACGCCGAGGGTCATCAACGCGGCGAGCTGCCGCGGCGCCCGCGGCCGGGCGACGGTGCCCATCGCCGCGACGCCGGCGTACGCGATCCCGAGACCCGTCCAGTACAGGAGGTGGTTGACGGGTGAGACCGGGAGCAGCGCGTAGTCCCAGGCCAGGATCGCGACGCCGGCCAGCACGAGCAGCGGCGCGAGCAGGAGGGCCGTCGGCGCGGCGGCGACCCGCTCGGTCAGCGTCTGCTCGTGGCGCCGGGCGCCCAGCGTGCGCGTCGCGCTCGCCGTCACGCGGCCCTCCGGCGCGCGGGCTCGCCGCTCGCGACCCGCGGTGCCGGGCGACGGTCGCCGTCGAGCGCCTTGCGGTACACCGCCTCGATCCGGGGGACGATCACCTCGGGCCGGTACGCGCCGATGCGCGCCGCCGCGCCTTCACCCAGCCGCCGGCGCAGCGCGGCGTCGCCCGTGAGCCGCTCGATGGCGGACGCCAGCGCCGCCGGATCCGCGGGTGGCACGAGCACCCCCGTCACGCCGTCGACGACGACCTCGGCGAGCCCGCCGACGGCGGACGCGACGACCGGCAGCCCGGCGTCCATCGCCTCCAGCGCGACGATCCCGAACGGCTCCCGCCACACCGACGGGATGATGCCGAGCACGGCTCGCCGCCAGGCCGCACGCACCGCGTCATTGGGCCAGTCCTCGAGCACGGTCACGCCGGCAGGAAGGGCCGATGGCGTGTCGACCCAGCGATGCCCGATGGAGACGAGCGGGGGCGGGGCCGCGAGCCGGCGATACGCGTCCAGCAGCACCGGGAATCCCTTGTGCGCACCGAGCGCGCCGACGTACAGCAGGAACGGCTCGGCAGGGAGCTGCCACAGGCGGCGCTCGAGGTCGACGTCCCTCGCCGCGCCGGCGTCACCCGCCGCGCCATCGGCCGCGCCGTCGCCCGCGCCGGCCGGGCCGTCGACCGCCGGCAGGAAGTTGGGGATCACGTCGACCGGGAGGCCCTCGAGCCGGTTGCCCTCGACGACGGCGCGGCTCACGGCGATCAGCCGGTCCGCCGCCCGCCGCTCGACCGGACCGAGGGCCAGCGTCCCGAGCGTGATCGGCGTCCCGCGCACGGGTCCATAGTGCTGCGCCGCGCACCCGAGGCACTTGGCGAGGCCGGGGCCCGAGCAGTCCTCGACGCCGTGGTAGCGCAGGTCCTTGCGCGGACAGGCGAGCCCGTACTCGTGCGCGGTCACCACGAACCGCGCCCGCGTCGCCGACGCGAGCGGGAGGTACGACTGGGCGATCCACCCGTGGGCGTGGACGATGTCCGGCCGCGTGTCGCGCAGGACGCCCGCGATGCCGAGCACGAGCTCGGGGTCCGGCGCCGGCGGCGCGAACGGGCGCGAGGCCTCGACGTGTGCCGCCGGCACGCGGCCGAGCGTGCTTGTGAGGCGCCGCACGGCGACCTCGCCGTCGACCTCGCGATCGGCCGCTCTCCCGCCCGCGGCGACCGTCGCGACCGTGACGTGGTGGCCGCGCTGCGCGAGCGCGCGCGACAGCAGCCGGACGTGCTGCTCCACGCCGCCCACCTGCGGCGGGTAGAAGTCCGTGAGCTGGAGCACCCGCATCAGCGAGCGACCACCCGCCGGTAGAGCGCCTCGAGCGCATCGGTCGTGTCGTCCCAGGTCGGCAGGACGGGCGCGGTCTCGGGCGCCGGACGGTCGAGCTCGATGGCGATCGCCTCCGCCACCGCCTCCGGCGGCGCATCGACCGGGATCGCGTGCACGAGGCCCTCCTCGGCGAGCTCGCGGAACCCGGACGTGTCGGCGACGAGCACCGGGCGCCGCGCCGCGAGCGCTTCCATGACCGCGACGGGGTGCGCCTCGTAGTCGGACAGCAGCGTCACCAGCGACGCGCTCGCGAGCGTGTCGGGCAGCTCGTCCCGCGGCACCGAGGCGATGGTGACGGCGTCGGCGAGGTCGAGGTCGTCGACCAGGCGGCGGAGGTCCGGCTCGTAGGTCCCGCTGCCCGCGACCAGCAGCCGGGTTCCCGGGCGCGCCGCGCGCAGCGCCGGCATTGCGGCGATGACCCGGTGGTGGCCCTTGTACCGCTCCAGCCGCCCGAGCGACACCAGCAGCGCCCCGTCGCGCTCGGCCGGAGACGGGACGCGCGGCAGCGCCGCCAATCGGTCCAGCCCGGGCAGCTCGGCGCCGTTGCGGATGACCTCGATGTCGTCGCGGGGCACGCCGAGGGCGGCCGAGAACCGGTCGGCCTCGAAGCGGGATACGGCGACGAGCGCCGACGCGCGGCGGAGCAGCGGCGCAAGCAGCCGCCACTGGAGCCCGCGCGCCCGGTTGCGCAGCGCGGACGGATGACCGCCGCTGTGGAACGTCAGCACGAACCGCCGCCGCCCGAGGATCGCCGCGAGGGCGCCCATCGGCGGTACGAGCGTGTGGACCCCCTGCAGATGCACGACGTCCCAGCGGCGCGCGCCCACCTGGCGGAGCAGCCCCGGCGCGAGATACCAGTCCCGGTCCGCGGGCCACGCGCCAACGCGAACGACCTCCACGCCGTCGACCACCTCGCGGGCCGGCAGCTGCCCGGACGGGTCGGTGGTCGCGACGGTCACGCGATGGCCGCGCGCGGCGAGCCGCTTGGCGACCTCCTGGGTGTGCACCTCCACGCCGCCCACGAACGGCGCGTAGCGGGCCGTCAGCTGCAGGATCCGGAGCGGCCGGACGGCGTCGGCGGGCAGCGCGACGCGCGACGGGGAGCCGCCGGGCAGGAGCCCCCGGACGGACTCGGCGACGAGCCCGACACCGGCGGCGAGGAGCGTGACGACGATCGCCCCTGCACGCGCGAGCGCCCAGGGATCGCGGTGGACGATGGCGTCGTGGACACACCGGACGACGCCCGCCGGCAGCGTCCGCGTGGCATACGTCCGCTCCGTCGCGAGGCCGGCGGACGCGCCCGCCAACCGCGACACCCGCGCCTTCGTGATGCCCTCGGCCCACGCCCGGCGGAGCAGATAGCGAGGCGTGGCCCGGGCCTCGCGCACCCGATGGTGGACGACGGCCGCGGGCTCGTAGACGACGCGCGCCCCGGGAACCGCGCGGCGCATCCGGATGCACAGCTCGGTCTCCTCGCCGCCGACCGGCAGCCCCCGCCCGCGGCCCATGGCGTCGACGAACCCGCCCGTCGCGTCGAGCGCGGAGCGGCGGACCGACATCGCGGCGCCGATCACGTTGCGGACGTCCGCACGCGCTTCCGGCATCCCGAGGTACGTGCACCCGACGACCCAGTCGAGCTCCACCGGGAACCAGCGCGGCCGGCCCGCGTCCCAGTCGGGCTCGATGCAGCCACCCGTGCCGACGACGTCGGGCTCGGCGTACGGGTCCAACAGCGCCTCGAGCCAGCCGGGGTCGGCGCGCGCGTCGTCGTCGAGGAACGCCACGAACCGCCCCGTCGACGCCGCGATCCCCGAGTTCCGCGCGCCCGACAGGCCGCGCGGGCCCGCGTTGCGGATCACGGTCGCCCCCGTCCGGGTCGCCCGGAGGCGGCCGTACAGCTCCTCGTCGTGGTCGACGACCACGATCACCTCGCCTGCGTCCGGCTGTGCGAGGGCCGACGCGATCGCGGCCAGGACGTCGTCCCAACGGTCGACGGTGTAGGCGCAGATCACGACGGAGGCGCGGGGACGGGAGGTCGTGGCCACGATGTCGCTGCCCTCGAGGTCCGCCCCGAGGGCGCAGGAGCGGCGCCACGCGTCAGACGGCGCCGTCGATCGTCACCGATCCCGACTCCCGTGCGTGCCGGTGGCCCCGGCCTGCCGCTTGCAGGCTGGTTGCATCGAGGGCCGGCGGCCGGCCCTCAGCGCGCTACTTGGCCGCGGCGTAGGCGGTCCACGACGACGTGAGCGCACCCGCCGTCGTGATCAGCCCGTACTCGGCGAACTGCGACTGGTGGATGGTGTACGCGCCGAGGCCCGGGACGTTCGTCCAGCCGTCCGCGATCGCGACCGCGTCGTGGTACCACTGTGCTCGGGTCGCGTCCGAGACGTTGGCCGTCGACCAGCCGAACTCCGTGATGTAGATCGGCTTGGAGGCCTGGCCGTGGTTGCCGAGCGTGGTCCGGAACTGCGGGACGCTGTTCTTGAACCCGTAGTACGCGGACGTGGTGTCGCCCGGTGCCCGGTTGATCGTGTAGGGGTGGATGGCGACGCCGTCGAACGAGCCGCCGCCGCCGTTGCTGTAGATGCCCTCGAGGAACGCGGTGTTGTTGAACAGGATCCCGCCGACGAGCACGGTCGCGTCCGGATCGGCCGCCTTCACCGCCGTGTAGGCGGCCTTGAGCATCGTCGTGTACGCGGCGGCACTCGGGCCGGTCGTCCAGAAGTGCGGGTCGTTCTCCTCGTTCCAGATCTCCCAGACCATGCCCGGGCGGCTCGCGTAGCGGCGCGCGAGCACGCCCATGAACGAGGCGTAGTCGGAGGCGCTGGTCGGCGGCGCGAACATGCCCGCCCCGCCGTTCGCCCACGAGGGCGTCTCGATGACGGTCATCGTCAGCTGCATCCCGTGCGCCTGGACCGCCGCGATGACCTGGTCGAGCTTGTCGAGGTACTGGTACGTGCCCTTCGTCGGCTCGCTGTTGCGCCACGACACGTCGAATCTCACGTACGACATGCCGGCCGCCTTCATCCGGTCGAGGTCCGCGTTGGTGTCCGACAGCGGCTGCCACATGAAGTGCGCGGCCATGCCCTTGCGGGGCCCCGACGTCCCGCCGGGGGTCGGGGCGGGCGTCGCGGTCGGGGCAGGCGTCGCCGTCGGCGACGACGTCGGCCTGGGGGTTGGCGTCGGCGCGACCGTCGGGGCCACGGTGGGTGTCGGGCTCGGGGTCGGCCGCGGCGTGGGCATCGGCGTCGGCGTCGGGCGCGGCGTGGGTGTCGCTGTCGGTGTCGGGGCCACGGTGGGGACCGGCGTCGGCGCAATCGTCGGCGTCGGGGTGGGAACCGCGGGCGAGGGCGTCCCGGCGTCGGTCGGTGACGGCGTCGGGTCGCCCGGCGGCGTCGACGTGGGATCGGCGGTCGGGTCGACCGTGGGGGTCGGGGTCGCGCCCGGACCGGCGCTCGAGCCGGGGTCCGGGCTCGCGCCGGGGTCCCCGGCCGCGCCGGGGTCGGTCGGGCCGGGGGTCGGGCTGGGCGTCGGGTTCGGATCGCGGCTGTCGGGCTTGTGCGGCTTGCTGCCCGCGATCCAGTGGACGTCGACGCGCGTCGGCGACAGCACGGTGTCGTACACCGCGACCTCGTCGATCTTCCCGCGGAAGAACTCCTGGCGGCCGCCCCACGCGCCGATCGTGACCCGGTTGCGGTTCACGCGGATGCGCGTGTCGAGCCGGCGCGATGCGACGAGTCTGCCGTTGATGTACAGGCGCTGCACACCGTGCCCATAGGTCCCCACGACGTGGTACGAGCCGCCGGCGACGATCGCGCCGGCGCGCGCCTGGAGCCGCCGCCGTGTGTGGTCCGGCTGGATGATCGTGAACTCGAGGCGGCGGCCGTTGAACTGGAGGGACCAGCTCTCGCGCTTGCTGACGATCGACGCGAACCGCCCGTCCCCGGGCAGCCGGGTGGGCTCGATCCACGCCTCGACCGACAGCGTGCGACGCGGGCTGAGCGCTCGCGTCGAGGCGATTCCAACGTAGTCGTTGACGCCGTCGAAGCCCACCGCCGTCCCGGTCGAGCCCGCCGCGACCCGCGGGTCGCCGAGCCTCGGACCGTGGCGGTACGTGCCCGCCGTCCGGCCCGACGCGTCGCCCGCGACGATCCCGGACGCCTCGTCGAGGCGCCACCAGGCGGCCGGATGATCGGCGGCCACGGCGGCCCGGAAGTCGGCGGTGGACGCCTCCGCCGCCTGGCCGGGCGCGAAGACGAGCGCGGTGCCGGCGATGGCGACGAGCAGCAGCAGGGCGACGCGCGCTCGCGCACGCACGAAGCGGGTGGAAACGGACAATGCAGTGTCCTCGGGCGTGACGGATTCATCCGCAGCGCCGACGGGACCCGCCTGGGGGGCGTCACGATCGTGGTGACGCAGGCCTGGGCCGACGCGCGACCTGTGGCGAGCATCGCCAATGGCCTCCGTTGCGACCCTGACTCGATGGGACTCCCGCGCCCGTCGCAACAGTCCCCGGTCCGGCTGGTACGGATGGCTCACCGCCGATTTCGCCGCGTGGTTGCGATCCGATCGCCACCCTGACCGGCCCCCGTGCAGCGCGGGAATCACGCGTCGCGGGCATCATCCGCACGATGACCGACTCGGGAGCGCCGCCTGCGCATGCCTCGGACGGGCGCGCCCGCCGCGTCCCGGGCCTGCTGCTGCTGCTCGCCGTGCTCGCGGTCGTCGTCGGCTGGGCGGGCGGCCTGCAGCTGTTCGCCTCGGGAGGGCCGGGCGGCGGGAGTCAGCCGGCGGGGGCGGTGCAGCCGACCGACAACCCCGGCACGACGTCCGATGACCCGTCGCTCGACCACTCGTCCGATCCGTCCGGCGGGTCGTTCGCGGCGAGTCCGACGGCCTC
The DNA here is from genome assembly GCA_025935925.1 of Chloroflexota bacterium. Lineage (GTDB taxonomy): Bacteria > Chloroflexota > Limnocylindria > Limnocylindrales > CSP1-4 > CAIXZV01. Next base: position 16,121 of record JAICUI010000028.1, read on the forward strand.
CGGACCGATCCCCTCCCCTGTCGGGTCGTCGGCGACCCCGGACCCGACGGCGACCCCGATCCAGCCCGACCCGATCTTCGGGATGAGCGGGCACCTGATGTGGCACGACGTCGCTACGGCCGTCAAGCAGCTCGACATGCTCGCCGCCGACGGTCTGGGCGTCATCCGGTTCGATGTCTCGTGGCGCAACCTCGAGCCGACGCGCGGCACGTTCCAGTACCTCGACAAGCTCGACCAGATCGTCGCCGCGATCGATCAGCGGGACCTGACCGCCGTCCTGACGATCGACGAGACGCCGGGCTGGGCCAACGGCGGCCGGTCGCTGTGGGTCCCGCCGGACGATCCGCACGACTATGCGGACTTCGCCGGGATGCTCGCCGCGCGCTATGCGGGCCGGGTCGCCGCGTGGGAGATCTGGAACGAGCCGGACACGCGGCTGTTCTGGCAACCGAACCCCGACCCGGTCGTGTACACCAAGCTCCTGGTGGCGGCGTCACGCGCGATCCGCGAGGCCGACCCGGCCGCGCTCGTCATCGGCGGCTCGATCACGTTCGGCAACACCGACTTCGTCAAGGCGATGTACGCCAACGGCGCGAAGGGCTCGTTCGACGCCCTGTCGGTCCACCCCTACACGCTGAAGCACGCCCCGGACGACGAGTCCGACCGGTTCCACAGCCTGACGGCCATCCTCGACGACGTCCACGCGCTGATGACGCAGCAGGGCGACGGCGACACGCCGATCTGGATCACCGAGTTCGGCTGGGCGTCGGTCGGGCTCAACTCGGTGTCGGCCGACCTCCGGGTGCGCTATATGGCCGCGTCCGTACCGCTCATCCGCGCGCGCCCGTGGGTGAAGGTCGTGACGATGTACACGATCGACACCCAGGACAGCGAGCGCTATGGCCTGTCGACGAACGGCAACCGCTCGAAGGCGTGGCGCTCGTACGTGCAGGCCGTCCACTCGACGGCGCCCTGACGGTCGCGCGCCGAGCGGTCATCGCGGTCGGATCGGGCCTCCCGGTCCGGCCGGTCCCGTGCCGGCGGTTCAGTCGGCTGACGTCCCCACGGAGCCCGACGATCGGCTGGCAATGGGCTCGAGCGCCGGCCGGCCGATGCCGGTGCGGACCTGGAACAGCGTGCGCACGATCCGGAGCCCGTCCCTGACGGCGTTGAGATTGGATGCGCCCGCGCGGCGCGGGAACTCGAAGCTCGGCACCTCGACGATCGGCAGCCCGGCGCGAACGGCGCGGGCGACGATCTCGGTCTCGATCTCGAACCCGTCGGACACGAGCGCGAGGTCCGCGATCGCGTTCCGGCGCAGGGCCATGTAGCCGTAGCAGAGCTCGGAGAACGAGCTGCCGAACAGGAGGTTGGCGGCGGCCAGGAGGCCCCGGTTGCCGAGCTCGCGGACCGTGGTGATGTCGGCGCTGCCGCCGCCGTCGATCCGGCGCGAGCCCTTGGCCAGGGCGGCCCCACCGCGGATGGCATCGACGAACTGGCCGATCTCCCGGGGGTCCATGCTGCCGTCGGCGTCGAGCATCACGACGATGTCGCCCTTGGCCGCGGCGAAGCCGGCCCGGATGGCCGCGCCCTTGCCGGGCCGCATCTCGTGGACGACATGAACGTCGGGACAGTGGCGGCGCGCGACGGCGATCGTGTCGTCGGTCGAGATGCCGTCGACGAGGATCAGCTCGTCGATCCCCTCCGGCAGGCGCGACAGCACCCACGGGAGGTTCGCGGCCTCGTTCTTGGCAGGGATGACGACCGAGACGGTCTGGGTGGCTTGAAGCACCGGCTCCGCGTCGAATGCGACGGCCCGCCCCCGCGGGGTCGGCGAAACGAGTCTGGCAGCGGCGCCCGTCGTTGATGCAGGCGACAGGGTCGCAGTCATTCAGGCTCCGTAGATGGGTATGGGACGATCGGGGGTCCCTCCTACAGTCGCCCACCCGACCCACCGGCCGGGTTACGCAGCGCGTGCGTCCCTTGCACGACCCTCGCAAGCCATCCGCCCGACGACCCGGCGGCCGTCCGACGGTCAGGAATCCGGGTCGTCGGCCCTCGCCTCGCGCTCGAGCATCGCCGCCCCGAAGCCGACCTCGCGGGCTCGGCGCAGGAGGACCTGCGCCTCGTCCCGCGGGATCTCGAGCTTCGCCGCGAGGGCGTCGACGTGACGGCGCTCGGTCCGCCGGCCGAAGCCGAGCCAGGTCCGCGCGCGGTCGACCATCCCTCGCATCCTCCCGCTTACGGTAGCGCCGCGTCGTAGGCGCGCCAGGAGGCGGTCGTCGAGTTGTCGGAATGGAGCAGCCCGTACTGGTAGAACTGCGACTGGTGCATCGTGTACGCCGCGACGCCGCGGACGTTGGACCAGCCCTTGGCGATCGCGACCGCCTGCGTGAAGTACTTCGCGCGGGTCGCGTCGCTGACCCGGTCGAGCGGCCAGCCGAACTCGGTGATCCAGATCGGCTTGTACTGGCCGTGTCGCTTCATCTCCGCCGTGAACCGCGGAACGGAGAGCTTGAAGCTGAACCACGAGCTCCACGTGTCGCCCGGCGCATGGCCCAGCGGGTAGGGATGGATGGCGATGCCGTTGAAGGACGAGCCGCCGCCGTTGGCGTAGATCCGGTGCAGGAAGTCGATGTCGTTGTTGAGGATCGCGCCGACGAGGACGGTCGCGTCCGAGTCGTTGGCCTTGATCGAGCTGTACGCCGCTTTGAGCATCGACGTGTACTGCTTCGCCGACACGCCGGTCGTCCACCAGTGCGGGTCGTTGGGCTCGTTCCAGATCTCGTAGGTCAGGCCGCTGATCCCGGAGAGGCGTTTCGCGAGCACGCCGGCGAAGCGGCCGAAGTCCGACATGTTGGTCGGCGGCGCGTGGCGCCCCCTGCCGCCGTTGGCCCAGCCGGGCGTGTCGATGAGCGTCATCGTGAGGCTCATGCCGCGAGACCGGACCTCGCTCGCGATCGACGCGATCTTGTCCAGGTAGCGGTAGCTCCCGCGCGACGGCTCGCTGTTGGCCCACGAGACGTCGTAGCGGACATAGCCCATCCCCGCCCGCTGCATCCGGTCGAGGTCCGCGCGGACCTCGGACAGCGTGCTGTACCAGAGGAGGTGGGCGGCCATTCCGACGCGCGGCACGCTGGCGGCGGCGACGGGATGGGCGGCGGCGGCGGAGCCGCCGAGGAGCACGAGGAGCGCGAGGAGCGCGGGAAGGAGGCGGCGGGGGCGCGGTGTGTGACGGAACATCGCTTGCCTCTGCGCTGGGGGCACGGCAGGCCGAGCCGGCGTGGCCGGGCGGCGCGGCACCCCGATCGTGACGGCGATCGCCGCGTCAGACCTTCCCTCGGTCGGCCCGTGACGGTCCGGGACGATGGTCCCGGTCGGGGCCGCCCGCCTGGGGGCGGAGGTCGATGGCGATCGGTGCTGGGGCTGGGCTACCCCTGGGGCGTGACGGTCCGCCCCACGAGCGGCGCTTGGGCATGGCGGCGGGGGTGGGATTCGAACCCACGGGGCTTGCGCCCTACGGTGTTCAAGACCGCTCCGATCGACCGCTCCGGCACCCCGCCTCGGCCATTGTTCCACGGCCCTGACGAGCGGTCGCCGCTAGAGTGCACGGCGTGGACTCCGCTCACCTCATCGATCTGCGTGATGTCGTCAAGGACTATCTGACCGACGCGGGGCCGTTCCGGGCGCTCAAGTCCGTGTCCCTGCAGGTCGATCCCGGCGAGTTCATCGCCGTCGTCGGACGCTCCGGATCGGGCAAGTCGACGCTCATGAACATGCTCACGGGCATCGACCGGCCGAGCTCCGGGTCGGTCGTCGTCGGCGGAACCGACATCACCCGGCTCGGCGAGAGCCGGATGGCCCAGTGGCGCGGCCGGACCGTCGGGGTGATCTTCCAGTTCTTCCAGCTGCTGCCGACGCTCACGGTCGTCGAGAACGTGATGCTGCCGATGGACTTCGCCGGGCTGGGGACGCCGCGCGAACGGGAGGCCCGGGCGATGGCCCTGCTCGAGCTTGTGGGGCTGGCGGATCAGGCGCGGAAGCTGCCCTCCTCGACGTCGGGCGGGCAGCAGCAGCGCGCGGCGATCGCGCGGTCGCTCGCCAACGATCCGCCGATCCTGGTCGCCGACGAGCCGACGGGAAACCTCGACGAGGTCACGGCCGAGGAGGTCTTCCGCCTGTTCCAGTCGCTCGTGGACGGCGGCCGCACGGTCGTCATGGTCACCCACGACTCGGAGCTCGCCGCGCGGACGCGGCGGACCGTCCACATGGTCGACGGGCGGATCGTCGACGGCACGCTGGAGGCGCCCACGGCCGCTTGACGACGATCGGGTTACCGGATCGTGACCTCCGGAACGTGATCTCGTGACCGGTCGGGCCGACGCTCACCGCGACATCGCCGCACGAGGTTCACTGCCGTGCTCGAAGCCCGTCGCCGCCGGTTCCTCCCCTTCATCGCGGCCGTCGCCGCCACGTTCCTCCTCGTCGGCGCTCCCCCGCCCGCGGCGCACGCCACGTCGATGTCCGTGCGGCTCGAGGCGGGGCCGCAGGTCGGCGTCACGTTCGACACCGGGTGGCACGTGACCTCGCGACGGACCGTGACCCTGGCGGTCGCCGCGACCGTGAGCGCGTCACGGACCGCGAAGCTGGGGGCCGCCGGGACGTGGCTCCGGATCACGTCGGGCGCGCTGTCCGGACGCTGGGTCCGCCGGAGCCTCGTCGCGTATGTGCCCGGCACGGTCGACGTCGCGACGTTCTCACCGACCCGCGCCGTGACGCTCCGGGCGGGCACCTGGGAGCTGTACCGGTTCGACGCGGCCGGCACGATGACCGACGCCCGGCCGATGACCGCCACCGCCACGACGGTCGTGCAGGCCGATCGCGGTGCGACGGTCCGGGGCCAGCGCCACGTCCGGATCGCCTCGGGCGCCTGGGCCGGCTGGTGGATCCCGGGCTCCGCGGCATCGCCCGCCCCGGTCACGTGCAGCGCAGGGTCGCCGCCATCGGCCGCGGGGCCGGTCACCGTCCGCTCCGTCGCGTCCGCGACCGGGCACATGGCGCTGACGTTCGACATGGGTGGGCGCCTGACCCCGGCGCTCTCGATCGTCCGATACCTCGAGCTGCAGCGGGTCTGCGCCACGATCTTCCCCACGGGCGTCGCTGCCGCGACGACGACCGGCCGCGCCGTCCTCGCGGAGGTCGCCGCGCACCCGGAGCTGTTCGAGCTCGGGAACCACACGCAGCACCACTGCGACCTCGCGAACGGCGGCGGTGGCGCCGCGTGTCCCGCGGATCCGACCGCGGCGTTCGTCCAGTCGGAGCTCCGCGACGCCGACGCCGTCGTCGCCGGGATCAGCGGCCTCCACACGATCCCGTACTGGCGGCCGCCGTACGGTGCGGTGAACGCCGCGGTCAAGCAGGCCGCGGCCGACGCCGGCTGGCGGTACACCGTCCTGTGGGCGATCGACACGATCGACTGGAAGCCGCGGACCGACGGTGGACCCTCGGCGGCCGACATCACGGCGAAGGTCGTCGGGCATCGTGCGCCGGGCGCGATCGTGCTGAACCACCTCGGCGGGTACCAGACGCGCGCCGCGCTGCCGGCGACGATCAAGGGGCTGCGCGCGGCCGGGTACACGCCGACCAGCGTGTCCGGGCTGTACCGCTAGCGCCGGTCAGCCGGCGGCGGCTCGCAGCACGGGGCCGGCCTCCGTCGCGTCGAGCGTCACCCGGCCCGGCGCGGCGGGCAGCGCCGCGAGCAGCCGGCCCGTGACCTCGCGGTCGAGCCACCGCTCCGGCGGCGTGCCGTCCGTCGGCAGCCGGGTCGCGATCCAGGTCACGACGGCGTCGGTCGCCGTGGCGGGATAGCCGGCGCGCGCGAGACGCGCCAGCAGCGGACCGACGAGTTCCGAGCGAACCCAGTCGCCGCGCTCGTCGGCGGCCGGCCCCGTCCCGCCCGCGATCGCGTCGCACACGGCGAGCAGCTGCGCACCGAGGGCCGCGCCCAGCACCGCCTCCGGGAGGGTCGCGTCGAGCGCGGGCGCGGTCAGCACCACGACGGCGGCACCCAGCGGGATCGAGCGGCCCATCGCGTCGGTGAACCGGCCCGCCGAGAGGGCGGACGCGACGGTGTCCCGAATCGGGGCGGCGCAGGCGTCGATGCCGCGCAGGAGGAGCACCTGCCACGGCGAGCGCCGCAGCGCATGGAGGGGCAGCGTCCGGTCGGAGCCGACGAGGCCGGGCGCGGAGCCGAGCAGCGTGGAGATCGCCGAGTCCTCGGTCATCGGCGCGAGGTCGATGTCGATCACGGCGCCGGCCCGCCCGAACAGCCGCTCGCCGAGGAGCGCGGCGAGCGCGTCCGCTGCCCCGGCCGCGGCGCCCCGCAACAGCACCACGGCGTCCGGCTGGTCGCGGTCGCTGTCCAGCCCGCGCAGCGAGACCCGGAGGCGGGCGAGGAGCGCATCCGCGGCGCCGGCGTCGAGCAGCGAGCGGGCGCGGAGGTCGGCGTCGAGCGCGACGATCGCCTGCGACGGGTCGAGCGGCATCCCGACCAGCGCCGCGACGGCCTCCCGGGCGCCGCCGACATCGACCGTGGCGCGGCCGTGGGTGATCGCCCAGGTCACGGCCTGCTCGAGGAGGTCGACACCCTTGTCGGGCTGCGCACGGTTCGGCAGGAACCGGTCGGCGAGGTCCACGAGCTCGTCGAGGGCGGCGTCGTCGACCGTGACGTGACGGGCGGTCTCGAGGCTCGTCCGGACGGCGACCAGCACGGAGCGCACCGCTGCGGCGTCCATCGGCTCGACCGGCACGAGCGTGAACCGGCGGGCGAGGGCGCCCTGCGGCTCGATCAGCTGCTGGTACTCCTCCGAGGTCGTGGCGCCGATCACCGCGATGTCGCCCCGTGCGAGCGGCGGCTTGAGGCGCTCGGCGACGTCGTGCACCGCCGGCAGCGCCAGGACGTGCATCTCGTCGAAGAACACGACGACCGACGGGTGGCGCGCCTCCTGGAGCAGGTCCTCGACGATCCTCGGGTTGGTCGCGGCGGCTGCGGCGAGGCCGAGCAGCGGGACGTCGTGGATGCGCGTCTCGCGGAGGGCCTCGGGGACCTCGCCGCGCGCGATCCGGATCGCGAGGCCTTCGACGATCGCCGTCTTGCCCGACCCGGCGGGACCGATGAGCGCGGGGTTCCGTTTCGTACGCCGGAGGAGCACGCCGATGAGCGCGCCGATCTCGCGCTCGCGGCCGACGATCGGACCCAGCTGGCCCGCCCTGGCCAGTCCCACGAGGTCCCGGCCGAGCCGGTCGAGCGTCGGCGTGGCGGAGGCGCGCTGCGACCAGGCCTCGGTGGCCGCGGTCGCGTCTGCCTCGTCGACCGCCGTGCGGCCCGCCACGATCGCCGCGGCGATCGCCTCGGACAGGAGGTCGACCGCCTTGTCCGGGAACCGCCGGCTGAGGATCCGCGCCTCGGCGAATCGCAGCAGGACGTCGAGCGCGGCGTCGGACACCGTGACGCCGCTCGTCTTCGCGAGGCGGTCGCGGAGCGCGGCGAGGACCGGGCGGGTCGCCTCCCGATCGAGCTCGGCCACCGCGATCGACGTCAGGAGCTGGTCGAGGCCGGACGTCTCGGACGCGACCCGGAACGGTTCGGGCTCCGCGCTGCCGATGAGCCGGAGGTCGCCCCGCGCGAGCGGTCCGCGGAGCGCCTCGAGCGCGCCCATCCCGCCCTCGGTCCGGCCGGCTCGCGCGAGCTGGTCGACGCCGTCGATGAACAGGACGAGCCCCGGCCGCGACGCCTCGCGCACGAGCTGCGACAGGCGTTCTTCGAGCTGGCCGCGGTACTGCGTGCCGGCAACGAGCGCAGAGATCGGGACCTCGACGATCCGCACGTCGCGCAGCGGCGCCGGGACCTCGCCGGCGGCGACGCGGGCGGCCAGCCCCTCGACGATGCTGTCCTTGCCGATCCCCTCGGGACCCAGCAGCACGGCGCTGGGCCGGGTCGGCCGCACGAGCGCCTCGACGAGGCGGGCGGTCTCGGCGTCGCGACCGATGGACGGGGCGAGCATCCCGTCGCGCGCGAGCGCCGTCAGGTCGCGGCCGATCTCGTCCAGCAGCGGGGTCCCGGTCGCGGGTTCACCGGCCGAGGCGGGCATCGCCGCCGCGGATCCCGGGGCAGGCGCTGCCCCAGAGGACGCGCCTGCCGCGACGGGGCGCGCGGGACCCGGTTCCGCCGTCGATGCCGAGAGCTGCCCAAGCGCCTCGCTGGCCGCCCGGAGCTGCTCGAGCGCCGCCGTGGCGGCCGCGAGGTCGTCCGGGAGCCCGGCGTCGCGGGCGTCGCGGGCGTCTGCCGGCGTCTGCGGCGCGGAGCCGTGGCTCGGGGTCGCCGTCCGGGCCGACGACCCGCCGTCGTGCGACGCGGGCGTCGGCCCGGGATGGGCCGCGGTCGGTGTCGGGGACGGGCGCGCGGAGCGCGGCGCTGGCTCAGGCGACCGCGTCGCGCTCGGTGGCGCATCGGCCGTCCCCGGCGCGGACGCCGGCGCGGCTGCCGCCATGTCGGCGATCCGGCGCCCCAGCCACGCGATCGCGAGGTCCAGCGAAGCCGGCGACCGGCCGTCGTCCGGGCCCGCCATCAGCGCGCGTGCTCCCGCTCCGCGGCGGCCGCGACCTCCTCGGCGGGTTGCGGGACCGCCGCGGCGGCTTCCGGCGCGGGGACGGCGTCCAGTCGCAGCGAGGACGTCCCGAACCGGTCCGCGATGAACCGCGCGTTCTCGAGCAGCCGGTCGGTGTCGTGGGCGATCAGCGCCTCGTGGGCCTCCTTCATTCGGAAGTCCATCAGGTCGAGCTGTTCCAGAAGGACGTCGTGGGGCGTCCTGCCGCCCACGACCCGCCGTCGTTCGGCATAGACCCGCGGCAGCTCCAGGTAGGCGGACAGCGCCGAGGGCAGGTAGTCCATGGCCGTCTGGCGAATCAGGTAGACGGTGGCGTCGCCTGCGCCCCGCTCGGGCGTGCCCGCCAGGGTGGCGAGGATGGACTTCCTGATCGACTCGACCCTCGCCAGGATGTCGGCGGCGACCTTGAACTGGACCTTGTGCACGAGCTCGTCCAGGCCGTCGCGAATTGCCGCCGTGTCGGCAGCGGCGTCGAGCTTCACCGCCGGGACCCTCGTCCGGGGCGTCAGGAGCGCGCCGAGGAAGTACAGGGCGACCACCATCGTCAGCCAGAACGGCCCGATCGGGTTCAGTACGCCGAGGACGTACAGCGCCAGCCCGACGCCTGCGGCGGCGAACCCGACGATGCTGCGGCGCGAGACGAGGAACCGCACGACGCGCTCACCAAGACCATCGTCGTTGTTCCCGGCCCTGTCGCGCGAGGCCGCGGCGTGCGGCTGAGGCACGCGCGGGCCCGTCATCCGATCTTCAGGTCCGACGCCGTCTCGGCGCCGGGCTCACCGGCACGGCGCGCGCGATCGAGGTACGTCTGTGCCTTCGAGATCTCCGTCTCCAGCGCCGTGACCGTCGTCTGCATGTTGTCGAGCGCCTTGAGCTTGAAGGTGTCGATCTCGTCCATCGTCGTGTAGATGTTCTGGAACGCCGCCTGGAGCTTCTCGATGCCGACGGTCGACGACGCGGCCTGCTCGTGGATCCGCCCGGACTGGTCGCGCAGCATCTGCGAGGTGCTGACGATGAGGTTCTCGGTGGTCGTGTTGAGCGCGGTGATCTGGTCGAGGACCAGCCGCTGGTCCGCGAGCGCCTGCGCCACGATGACGGCCGTCCGGAGCGCCGACACGGTCGTCGTCGTCGCCCGGTCGACGCCCTTGATCAGCTCGAGGTTGTTCTTGCGCACGAGATCGAGCGCGAGATAGCCCTGCACGCCGACCGCGAGCTGCGTCGCGAGGTCCTGCACCTTCTGGCGGACGTAGAACAGGAGGTCCTGGCGGAGCGCCGTCGCCTTCGCGGCATCGGTCGCCTCGATCTCCGCGATCCGGGCGGCGAGCTTCCGGTCGAGCTGCTGTGCCATGTACAGGTACTGGCGCAGCCGCCCGTTCGTCTCCCACAGACGCTGCTGCTCGCCGACGATCGCCGCGTTGTCGCGGCGCAGCTCGTCCTGGCCCGAGTAGAGCGCCTCGATGATCGCGTTGAGGTGGCCCTGGCTGGACGTGTACCGGTCGAAGTAGTTCCTGACCCGGTCGCCCGTGCCGAACGGCAGCACGCCGAGCAGCTTGCGGGGGCTGAACATGTCGCCCTGGTGCGACGGGTCGAGCTCCTCGACCGTGCGCCGGAGGTCGAGCAGCGACTTGCTCACGGTCGACGACTGGCTGAGGCCGCCCTCCTGCATCGACGCGAGCGGCTTGTCGAGCAGCGCGTTGGATACCGACGCCGAGCTGCGGATGTCCTCGTCACCCATCCTGCGGATGTCCTCGACGCGCGTCCGGAACTCGGGCGCCTGGACGTCGGTGGCGACCACGCCCTCGAGGTAGCGGTCGACCATCGCGTCGAGCTTCGCGACGTCCTTGGCGTCGATCGCGAGCGCCGTCTCCGCCTGGGTCGGCGCGACCGGCGCGACCGCGGGCGGTGGCGTCAGGACGAGCGTCTCGCCGACGGGCTCGGCGGTCGGGGCTGCCGCGGGGGAGGGCGCGGCCGCGGGCTGCGGCTGGCTGGTGGGCTGGTCGGTCACGAGGCTGTCTCCAGGCCGTCCGGGCGGTGGTCCGCGCCGGGAATGCCGATGTGCGTGGTCGAACGGGTCCGACCGATGGGGCTCGGGCGCCACGCCGGGCGCCGGACCATGGTAGGCCCCGCCGGGGCAGGTGCCACGTGCGCGTTCGCCGCCGAGGTCGTCAGTCGGTCGCCTTCGCGCGGATCGTGTCCGTGCCCAGGTACGGGCGAAGGACCTCCGGGACCGCGATCGAGCCGTCCGGCTGCTGGTAGACCTCGAGGATCGCCGCGACGATCCGCGCCAGCGCGAGGCCCGACCCGTTCAGCGTGTGGACGAGCTCGGGCTTCGCGCCCTTCTCGGGGCGGTACCGGATGGCCATCCGGCGCGCCTGGTAGTCGCCGAAGTTCGAGCACGAGCTGACCTCCAGCCAGCGCTCCACCCCCGGCGCCCAGACCTCGAGGTCGTACTTCTTGCGCTGGACGAAGCCCATCTCGCCCGTGCTCATCAGCAGCACGCGGTACGGCAGCCCGAGGCGCTGCAGGAGCACCTCCGCGCGCTCCGTCATCCACTCGAGCGCCTGGGGGCTGTCCTCCGGCTTCTCGAACAGGACCATCTCCACCTTGTCGAACTGGTGGACGCGCAGGATCCCGCGGGTGTCCTTGCCCGCGGCGCCCGCCTCCCGCCGGAAGCACGGCGAGTACGCCGCGTAGCGAATCGGGAGATCGGCGGCGTCGAGGATCTCGTCGCGGTGGAGGTTCGTGACCGGGATCTCCGCGGTGGGGACCAGGTACAGGTCGTCGCGCGTGACGACGTACATCTGGTCCTCCTTGTCGGGGATCTGGCCGGTGCCGGTCGCGCTCGCCGTGTTGACGACGGCGGGCGGCCAGACCTCGGTGAACCCGTGCTCGGAGGTGTGGACGTCGAGGAAGTACGAGATCAGGCCGCGCTGGAGCCGCGAGCCGTCGCCCTTGTAGACGGGGAACCCCGAGCCCGCGATCTTGGCGCCGCGGGGGTTGTCGATGATGTCGAGCGCCGCGCCCAGCTCCCAGTGCGGCTTCCGCTCCCAGGTCGTCCCGTCCGCGGCGGTCGCGTCGTGCGGCGCCGGGTCGCCCCACGTCCGGACGGTCTGGTTCGCCTCCTCGCCGCCCACCGGGACCTCGGGGTCGGCGGGGTTCGGGATCCGGAGGAGCAGGTCCTCGAGCTCCTGCTCGGCCCGCGCCAGCTCGGCGTCGATCGCGTCGATGCGGGCGCCGGCGGCGGTCGACGCGTCGCGGAGCGCCTTGACCTCGTCGCCGTCGGGCCTGGCGCCGGCCCGGATCGCCTCGCCGATCTGCTTGCTCGCCGCGTTGCGCTCGGCCTTCTTCGCGTCCGACTCCGCCTGGAGCGCGCGACGGCGCTTGTCCACCTCGATCGCCCGGTCGACGAGGTCCGGGTCCTCTCGCTTGTCGATCGCCCCCTGGCGGATGCGCTCCGGCTCGTCACGCAGCCGCTGGACACCGACGCTCATGCGATCGCCTCCCCGACCGTGCCCGCCTGCTCGAGCCGGCTGATGACGAACTGGCGGTCGAGACTCGCGAGCAGCCAGCCCGCGCGCGGGCCGTTGGGCCGGCCGAGGAACGCGAGGTACAGGGCGTTGAACGCGGCCTTGGCGTCGAGCCCGTGCTCGGCGGCGACCGCGAAGGCGGCGGCCTGCCATTGCTCGCCGCTCGCCGGCGCGTCGCCGTGGGACGCGGCGGCGGCCAGGCCGCGCAGGAAGCCGCGCTGCTCCGGACGCAGCTGCTCGGCCCCGACCGGCAGCGAGTCGCGGCGGATCTCGAGCCGGGCGCGCTCGGGTGCGTAGGCCTCCAGCCAGCGGCGGACGGCGTCGCGACGGGTCTCGAGCTCCGCGTGCTCGGCCGCCGTGAGCGGGCTCCCCTTCTCCGCGACGACGCGCGCCTCGACGTCGACGCCCGGGACCTGCGCGAGCAGCGCGAGGTGGCCGAACGCGGGGCGGAACGCGCCGGCGGCCTGCGCGACGTCCGCATTCGGGTCGAGCAGGGAGTAGCGGAAGATCGATTCGTGCCCCGACGGCAGCTCGCCCTTCACCTCGCGGCCCGCGGTCGCAGCGGCCAGCCGGTCGAACTCGTCGAACAGCCGCGGAACGGCGTCGGTGCCCTCCGGGTCGAAGTCGATCGCCGTCTCCGGCCGCGGCCGGATGAACAGGAACCGCGTCTGCTCCGGGGGCACGATCTCGGTGAACCGGTACGCGGCGGCGCCCAGGCCCTTGGACGTCGACATCTTGCGGCCCGCGATGTTGAGGAACTCGTAGGGGAAGTTGCGCGGAGGCTCGCGCTCGAACACTTCGCGCGCGATCGCATCGCTCCGGTCGCGCGATCCGCCGGCGGTGGCGAGGTCCTTGCCGTTGGGCTCGATCGTCACGCCGAACAGGCTCCACTGCGCCGCCCACTCGAGGTTCCAGGGCAGCTTCGCCGCCCCGCCGAAGGGGCTCACCCGGCCGGTCCAGCCGCAGCCCGTAGCCCACTCCACGAGGTCGGGCCGGCAGTCGACCTTCACCGTCTCGCCGTCCCAGTCGCTCGCGATCGTCGTGCCGACCTTGCCGCAGTTCGGGCAGATCACGCTGACGGGGAGCCAGTGATCCGGGTGCTGGACGTTCGCGACGCGCCGGTAGATCTCACGAACCGTCGCGGCGCGGTCGAGCGCGATCCGGGTGAATCCGTCCATCTGCCCCGTCGGGTAGATCTCGCTCATCCAGTAGTAGCGGTCGGGATGGATCCCGAGGCCCGCGAACAGGTCGATGAACGTCTGGGCGTGGTGCCGCGCGTACGAGGCGTGCCCGTCGCCGGCCTGGTCGGGAATGTGCGCGAGCGGCCGGCCCATCTCGCGCTCGATGGCGTCGGGGCTCAGGAGCGCCTGCGCGTCCATCGGGTCCATGTCGTCGACGCCGTAGAGGAGCGTCGTCTCGATGCCGCGGGCGCGGAGCGCGCGCGTGATGACGTCGAGGATGACGGGTCCCCGGAGGCTCCCGACGTGGACGGTTCCGGACGGCGTCTTGGAGTCGTTGACGACCTGCGGTCCATCGACGCTTGCCGCAAGTTCATCGGCCCAGTCCACGAGCGTGCCTCCACCCTCAACGGCCGTCGCCGCTGCCGCCCGATGGCGGCGTTGCGCGCTTCGCTCCGCCCGCCAGCAACTTCGTGTGCGCTCGCTCCGGTGCTCGAGCCCCCCTTGCCCTCAACCGGCCTCGGCGACGATCGCAGACCGAGGAGCTACGAGATCTCGACGATCGTGTAGGAGAAGTCCCCGGCCGGGACCTTCACGAGGACCTTCTCGCCCTTCTTCTTGCCCAGCAGGGCGCGTCCGACCGGCGACTCGTTCGAGATCTTGCCGGCCGCGGGCTTGGCCTCGGCGGAGCCGACGATCTGGAAGGTCTCGGGGCCGTCCTCGCCATCGACCTTGACCGTCGAGCCGATCTGGACGTGGTCGGTCGAGGTGTGCTCGTCGATGAGCGTGGCGTTCTTGATCATCGCCTCGAGCGTCTGGATCCGGCCCTCGACGAACGCCTGCTCGTTCTTGGCGTCCTCGTACTCGGCGTTCTCGCTGAGGTCGCCGTGCTCCTTCGCGTCGTGGATGCGCTGGGCGATCTCGGGACGCCGGACGTTCAGCATCTCCTCGAGCTCCGCGCGGAGCTTCTCGAGGCCGTCCTTGCTGATGTAGGTCGTCTTGCCGTTCATGGGTAGGTGGGTTCCCCGAGGTGCGGGACCGGCGCCACAGGGCCGTCGCCGCTCGGTCGGTGTGAACAAAAGGACCCCGGGGCGCCCTGCGCGCCACCGAGGGTCTCGGATCGTCGCGGAATGGTATCCACGGCCCCCGGTTCCGTCAAAGCATCCGAGGTACCACGGACGCTCGCCGGCGTTGCTCCGACGTCGCAGTTCGCCGCCTCCGCTACGGCCAGGCACCCAGTCCCGTGACGAACCACCCAGCCACGAGTCGGCCATAACCCGAGTGCGAGGTTCGCCACGGAACCACGAGTGCCAGTTACGCCTCCCACAACCCGAACTCGGCCCGGTGGTTCGCCACCGGAACAGACGCAAGGTTCCGCCGGCGGCGGTTGGTGCGATGTGCGCTTGGACATCCATTGCGACCATGTAGGCGCGCAAGCCGGCAGGGATTCGCAGGCTCGCGCGCCGACACAGCCCAAAGCGCGTCGTTCGGTGCGATACGGACACGACCAACTTCCGGGCGTACACGACGTCATGCGAGGCTCGCCGCCTCTAGAACCGGATCAGGCGCAGCGCGTTGTCGCGGTAGACCCGGCGAAGCAGCTCGTCGGGCAGTTCGAGGCCGTGGATCCGCCAGCGGCCCTGGGTTGGGGCCGCGTCCTCGTCGACGTCGTAGGCGAACGACTCGTCGGCCGTCTCGAGGAACCGGTAGTAGACGCGGTACCACGCGGGATCGGGCCCCATGTCGGTGCCGAACAGGACGCGGTCGGGCCAGCGCTCGATGAACGCCCGCGCGGTCCGCGGCTGCCGGCCGAGCTCCGCGATCCGCGCCGCGAGGTCGACGTGGAAGTTCGGGGAGCGCTCGAGGATCGTCGAGACTCGCCCGAGGTCCTCCGCCGCGCATCCGACATGCGCCCCGATGAACGCCGTGCCCGGATGCCGCGCGACGACCGCCTCGAGCCCGTCGATCAGCTCGTCGAATGGCGGGAAGCCCTCGAGCTCCGGTCGGCCCGGCGGGCGCGTCGGCCAGAAGTGCCAGTCCGGGTTCTCGCGCAGCTCCTCCCAGCGCTCGTTGTGCTCGTCGAGCGGGTCGAAGAACGCGATCGGGTCGGCGATGTGGATCGTGACCGGCACGCCGAGCTCGCCGGCCG
Source organism: Chloroflexota bacterium (assembly GCA_025935925.1). GTDB lineage: Bacteria > Chloroflexota > Limnocylindria > Limnocylindrales > CSP1-4 > CAIXZV01. The sequence continues at coordinate 31,641 of JAICUI010000028.1, forward strand.
CCGCCCAGAGCGGATCGAGCCGGGCGTCGTCCACCGGGACCAGACGCCCGCCCGGGTCCCGTGCCCGCAGCCCGAGCTTCTTCCAGACCTTCAGCCCGCGGGCACCCGCTGCGACGCCGTCCCGCAGCCGCGCGGCCTCGGTCTCACCGAACGCGCGATCGGACGCCCAGCGCTCGTAGTCGAGCGCCGCGAACACCGCCACGCGCCCGGGCAGCGCGTCCTGCCAGCGGGCGATCTCGCGTCGCAGCCGGTCGCCCCAGCCGCCGTCGAGGTCGACGACCGCCGCCACCCCGGCTTCGTCCATCGCCGCCTCGAGGTCCGACGCGGACCGCTCGGACCACTCCTTGCCGAACGGCTGCCCGAGGTGGTTGTGCGCGTCGATCACCGGAAACCGCGGCCGGTCGACCCGGTGCTCGGGAACGCGCAGCCGCTGCCTCGGCAGGTACGTGGCGAGGTCCACTAGCCCTTGAGCCCCGACAGCGCGATGCCCCGCACGAAGTACTGCTGCGCGAGCACGAACAGGATGATCATCGGCGCGAGGCTGACCAGCGCCCCCGCCATCATCTCCGGCCACTTGCCGACGTACTGGCCCTGGAAGAACGCGAGCCCGACCGTCGTCGTGTACTGGTCGAGGTGCTGCAGGTAGATCAGCGGGTTGAGCAGGTCGTTCCACGTCCACATGAAGGTGAAGATCGCGAGGGTTGCGAGCGCCGGCCTTGCCAGCGGCAGGTAGATCCGGCGGAAGATCTGCCACGGGTTCGCGCCGTCCACGCGGGCGGCGTCGGCGAGCTCCGCGGGGATGCCCAGGAAGGACTGGCGAAGCAGGAACGTCCCGAACGCGCCGCCCAGCCACGCGCCGACCCATAGCGGCTCCTGCGTTCCGTAGAACGACCCCGTCGGGCTCGGTGGCCACGGCAGCGACTTCCACAGGATGAAGTTCGGGACGAGGACGACCTGGAACGGGATGATCAGGGTCGCGAGCAGGAGCCCGAAGATCGGCCCCTTGAACCGGAACGAGATCGCCGCGAACGCATACGCCGCCATCGAGCACGTGACGAGCTGGCCGCCCGTGTTGAGCAGCGCGAGCTTGAGCGAGTTGAGGAAGAAGTCGCCGAAGGTCACGCCGGGCAGGGCGTTCCACATGGTGGCGTAGTTCTCCCAGTGGGCGCCCGACGGCAGGCTCAGCGGCGGCGCACCGAAGACCTCGGCCCGGGTCTTGAGCGACGTGATCACCATCCAGAAGAACGGGATCATCATCACGAGGCCGCCCGCGATGAGGACGCCGTACAGCACGAGGCGGCGCGAGCGGCGCATGACCGTCCGACGCGCGGGCATCCGCCCCGACCGCCGCTCCGCGAGCGCGACGGCCGCCGAGCGGGCCGCCGGCGTCGACGTGACGGGTCCCGCGGTCACTGGTAGTGCACCCAGCGGTTCTGCGACCGGAAGTAGACGACGGTGAGCACCGCAACGATCAGGAACAGGATCCACGACGCGGCGGCCGCCTCCCCCATCCGGAAGAACTTGAAGCCGCTCTCGTAGATGAAGTAGACGAGCGTGATGGTCGCCTCGGTGGGCTTTCCGGGCCGGGCGAGGATGTAGACCTGGTCGAACACCTGGAACGACCCGATCAGCGACAGGATCCCGGTGAAGAAGATGCTCGGGGTCAGGAGCGGGAGGGTGACGTTCCGCAGCTTCGGCCAGCGTCCGGCTCCGTCGACCGAGGCGGCGTCGTAGTACTCCTGCGGAATCGCCTGGAGGCCCGCGAGGAACACGATGACGTTGATCCCGAGGCCCTGCCACACGCTCATCGCGACGATCGACGGCATCGCCCAGAACGGGTCCGTGATCCACTTCTGGGGCGGCAGCCCGACGACGCCGATGGCCTGGTTGAGCAGCCCGCTCGCCGGGCTGTAGATCCACGCCCACACGAGGCCCACGGCCGTCGCCGAGGTCACGACGGGCAGGAAGTACGCCGTGCGGATGAGCGCGATGCCGCGCAGCGGCTGGTTGAGCGCGAGCGCGAGGGCGAGCGCGAGGACCAGCCCGATCGGCGCGGACAGCAGCGTGTAGATCGCCGTGTTCCGGAGCGAGACGAGGAAGCGGGGGTCGTTGGCGAGGTTGACGAAGTTGTCGATGCCGACGAACTGCGGCGGCCGGAGCAGGTCCCACGACGTCAGGCTGATCCCGAACGACGCGAGGATCGGGCCCGCCGAGAGCAGCGCGAGGCCGACGAGGGTGGGCGCCAGGAACAGCAGCGCCCACCATCCCTCGCCGGCTCGCGGGCCCTTCCGGCGCCGTCCGCGGGCGGCGCCGAACGGGATCGGGAGGGCCATCGACGGCTACTGCTGCGCGAGGAGCGCGTTCAGCTGGGGGACCACCGACGCGAGCGCGTCCTTCGCCGTCTTGTTCGCGGCGTTGAACACGTTGGTGTCGAGCTCGTTCTGGAGCGTCGTCGTGAACTCGTCGTAGCCTTTGAACGACGGCTTGAGCTTCGCGTACGACAGGCTGTCGGCGAACACCTTGGCCCCGTCCCACGACGAGGAGAAGGGACCGGCCAGGACCTCCTTGTTGACCGGGATCGACGCCTTGAGCGTCATGAGCTGCTGCTGCGCGGCCGGGCTCGCGAGGTACTTCACGAACTCCCACGCGGCATCGGGCGCCTTGGAGCCCTTGAAGACGACGGCGCCGGTCGGATTGACCGAGGTGAACCGGCCCGCGGGTCCGCTCGGCAGCGGCGCGACGCCATAGTCGAACCCGGCCGCGTCGAACGTCGCCACGTTCCACGAGCCGTTCGCCGCCATCGCGGCCTGGCCCTGCTCGAAGGCGTCACCCGTCTCGGCGGACACCGCGGGATCGGGCATGACCTTGTCCTTCCAGATCAGGTCCTGCAGGAACTGGATCCCGCCGGCCGCCTGGTCCGTGTCGAGCACCGTGGTCTTGTTGTCCGGCGCCATGATGTCGCCGCCGTTCTGCCAGACGAGCTCCGACCAGTAGTTCTCCATGTCGGTGGTCTCGGTGTAGAAGCCCCACTGGCTGGTCTTGCCGCCGTCGGACTTCGTGAGCTGCTTGGCGGTGTCGACGAGCTTCGTCCAGTCCCAGCTGTCGTCCGGATACGGGATCCCGGCCTCGTCGAACTTGGCCTTGTTGTAGAAGAGCGCGATGGTGTTGAGGTCGCGCGGGAGGCCGTACTGGCCGCCGTCGGACGTCGTGAAGTCCTTGACGCCCTGGTCGGCGAGGTGGGTCAGGTCATAGCCGTCGCGGTCGATGTACGTCTTCAGGTTCAGCAGCACGTCGCGCGCCTGGTAGTCAGGGAACAGCGGGCCGTCCATCGCGAACACGTCGGGAGCGGCCCCGCCGGCGAGGCCGGTCTGCAGCTTGTCCCAGTAGGCGTCCCAGTCGGAGACGTCAACGTCGACCGTGATCGACGGGTTGGCCACGTGGAACGCGTCGGCGATGGCCTTCTGGTTGGTGATCTCCTGCGGGTCGCCCCAGATCGAGTACCGGATCGTGACCGGCGGGCCGGTGTAGGCCGCGGTCGAGGACGCGGGGCTCTCGCCGCCTGACGATTCCGGTGCCGATGCGGCGGTCGTCGGCGCCGCGGTGGCCGCCGTCGATGCGGGCGGGTTCGTGGTCGACGCGTTGCCGCAGGCAGCGGCAACGAGCGCGACGATGGCGACGAGCGTTGCGAGCGCTCGCGGGACCGGCGGCGCCGTCCGGGATGACGCGAACATCGGGTACCTCCTCCTCCGGCTCAGCCGGGCCAGTCCGGTGCCGAGCCGCCGAGCCACGCGGGGAGCCACTCCCCTTCCGCGGCGATCAGCTCGTCGGTTAGCCGCCACACCTCGTCGAGCGTCAGGCGGGCCTGCGCGATGGGATCGGTCATGACCGCGTGATAGACGAGGTCGCGGTCCTCTTCGAGGGCCGCGCGCACGGTGAGCTCCTGGCAGTCCACGGCCGGCCGCGTGTACGCGGCGCACTGCGGCGGCAGCGGCCCGACCGGGGTCGGATGCACGCCGAGGCCGTCGACGAGCGCCGGCACCTCGACGCACGCGTCGCCCGCGAGGTTGGCGATCAGCGCGCCGCCGTCGTTCATGACGTTGGCGACGATGCGGGCGGGCTGGCCGGTCGTGACCGCGTTGATGATCACGGCCGCGTACTCGCCGCTCTGCTCGATCTCGAACGGCTCGGCGGCGTCCAGCATCCGCTTGGTCTCGGCGTATTCGTCGAGGTGGTTGGCGACCCGCTTGAGATACTCGCCGATCGCGACCTTGTGGCGCTCGATCTCGCCCGCCTTCGGGATGTACCAGGCGCTGTACTCCGCCTGCTGGACCGCCGCCTCGCTGAGGTAGTAGCCGAAGCGCTTGAACAGGTCGGCCCGCACGAGGTCGTCGTCGGGAACCTTGCCCGCGTCGACGAACGCCCGGATGTCGGGGTACAGGTCGCGGCCGCGGTGCTCGAGGCGCAGGATCCACGCCAGGTGGTTGACGCCGCCCGAGAGCGCGTCGACCTCCTCGAACGGCACGCCCGCGTAGCCGGCGAGGTCGTGGACCGTCCAGTAGACGGAGTGGCACAGCCCGACCGTCGGGAAGCCGACGGCCTCGTCGACGGCGCGGACGAGCATCCCCATCGGGTTGGTGTAGTTGAGGAACAGCGCGTCCGGGCAGACGTCCGCCATGTCGCTCGCGATGCCGAGGACCACCGGGATCGTCCGCAGGCCGCGCATCACGCCGCCGATGCCGATCGTGTCCGCGATCGTGTACTCGAGCCCGTACCGGCGCGGGACCTCGAAGTCCACCTGCGTCGCCCGCGCGCCACCCACCTGGATGGTGTCGATCACGAAGTCGGCGTCCCGGAGCGCCGTGCGGCGGTCGAGCGACGCCTCGATCGCCGGCGTCGCGCCGAGCGCATCGGCCGTCCAGCGCGCCATCCGTTCGGCGGTCGTGAGCCGGTCGCCGTCGATGTCGTGGAGCACGAGCTCGGCGTCGCGCAGGGCCGGGAACGACAGGATGTCGCCGAGCAGGTTGCGGGTGAACTCGACGCTCCCGGCGCCGACGAGGACGATGCGGGTCATCGGGCAGTGTCCTCCGGAGACGCGCCGAGGATGTGGGTCAGGCCCTGGCTGTGATAGCGCTCGACCCACTCGGGCCGGTCGGGGTCCGCGCCCCGCCGGCGGGCGAGCGCGAAGGCGAGCAGCGCGACCGGCGGCACGGCGCTGAGCGGCGCGTGGTCTTCCTCCGCGGCCGTGGGCAGCCGCAGCAGGGTCGACGTCGAGACGAGGCGCTCGGGCCCGACCTCGATCGTGCGGGCGCCCCACGCGGCGGCGTGCTGGAGCAGGTCGCCGATCGCCGCGCGGGCCGGTCCCGTCGGCGCGAGCGCGACGACGACCGCGCCGGGCCCGAGCATCGTGGCGGCGCCGGACGTCATCTCCCAGACCTCCGCGCCCTCGGCATGCACGAGCGCCATCTCCTTGAGCTTGAGCGCGGCCTCGAGCGCCGCCGGGTATCCGACGCCCCCGCCGGTCACGAACAGGTGGCGGGCGTCCGCGAGGTCCGCGGCGAGCGGCTCGACGACCGCCTCCGCGGCCTGGATGGCGGCCGCCGCATGATCGGCAGCGGATTGGAACCGGCGGTCTTCGGCGGCGGCCCGGTCCCCGGCGAGCAGTCCCAGCAGCAGCAGCTCCGTGGCGACCAGCGTCGAGGAGAACGTCTTGGTCATCACCGGGACCGTCGACGGGCCGCCCGCCGACAGCACGACGTCCGACGCGAGATGGGTCAGCGTCGACCCCGGCACGTGGACGATGCCGGCCATCGGGACGCGGCCGCGGACGTCCTCCGCGACGCCGACGACGTCCTTGAACTCGCCCGAGGACGAGATGCCGACGATGGCGTCGTCCGGTCCGAGCGCCGGCGGGTAGGTGCGGAAGTCGGCGGCCGTCACCGGGATGACGACGGGGTCGACCGCCGATGCCCGCCGCCGGTACAGCGCCGTCGCCGCGAGCGCCGAGTGGTAGCTCGTGCCGTTGCCGATGACGTGGATCCGCCGGATGCCACGGTCGCGCCACGCCGCGGCGATCCGCCGCGCGTCCGGGCCCGCGGCGGTGACCGTGTCGCGGATCGCCGCGGGGCCGTCGCGGATCTCGCGCGGGACGATGCCCTCGATCATCCGTGGGTCTCCGTGCGGCCGTTCGACGCCGGCTCGTCGCGCGCGACGCGAACGTCCACCCCGTGATCCCGGAGCGTCGCCAGCACGGCCGCCGGCGCCGACGCATCGGTCACGAGCACGTCGACCTCCTCGAGCCCGAACACGAAGCCGGGCTCCACGCGCTCGAGCTTGGTGGCATCGGCGAGGACGACAGCCGTTCGCGACATCCGGCGCAGCGCGCGGTCGATGAGGATTTCCGGCACCGAGTCGTTCATCAGCCCCTGCTCGACGCTCACGGCGCCGATGCCCATGAACAGCGTGTCGGCACGGAGCTCGTGGCTGGCGAGCTCCGCGAGGTGCCCGAGCATCGAGTGCATCCGCGGGCGGACGACGCCGCCGAGGACGATCAGCTCGATGCCCTCCCGGTCCCACAGGGTCGTCGCCACGTCGAGGGCGTTGGTGATCACGGTCACGCGCCGGTCGAGAAGCTCCCGCGCGAACGCGAGCGCCGTCGTCCCGCTGCCGATCGCGATCGTCGTGCCGTCGTGGACGAGCGACGCGGCCTCGCGCGCGATCGCGCGCTTCGCCGGCAGCGCCGGATCGGCCGAGCTGGACCTGGCGGCGGGCTCGCCCAGCGTCGCGCCGCCGTAGGTGCGGATGACGCGACCCTCGCGCGACAGGCGCTGGAGGTCCCGGCGGACCGTGGACGGTGTCACGCCCAGCTCGTCGGCCAGGTCGACGATGCTCGACCGGCCGTCGGCGCGCAGGCGCTCGACCAGGCGCACGCGACGCTCCGCTTCCCGCATGCGCGGATCCTGCGCACTGGCGCGCGGATTGTCAACCGCTGGTGCGCGGTTTGCGCACGAACAGCGTGTGTCGTGCGCGAACGTTGCACGCCCGAACGCCCGCCACTACGATCCGGCTCGCATGTCGTACCTCCTCGGCACGATCCGCGGCCTCGACGCGTGCAGCTCGCCGCGCGGCGCGTTCACGCTGCTTGCGCTCGACCATCGCCAGAACCTGCGCAAAGCGCTGCGGCCGTCTGATCCGGGGTCGGTGACCGACGACGACCTGGCGGCGTTCAAGTCGGCGGTGGTGCGCGCGCTGGCCGGCGCGGGCACGGGGATCCTGCTCGACCCCGAGGTCGGCGTCGCGCCCGCGATCGCGAGCGGCGCGCTGCCCGGGGGCACGGGACTCGTCGTCGCGCTCGAGGCGACGGGCTATGAGGGTCCGCCCGGCGCTCGCGTCAGCCGCCGGCTCCCTGGCTGGGACGCCGCCCGGGCCAAGGCGATCGGCGCGTCCGCCGCCAAGCTCCTCGTCTACTACCACCCCGATGCGCCGAACGCCGCCGACCAGGAGCGGCTCGTCGCGGACGTCGCTGCCGAGTGCCGGGCCCTCGACCTCGCCCTGCTGCTCGAGCCATTGGGGTTCGGGCTGGACGGCGGGCGCCTCGTCGGCGAGGAACGGCGCCGGGTCGTGGTCGAGACGGCGCGCCGGCTCACGGCCCTAGGTCCGGACGTGCTCAAGGCGGAGTTCCCGTACGACCCGGATGTCGACGACGAGGGCCGCTGGCGCGACGCGTGCGCCGAGCTCGACGCCGCCTCGGCCGTGCCGTGGGTCATCCTCTCGGCCGGCGTCGACCAGGGAACGTTCGAGCGGCAGGTCGGCGTCGCCTGCCGCGCTGGGGCGAGCGGCGTCGCCGTGGGCCGGTCGGTGTGGGCGGAGGCGGCC
>JAICUI010000029.1 GCA_025935925.1 Chloroflexota bacterium
AGGCAGGAGAGCAGGCGACGAGCGTGACGGGAGACGGAGTGGCGGCGCAGCCCGCAACGGACGACCGGGAGATCGTGATCTCGCGCGTGATCGATACACCTCGGGACGTGGTGTTCGACGCGTTCACCGAGGTCCGGCACCTCGCGCGATGGTGGGGCTCCCCGAAGCGTTCACGACCGCGACGCGGTCGTTCGAGTTTAGCGTGGGGGCGTGTGCGGCGTCGTGCGCGGCTGACGTAACGCTCGCCCGCGGCCGCGTGGACGCCACGCGGCGGCGACACTGGGCGCATGCAGCGACTCCGCGACGAGGTGCGTCGCGCCATGGCCCCCGGACTCGCCCTGGTCACGGCCTTCCTCCTGGGGGCCGCCGTCATCGTGGTGACGGACTTCGACCACCTGCGACTGCTGGCGACCGACCCGCCCGCGGCGATCGGCGGTGCGCTCGCGGCCGTCGTCGAGGGCTACGCTTCGATGTTCGCGGGCGCGATCGGGGATCCCGCCCGCATCGTCGCCGCGATCCAGGGCGGCGGCGCGCGCGACACGGCGGCCGCCCTCCGACCACTCTCCGAGACGCTGATCAGCGCGACGCCGTTCATCTTCGCGGGGCTCGGGCTGGCGGTGTCGTTCCGCGCAGGCCTGTTCAACCTCGGCGTCGACGGACAGTTCCTCATCGGCGGCCTCGGCGCCTCGATCACGGCGACGCTCGTCACGGGGGTGCTGCCGCCACCGCTCGCCCTCGTGGTCGGGATCGCGGGCGGGACGCTCGCGGGCGCCGCGTACGGGTTCGTGCCCGGCGTGCTCAAGGCGCGTACGGGCGCGCACGAGGTCATCACGACGCTGATGCTCAACGGCATCGCGCCCAACCTCGCGTTCCTGATCGTCGGGATGATCGACCTCTCGCGCCCGCGCGGGTCCCTGCCGGCGGTGCCGCGCATCCTCGACCTGCCGACCATCCGGGTCGACTACGGGTTCGTCGTCGCCGTCCTGATGGCCGGCATCGTCTCGTGGCTGCTGTTCCGCACGACCCTCGGGTTCGAGCTGCGGGCCGCCGGGTTCAGCCGCACCGCCGCCAGCGCCGCCGGCGTCCGGTCCGGCCGAACGACGATCGTGGCGCTGTCGATCTCCGGCGGGCTCGTCGGCATGGGCAGCGCGTTCTTCGGCCTCGGGCCCGCGCAGGGGTTCTCGGGTGGCCCCACGTTCGACTACGGGTACGTTGCGATCGCGCTCGCCCTGCTCGCCGGCGGGCGACCGAGCGGCGTCGTGGTCACGGCGCTCCTCTACGGCGCGCTCACGACCGGGGCGAAGAACATGGTCATCGCGACGGGCATCCCGCTGGCGCTGCTGAGCGTCATCGTCGCGTTCGCGATCATGTTCGTCGCGGCGCCGGAGCTCACGCGCTCGATCTGGCGGCTCCCGGCTCGGCGGCCCGGCACAGGGACCGGACCGAACGCCCCCGCGGGGCCGCCGGTCTCGATCTGATTCGCGCGACCGTGCTCGGCGACCCGTCGCCGCTACGGCCGGGAGAGGTCCTCGGCGTGGGCGCGTCGTGCCCCTTCCTCGCCGGCGTGGTAGTCGTCGCGCGCGTCGGACTCGGCCTGCGTCGTGCGGGTCACGGTGTCCTCGCCGCGGCCATGCTCGGCGTGGGCGGAGCGCGCGTACTCGGCCGCCTCATCGGCGACGGCTCGCGCGGTGCGGGCGGCGTCCTCGGCCGCCTCGGCCGCCTTCTGGGCCATGGTCGCGAGCTCTTCGGCGACGCCGGCGCGGACGTCCGCGCGCGCCGCGGTGTCGGCGGCAAGCTTGGCGAGGCGCTTCGCCAGCTCCGCGGCACGCGTGGCCTCGCGCCAGGCTTCGAGAAGATCCGCGGTCGTCACGTCCAGTTCGTCCACCCTCTCATCGTCGAGCCGCGCGGATGACGGGACCCCGTTGCCGGGGAGGTACGACATTACGCCGTTGTCGCCTTGCGTCAATCGAGCGAGGCGGCGTTGGACCGGCGCACCGGTCGGGGCCACGCGTTCGCGGCCATGGAGGCGCACCGAGGGTGGTGGAGCCGACACTCGGATTTGAACCGAGGACCTGCTGTTTACGAAACAGCTGCTCTACCGCTGAGCTATGTCGGCGCGGACGAGAGTGTACCAAGCGTCGCCAAGGACGAGCCCGACCATGTGGCCGCTGCCGGCCCCTGCAGACGCGGCCCCCAGGAGCACGGCGATCGGCGAGACGTGCGGCAGCGATCGCTCACAGCAAGTCCCGGCGCTGGCTCGCCAGGTTCCGCTCATAGCGGCCGCGCGCCTCGCGGACGTTGTCCTGGGTGCTCGCGGCCGCGACCGGCACGTCCCACCACGTCTCCATCCCGGGCAGACGCCCCTCGGGTGAGGTGGGCACGACGATGACGGTCGGCCGGTCGCGGCGCGCGCGTGCATCGGCGAGCGCCTCGCGGATCTCGCCGGGCGTCCGGGCGTCGAAGGCCACCGCACCCATTGCCGCGGCATGCGCGCGGAAGTCAACGGGCACGTAGGGCCCCTCGAGCCGGTCGCGACCGCGATCGCGGAACCGCAGCTCGTTGCCGAAGTCGCGCACCCCGGACGACCGCGCCAGGTCGAGGATGCACTGGAAGCCGTGGTTGTCGAGCACGACGATCGTCACCGGCAGCCCCTCCGCGACGGCCGTGACGATCTCCGAGTTGAGCATCAGGTACGACCCGTCGCCGACGATCACCACGACATGTCGGTCGGCGTCCGCCAGCTGGACGCCGAGACCGGCGGCGATCTCGTAACCCATGCACGAGTAGCCGTACTCGAGGTGGTACGCCTGCGGGTCTTCGGGCCGCCAGAGCTTGAGCAGGTCGCCCGGCAGGCTCCCGGCCGCACACACGACGGTCGCATGGCCGCCGACGGCGTCATTGACGATGCCGATGATCTCGGGCTGGGCAAGGACGCCGTCCGTGTTGCGGGTGCCCTCGTCCCCCGCGCGATGGCGGTCGACCGTCGCGTCCCATTCGCGCTTTTCGGCCGCGACGCGGTCGCGGTACGCCCGGTCCGTGCCCGCCCAGCCGGTCGACGCCAGCGCGTCCGCAATGGCCACCAGCGCCTCGCGGGCGTCTGCGACCATCGGCAGTGCGCGCAGCTTCGTCGCGTCCATCGCCGTCACGTTGATCCCCAGGAACTGCACGCCGGGATGCTGGAACGCCGTCTTGGACGCGGTCACGAAGTCGCCCATGCGTGTGCCCACGCCGATCACGAGGTCCGCGTCCCGCGCGAGTCGGTTCGCCGCGAGCCCTCCCGCTGCTCCGATGGGACCGACGTTCCAGGCGTGATTCCAAGGCAGGACACCCTTGCCCGCCTGGGTTTCGGCGACCGGGATGCCGAATCGCCTCGCGAATCCGTCGAGCGCGCCCCACGCCTCGCTGTAGCGAACACCGCCGCCCGCGACGATGAGCGGGGCGCGGGCCGCGCTGACGAGCCCGACGGCGCGCGCCACTGCGTCCCGGTCGGGCAGCGGCCGCCGCACATTCCACACGCGCGGCGCGAAGAACGCCTCCGGCCAGTCGTAGGCCTCGGATTGCACGTCCTCCGGGAGCGCGAGGGTGACGGCGCCGGTTTCCGCCGGGTCGGTAAGGACGCGGAATGCCTCGGGCAGGCTCGAGAGGAGCTGCTCGGGGCGGCTGATGCGGTCGAAGAAGCGGGACACCGGGCGGAAGGCGTCATTGGCGCTGACGTCACGCTCCACCGGGTGCTCGACCTGCTGCAGCACCGGATCGACCAGCCGGTTCGCGAAGTAGTCGCTGGGCAGCAGGAGCACCGGGAGCCGGTTGACGGTCGCCGTCGCGGCGCCCGTGATCATGTTCGTGGCGCCCGGGCCGATCGACGACGTGCACGCGAACGTCCGCATCCGCCGGTGATGCTTGGCGAACGCGGAGGCGATGTGCACCTGGGCCTGCTCGTTCTGCGGCCGGTAGTACGGCATGCCGCACTCGTCGCCGAGCTCCTCGAGCGCCTGCCCGAGGCCCGCGACGTTGCCGTGGCCGAAGATTCCCCAGACGCCGGCGATGAACCGGTGTCGCTCGCCGTCGCGCTCCACGTCCTGCTGTGCGAGGAACCGCACGATGGCCTGGCCCACCGTCAGCCGGATCGTGCTCTCCACCTGCTTCCTCCGATCTCGCGCTGGTTCGCCTGCGTCCGCCGCCCGATGGTGCGGTGACGATCAGCCGCGTTCGCCGTCCGTCGGGCTCGGCGGTGCCCAGTTCATGAGCCAGGCATGGTCGGGATCCAGGGTGAACCGCCACTCGCGGGTCGGCCCCGCCATCACGTTGAGGTACCAGCAGTCGTACCCGGCCGGAACGCCGACCGGGTGGTACCCCTCGGGCACGAGGACGACGTCGCCATCGCGGGGCGCCATCGACTCGTCGAGCCGGCCGTCGGCCGTGTACACGCGCGCCAGGGCGAACCCCTCGGGACGGGCGAAGCGGTAGTAGTACAGCTCCTCGAGTCGCGACTCGTTCGGCGGGTCATCGGTGTCGTGCTTGTGCGGCGGGTAGCTGGACCAGTTGCCGCCGGGCGTGAAGACCTCGAACGCGATGAGCCGGCCCGCCTCGGTCGCGGGCGGGAGCAGGTGATGCACCCGACGCGCCGTGTTGCCTTCGCCGCGCTCCTCGATGGCGACGTCGCGAGGGTCGATCGCGACCGTCCGCCGGATGGCGCCACCGGGCGCGGCGGCGATGGCGACGAGCGACGCCGTCTCGGCGTCCACCCGGACATCGACGCCGGGTTCGACGAGCACCACCGGCGCAGGCGGGCCCTCGAACACCGAGGCGCGCGAGCCGAGGCTGCCGAGGTCCCGTCCACCGGCGGCCACACGGGCGCGCCCCTCGAGCGGAAGCACGAGGCGCTCCCGATCGTCCGCGGCGCACCGGATCGTGTTGCCCGGCTGCAGCCGGTACGCGTGGAACGAGAGATAGTCCCACCGCTCGGTCGCGCCCCGCTCGATGCCGCACACCTCGCCGTCCGGACCCGGCACGGTGGGCGCGCGATGGAGGAGGTGGCGCGCGGCCGCCGGACGACCGACGGAGCCCGCCGAATACGGAGTCGTCGCGGGGAACGTCATCGGTGACCCGCCCTCGCATTCGACTTCACGGCCATGTCCCTCGATCGTCGCGGCGGCGTCAAGGCGTCAGATGCCGAACCGGCGGAGGTAGTCCCGGTTCCGGCGCTGGGTCGCCACCACGGAATCCGGGCTATCGGATGCCCGCAGGAACTGGTCCTGCTCGATCACGAGCCAGCCCGCATATCCGTTCCGCCGAAGCGTCTCGATCACGGCGTCGATACGCGAGTCGCCCTCGCCGAGCGGGCAGAACACGCCGCGACCCAGCGCCTCCTCGAGACCCTTGCCCTCCCGCTTGACCCCGTCCATCACGGCGGTCCGGCAGTCCTTGATGTGCACGTGACGGATCACGTCGCGGTAGTCGTCGGCGGCGCGGGCCGGGTCCGCGCCGCCGAACCGGAAATGGCCGGTATCGAGGCACAGGCCGACGAGCGACGGGTCGATGCGGTCCATCACCCGGGCGATCTCGTCGGCGGTCTCGACGTACGTCCCGGCGTGCGGATGCAGCACGGGCTCGAAGCCCTCGGCGCGGCAGATCTCGGCCGCCCGATGGAGGTTCGCGATCAGCGCCTCGAACCGCGCCGCCGGCAGCCAGGCCTCGGGATGCTCCTCGATCCGGCCCGAGAACGCCAGCCGCTCGGGCTCGTCGAAGTGGTCCGAGAGCACGGCGAGAGGGCGGGACCCGTCGGGCGCGCCGTCCCTGATCAGCGCGAGGCTGTCCCGCAGCCATGCGCGGTCGTCGTCCGACTTCTCGTCCCGGCTGAAGTGCTGCGGCAGGAACGCGCCGACGAGCGCCAACCCGCGCGTGCGGAGGCGTAGCCGCACCTCGTCCGCGGTGCCGAGGAAGCCCGGCGGCCCGAGCTCGGTGCCCTCGACACCGATCTCGACCATCCAGTCGAGCATCTCGTCCGGGCCCGGCATCCACGCATCCTCGACGAGGATCTCGTCGACGCCGAACGAGACGGGCGCACTGGCGACGCGCATCCCCTCAGGCCTCCCCGGGACCGGTGGCAGGTCGTCCGCGCGACGCGAGCCGAAAGGCGTCGATGAGCGCCAGGAGGTCCGCTCTGGCCGCCTCGACGGTGGCGCGCACCGGAGCACCGGTCGTGATCGAGTCATGGAACGCCCGCAGCTCGTTGCGGAACGCCTCCTCGTACGAGGCTCGGTGCTCGGTCGTCTCGAGGCCGGCCACCGTGCCGTCAGGTCGCCGCTCGACCAGGCGCGTCGGGAAGTGGCGGAGGTACGGCGAGGGGAACGTCAGCTCCAGGATCCGGTCGCGGCAGTAGGCGGTGACGCGCTCGCGGTAGAAGGGGACCCCCGGCAGGTTCAGGTGCTCGAGATGCGCCCGTCCGTCGGCAGGGAGGAGCCAGTCGAGGCTCACGCCTCGGCCCTCGTCGAACATGGCAGCGGCGGCCAGCGTCAGCGGTCCATCGATCCCGAGCGAGCCCAACAGGTGGTGGGCAAGGCTCACGTCGTGGACGAGCGAGCCCAGGAAGGCCTCGAAGGCGCGGGCCTCCGCACGGTCGGGGTCGACGCCGAGCGCGTCGCGGACCGCCGCGGCGGCGCCGGCCCGGGTGTCGCGGACGAGCTCGGGCGGGACGTCGCGGCCCGTCACCAGGCCGAGGTGGTCGACGAACGGCGCCTGGTCCGGGTCGCTGACCTCGACGCTCAGATGGACGAGGTCCACCTGTCCGTCACGAAGGCGCTCGACCATCATCTCCGTCGCCGGGTCGTGGAGCTTCATGTAGCCGACCTGCACGACGCGGTCGCCGCGGGCAGCGAGGATCTCGTCGACCTCGGCGACCGTCACCGCCAGCGGCTTCTCGCAGAACACGTGGACGCCGGCCGCGAGGGCCGTCAGGACCGCGGCGCGATGGGCCGGGTCGGGGACGGCGATCACGACGGCATCGAGGTCGAGCGCGAGCGCCTCCTCGAGCGTGGCGACGGCGTTCGGGATCGAATACCGGCTCGCGACGGCCTGGCGAACCGTCGCGGACGGGTCCGCAACGACGACGAAGTCGAACCGTTCGCGCTCGTCCCACAGCGTCGGCGCGTGGGCGGCCTGTCCCACGAGCCCGGCCCCGAACAAGCCGACGCGCACCCGGGCGGAGCCTGTCACCGGCGGACCTCGTCGGCGTCCGCGAGGACCCGTTGACGCCGCTGGTTCACTTTTGGTTCAATTGGCCGGTGACCGCGACGTCCTCTGTGCTCCGTGACGGCTGGAACCCGCTCGTCGCGCTCGACGATCCGTACCCGCTCTATCGGCGCCTCCGGGACGAGGCGCCGGTGTACCACGCGGACGCGCTCGACCTCTGGGTGCTGTCGCGGTTCGACGACGTGCAGGCCGCCGCGAAGGACTGGGAGACCTTCTCGACGAGCGTCGGCGGTTCCGGCAACGACATCGATGACACGTACCAGCTGTTCCTGCCGGCGGGCGACCTGGCGGGGGTCGATCCGCCGGTCCACACCCGGCTCCGGAGCGCCCTGCGCCTGGCCTTCGCGCCGTCGGCGCTGCGCGCGCAGTTCGAGCCCATCGTCCGCCGCAAGGTCACCGAGCTGATCGACGCGTTCGCGGATTCCGGACATGCCGACTTCGCCCGAGACCTCGCGAGGCCGCTGCCCGGGACGACGATGTTCACGTGGTTCGGCTTCCCGGAGTCGGACCATCCGCAGCTGCTCGCGTGGTTCGGCGAGATGCTCGACCGCGATGCGGGCCAACGGGCGCTCCCGGCACGGGCCATCGCCGGACGCGATGCCCTGCGCGACTACATGCAGGCCGCGGCGACCGAGCGCCGGGCCGCGCCGCGCGACGACCTCATGTCGTTCCTCGTCGCGGCGGAGCGGCGCGGCGAGCTGAGCGGCGACGAAGTGCTCGGCGCGTCCATGCTCCTGTTCGTCGCGGGGATCACGACGACGTCCGGGGTGATCTCGAACTCGCTCCTCCACCTCGATCGTTTCCCGGACCAGCAGGCGCTGTTGCGGGCGGAGGCGTCCGTTCCGGCCACGGCGATCGAGGAGCTGCTGCGGTTCGATGCGCCGATCCAGATGCTCGGGAGGACAGCGACCCGGGAGGTCGCGCTCCACGGCGAGGTGATCCCCGAGGGATCGCGCGTCGCGCTCGTGTGGGCCTCCGCCAACCGCGACGAGCGCCATTGGTCGGATCCCGACCGGCTCGACATCACGCGCCATCCGCAGCGCCACGTCGCCTTCGGAGAGGGGATCCACCACTGCCTCGGGGCTCCGCTCGCCAGGCTCGAGGCGAAGATCGCGTTCGAGGAGCTGTTCCGGCGGATCCCCGCGTACGCCGTCGACGGGCCGATCGTCCGGATCAAGACCACGGATCGCGCGCTCGAGTCGCTCCCGGTCGCCTTCTGACACGTCCGAGCCGCCCGCGACGTACACCGGGTTGGTGAGCGCGAGGAGATCGCCATTGGCGACCGAACCGGCGCGCAGCTCCAGCCGCCACCAGGCCGTCGCGACCAGGGATCGGTCGTCGACGACGCGCGCGGTCCCCGGGTCGCACGCGGCGAGCTCGAGGGTCGATCCCGACGTGACGAACCAGATCGTCGCCGCCCGGTCGAGGCCGTCGACGTCGACCGTCAATCGCAGCGTGCCGTCCGCCGGCAGCTGGTCGCCCGGCAGCCGGATCTCCGCCCCGTCCGATCCGGTCGCGAGGAAGGACAGCGTCGGTCCTCGCGACAGGAACACGCGGCCGCGGCGGATCCCGTCGAGGATCGCGCTCTCGCTCGCCTCGGTCGCGTGGACGTGCGTGAAGCCGAGGCTCGCGTCGTCGTCGTCCTGCGGCCCATGGCTGTCCGTGCCCGTGATCGCGGTGAGGCGGACCCCGGCATCGAGCAGGTCGGTCCAGAACGCGATGTTCCCCTCGTTGTCCGTCTCGACGTCGGCCCAGCCGCCGTTCCAGACCTCCATCGCGTCGAAGGTCGAGTAATCCACCCGGGCGAAGTCCCAGTGGCAGCCGACGCACCAGGGATCGCCGAAGCTGCTCGGGTGGTTGATGGAGACGAGGGCGCCCTGGCCGTGCGCCTGGTCGACGATGCCGCGCGCACCGCCGCCGCGGCGGTCGGCCCGCCAGTCGATCGGGGCGCTGAGCCCGAAGCAGTTGATGTGCCCGTGGAAGGTGGTCACCTCGGAGCCGCGGATGGCCAGGACCGGGCCGCGCCACGCGTCCAGCTCGGCATGGTGGCTCACCGTGTTGTGGTCCGTGATCGCGATGAAGTCGAGGCCGCGCTCCGAAGCCCGCCGCAGGCGTTCGTCGACCGTGAACGTGCCGTCGCTGTGCACCGTGTGCGAATGCAGGTCCCCGCGGTACCAGCGGGCGCCGTCGGACGGCGGCAGACCCGTGGCCCGGGGCCCCTCGCGTGCGGAGCGCGCCGCAGGTTCCCCGAGTCGCGCCGACGCCTCGATGTGCCAGCCGAGATGGCCGGCCGCGGCGCCGTCGTTGAGGATCAGGCCCGTGTCGACATTGAGGAGCCATCGGCCGGCGGCGATCGGGCCCGGGAGGCAACCGGGCGTCGCGGCGGCCTCGCCGATCACGGCCCATCGGTCGTCGTCGGAGCGGTGCAGCGCGGCGCGCAACCCATCCGGGCCGAACAGGTAGAGGGTCGCCGAGTTGGCCAGGTGCTCGGAGCCCATGTCGTGCGGCGCCCATCGGAACCGGAGGCGGAGCTCGACCGTCCGTTCCGGGACCTCCACGATGAACTCGTGGTGCCGGTGGCGGTCGCGGTGCGTCCATTGCCCGGATCTGTCGAGGAGCGTGACGGTCGCGTCGTCCACGTCGCGGCGCCGGCTCAGGCGACGCCGTAGCGCTCGGCCAGCACCGGCTGGCCCGCGATGTAGCCGTCGAGGATCCGGGTCGCGACGTCCACCGAGGGAACGAGCGGGTGGATCGCGAGCGCCTTGATCGCCATCGTCCGCGAGCCGGACAACGCGGCGTCGATCGCCGCGCGCTCGGCGGCCCGCACGCCCAGGATCAGCGCCTGCATGTCGAGCGGGACGCTGCCGATCGCGACAGGAACGACGCCGCCCCGGCTGATGACGCACGGCACCTCGACCACGGCCTCCTCGTCGAGGAACGGAAGGCTCGACCGGTTCGGGACGTCGAGGATCATGACCCGCTGCCCGTCCCCGTACAGCCCGTCCACGAGATCGAGGGCGAGCCGGCCGTAGTCGCCCGGCCCTCGCTGCTCGACGATCCCGGCCATGTCCTCCTCGCGGCCGGTCCACGCCTCTTCCATGTAGCGCGACTCACGGTCGGCGTGCGTCCGCCGCCAGTCGCGAAGCGCCTCAGCGGGCGTGGAGCCGTTGCCCGCGTAGAACGCGGCCTGCTGGTCCGCCAGGAAGGCCGACCGGATCCGGCCCGCCTTCATCGCCTCGAGCGCCTCGGCGTTGAAGTAGTAGTAGTAGAGGTACTCGTTGGGGATCATCCCGATCGAGCGGAGCCAGCGGGCACCGAACAGCCGGCCCTCCTCGAAGGTCTCGAGCCGGTCCGCGTCGGCGATGAGCCCGGGCAGGATGTCGCGACCCCCGCGCAGGACGCCGCGCAGCCAGCCGAGGTGGTTGATCCCGAAGTAGTCGAACCAGAGCTCCTCCGCGGGATAGCCCAGGGCTCCCGCGACGCGCTTGCACAGGTCGAGCGGGGCGTCGCAGATCCCGATCACACGATCGCCGAGGATGCGGCGGACCGCCTCGGTCACGAGGCCCACCGGGTTCGTGAAATTGACGAAGGTCGCGTCGGGCGCGCGCCTCGCGACGACCTCGGCGATGCCCGTCACGATCGGGACCGTCCGCAGCGCGAAGGTGATGCCGCCGGGACCCGTCGTCTCCTGGCCGATGACGCCCTGCGCGAGGGCCGCGGTCTCGTCGAGGATGCGCCCCGCCATCCCGCCTGCGCGGACCGCGCAGTAGACGACGTCCGCGCCGTCGACGGCTTCCTCGAGGTCCGTGGTCATGCGCACCGCGGGCCGGGTGCCGACCTCCTCGGCGATCCCGTCGAGGACGAGGCCGATGCGGTCGAGGCGACCCTGGTCGATGTCGTAGAAGGCGACATCGTCGTACCTCGTCGAAACCTCGCCCGCGGCGAGCGCCCGGTAGATCACCGGAGTCCGGAAGCCACCGGCACCGATCAGCGTCAGCTTCATGAGCAGGGATTGAACCAAAGTTGAACCGAACTTGCAAGCCCCTCGGCGGCGTTCGTTGGTTCTTCGGGGCCGGGCCGCGATTGAGCCAACAATGAACCAACAGTGGACGACGACGCGAGCGTCGCGACCTTTGACGAGCGTCACGCGCCGCCGATAGAATGACCTGCGCTGGTGGTTGCCTGAACCAAGGATGAACCACCGCGGTCGGACGCCGCTAGTTGGGGCCGCCGTATGGTTCCTCGAACCGCAGACGAGCAGGCCCGCGCACGGATCCACGCCGGGACCGGATCGCCCCCCGCATCGGGGTGAGCGTGGCGGCATCGCCGCCGACCGAGGCACGCCGGGAGCCGTTGGCACGAGGCCGCGGCTCTCTCGATTCTCCGCCTCGTCCCGTGGCTCGCTGGTCGGCCGCGTCGCAAGGAGTCCGTCGTGAGCATCCCCCCGATCACCGTTCGGTCCAGCCCTGTGCCGGTTGCCCCCGGCGCCGATGGCGTTGCCGCGGCGCTGCTCGTCGAACACGTCAGCAAGGCGTTTCGGATCGGGCGCGGCAAGCCACCCGTGGCCGCCGTGTCGGACGTCTCGATGCGCCTCGAGCGAGGGGTCATCCACGGGGTGCTCGGGGCGAACGGGTCGGGCAAGTCGACGCTCATCCGGCTCATCGCCGGGCTGCTCACGGTCGACGCCGGCCGGGTCGAGATCTTCGGCCACGACGTGGTGCGCGACGAGCTGAAGGTCAAGCGGCTCATCAACCGCGTGAGCGTCGACGCCGCCTTCTTCCGGAAGCTCAGCCCGATGGAGAACCTGACGTTCGCGGCGCGGGTCTACGGCCTGGATGTCCCGACGGCGAGGAAGTCGATCTACGCGATCCTGGAGCGGCTCAACGTCGGCACCGACCGCGTCGACCGACCGGTGGAGCAGATGAGCCGGGGCATGCAGCAGAAGGTCGCGATTGCCCGCGCGCTGCTCACCAGCCCGGTGCTCCTGCTGCTCGATGAGCCGACGACCGGGCTCGACCCGCGCTCCAAGATCGACGTCCAGGAGTTCATCGAGGAGATCCGGGCCACGCACGACACGACGATCGTGCTGACGACGCACGACCTCGCCGAGGCCGAGCGCCTGTGCGATGACATCACGGTGATCGACGGCGGGCGCGTCGTGATCACGGACACGCCCGCAGGCCTGACGTCGTCCGCGTCGGAGCGCCTCGGCCGGCCGGCGACGCTGTGGGACGTGTTCATGGCCTACACCGGGCGATCGCTCGACGACGACGTCGTCGAGGGCGAGGGCGAGGGCGACCGATGACCGCGCTGCGTGACGAGGTCCGCGCGTCGTACGCGTTCGCGGAGCGCAACTTCTACCTAACGCGCCGGACGTGGGCCTGGGAGGTGTCGTTCCTCGTCTACTCCGTCGCGAGCGCCCTGTCGATCACCCTGATCGGTGTCGACCAGCAGAGCACGAAGCTCGTGCTGTCGCTGATGGTCGGCGCGATCTTCTGGAACTACCTGTCGGTCGTGTTCGGCTGGATCGCCGAGACGATCGCGGTCGAACGCTGGGAGGGAACGCTCGAGTACACGATGATGGCGCCGATCCGGCGCTCGTCGCGACTGATCGGGCAGGTCGCCTACGCGATGGTCTACGGGCTCATCCACACCGGCCTGATCTTCCTCGTCCTGCTCGTGTTCTTCCGCGATCTCGACCTGTCGCGCGCGAACCCGGGCACGGCGTTCGCGTTCATGGCCCTCGGCTCGTTCAGCTTCGTGGGCGTCGGGATCATGGCCGCGATCCTGCCGCTCCTGTACGTCGAGCGCGGGGCGCAGATGACGTTCGTGGTGCAGTCCGCCCTGCTGCTGGTCAGCGGCGTGTACTACCCGATCGAGGTCCTGCCGGGCTGGATGCAGGTGCTGGCGCACCTGTCGCCGGCCACGTACGTGCTGGACGGAGTGCGCAAGGGGATCATCGACGGCGCGTCCGTGACCGACCTCTGGTACGACGTCTGGCCGCTGATCGTGCTCGGAGCGTTCCTCATCCCGTTCTCGCTGCGGTCGTTCGGTCGCGCCGAGGCCTACGCCAAGCGGACCGGGAAGCTGAAGCGCGTCGGCTGAGCCGCGGCACGTGAGGACGCTCAGGCGAGCAGGCTCAGGCGAGCAGGCCGTCGAGGGCGGCCCGCTCCAGGAGCCCGCCCACGAGCGAGTTCGCCCACGCGAACCACGGCCGCGTGAACTGCCGCGGATCGTCGACGTCGAACGACTCGTGGGCGAGGAACGTCCCCGCGTGCGTCGCCCCGAGCTGCCGGATCGCGGCGAGCCGCTCGGCATCGGACGACGCCGTCAGCCCGCGCATCGCGAGCGCGATCGGCCAGGCCCGGCGCGGCCCCGTGTGCGGCGATCCGACGCCGTCCGCGGCCGTGCCCCGGAACCACCACGGATTCGCGGGCGACAGCAGCCAGCGGCGAGTCGCGAGGTACGTCGGATCGCCGGGCGCGCACGCCCCGAGGGCGGGGAGCGACAGCAGGCTCGGGGCGTTCGCGTCGTCCATGAGCACGCGGCCGCCGAGCCCGTCGACCTCGTAGGCCCAGATGGTGCCCCCGCCGACGCGGACGGTGGCGTCGCGGGCGACGGCGGCGCGGATGTCGCGGCCGAGGGTGTCCGCGGCGGTCGCACCGGCCCGCTCGCCGGTCGCCGCGGCGAGCGGTGCGACGCCGTCGAGCGCCGCAGCGAGTGCGAGGTTCACCGGTACGTTCAGGGGCAGCGTCGACGCATCGTCCGACGGCCGGAACGCGCCGTGCACCATCCCGTTGGGCCGCGTGGGCGCTCCCCGGCCGCCGCGCGGCACGCGGTCGGTCGCGTCACCGTCCGGGCGCTCGAACCGGTAGGGTCCCGCGCCCTCGAGCCGCTGCTCGACCCGCAGCGTCCGGAGGACGAGCCGGAACGCGTCACGCCACGCGGCATCGAACGGCAGGAGCGACCCGCTCGCGCGCCAGTAGCCCGCCGACAGGCGCAGGAACGCCTGCAGCGAATCCGGCTCCCACTTCCGCTCGTGGACCCCCGGTCGCATCTCGGTCTCGTCCCTGGCCCACTCGCTCGGGTCCTCGCCCGCGAGGAAGGCGTTCGCATAGGGGTCGAGGACGACCTGGCGCGCCTGGCGGCCGATCACGCCGCGGATCAGCCGGTCGAGGCCCGGATCGTCACGCACGGACGACAGGTAGGGCCATACCTGCGCGGTCGAGTCGCGGAGCCACATGGCCTCGATGTCGCCGGTCACGACGAACGTGTCGGGTCGCTCCGGGGTGCCGCCTTCGACGATCGTCGTGTCGAGGGTGTTGGGCAACGTCCCCTCGAGCAGGCGCCGGAGGTCGGGGTCCGCGATGCGGCCGGCCGCCGCGGCGACGCGTCGCTCGATGGCCTCGCTGCGCGCGCACCGATCGGCGGGAGCCGGCCGCTCCCACGGCTCGGAGCCCGTCGGGCGATGGAACCGCCTGTCAGCGTTGGACGACGACATGCCCGCGCCGGCTCAACCGGATGCGGCGGACGCCAACCGCCGGCGACTCGAGCGACGCGTTCGGGGCGAGCGCCGACGTGTCGGGGTACGAAGATCCGCCGCCCCGGACGGAGCGGCGGATCGTTCGCTGGAGGAGGACCGCAGGTGGCCTACGGCCCGTTCGCGTCGAGCTTCGCCTGCATCTGCGAGGCGAGGTCGTCGAGTGCCGACTGCGGGTCGGCGCCGCCGGTCGTCACCGCGCTCAGCGCGCTGCCCAGGCCGTCTTTGAGCTCGGCGTAGACCGAGATCATCGGCGTGGTCCAGGCGTCCTTGTGGTTGACGAGGTCGAGGAACGTCTGCTGGTTGGGGATCGCCGTCAACGTCGGATCCGTGAGCAGGGACTTGAGCTGCGGCACGCTCGCGTTCTGGATGTCCATCGTCTTCGACGGCGGGTCGGTCATGAGGTACATGCCGAACTTGGCCGCCGCCTCCGGGTTCGTGGACCCGGTCGGGATCATGAACGCGTTGCCGTTGATGAACGCCGCGCCGTACTTGTCCGGGCTGATCGCCGGGATCGGGGCGGTCTTGTAGTGGAGGTCGGGTGCGTTCTTCGGGATGTAGGACGCGCCGTTCTCCCACTCGCCGTAGATCCCCATCGCCTGCTTCCCGGTGTCGAGCAGGCCCGCGTCACCGCCGGTGCGCGTCGCGACCAGGCCGGTCATCGCGTTGTTCTTGTTGTACGTGTCGTACCACTTCTTGTACCACTGGAACCACGCGACGCACTCGGGGCTGTTGACCGTGATCTTCTTGCTGGCCTCGTCGTAGAACTGGCAGTTGAAGAGGTTCGACGTGGACTCGAGGTTCTTGTCCGGGTCATCGGGGATGAACCCGGCGCGCTCGAGCGTCTTGCCGTCGGCGCTCCACTTGGTGAGCTTCGCCGCATCGGCCCACAGCTCGTCGGGCGTCGTCGGCGGCTTGTTCGGGTCGAGGCCGACCTCGGTGAAGGCGTCGGTGTTGTAGTACAGCGCCCAGGTGTCCTGGCCGAACGGCAGGCCATACTGCTTGCCCTGATACTGCGTCCACTTGAGCGACGACGGGATGATGTCGCTCGTGTCCGCGCCGATCTTCGTCAGCAGGTCATCGAGCGGCATGATCACGCTGTCGTGAGCGAAGCCCGCGACGGCGCTGTTGTCGCACATGATCACCATGTCGGGCGGCGCGCCACCGGCGACGGCCGCGGCGACCTCCTCGGTCTGGATGTTGCCGCTGATGCCCTTGACCTGGATCTCGGGGTGCTGCTGGTTCCAGGCCTGGATCACCTGCTCCATGGCCTTGACCTCGCCCTCGCCGCCCCAGCAGTAGCGGAGCGTGAGGGTCACCGCCTCCGCCGGTGCGGAAGCGGCCGTCGATGCGTCCTCGGTCGCCGGCGCCCCGGAGCCGGCGCTCGCGGGCGCTGCGGTGGGCGTCGGGCCGGCGCTGCCGCAGGCCGCCGCCAGCAGCGCGCCGCCCATCAGCAAGGCGAGTCTGGATCTCATCCGTGCTCTCCTCCAGGTGCCACGATCGCCTCCGCGCCAGGCTCAACGCGTCGGAAGGTCGCGTCGAGCGCCCCGGGAGTGCTTCCGGCCGGAGCGATTGAACCAAATCTGAACCGTCGAAGTCAACAACCAAATCTGAACCAATTGCCGGGATCTGTCGCGCCGTCGCCGTTGGGCCGGCGCGCGAGCGGCGAATGCCGGCGTCGGCCGGGAGATCGCCACGGGACGACGTCCGGGCGCGCGCGCTGCGCGGGACATCCGCTCCCGCGACCGCGCGGACGTTCGCGTGCGTCAGGCCGCGGCGGGGCGCAGCTCGCGCGCGAAGAACGCACCGACGAGCGCACGCATCTCCGGCGTCTCCCGGTGGCCGGTCCCCGGCTGGACGAACACCTCGAGCGCGCCGGACGCGCCGGCCGCGTCGTACATCGGGCGGGTCACGGCGAGCGCCCGCTCGACGCTCGGCGGCGGAGTCAGCTCATCCTCGTCGCCCAGGCAGATCAGCTGCGGGCGGGGCGCCACGAGGCCCGCGATCTCGCCGGTGGAGGTGTGTCGCAGAAGGCCCGCGACGAGCAGGTAGATGCCGTGGTTGTCGTGGGCGCCGAGGTCGACGAGGGTCGCATAGTCCGCGTAGCAGCACAGGTGCGCGACGGCCCGGATCCGGGTGTCGAGAGCGGCGTGCCAGTACGCGAGGGTCGACCCGAGCGAGATCCCGAACGCGCCCACGCGGGTCTCGTCGACGTCGTCGCGCGACATGAGGTAGCTGAGCGCGGCGGCCTGCTCGCAGAGCATCTGGCCGATCAGCGACGTGCCGTACCAGAGGTGGGCCTTCGCGGCCGCGCTCTCCCGGACGTCGTGGCGGTCGCCGAACGTCGGCATGTCGATGCACAGCGTGACGTAGCCCTCGCGGGCGAGCCACGGCCCGAAGGGTCGCTGGAGGTACGAGCGCCCGTCCAGCAGCTCGCTCGCGCCGATGTCGTGGCGGTCGCCGTGCGAGTGACCGTACAGCACCGCCGGGTACGCCCCGCCGCTCCGCGGCCGGGTCAGGAACCCGCGGACGACGCCCGCACCGGCGATGTCGAACGCCAGGCGCTCCACGACGTACCCGTCGCGAGCCACGACCTCCGCGGAGCGCAGCCCGATCGCCGGCTCGCGGAACGCGAGGAGTACCGCCAGCCGCGCTCTCGAGATGGGCAACCGGCCCTCAGCCCTTTGACCCCGTCAGCGTGAGCCCCTCGATGAACGAGCGCTGGGCGACGAAGTAGATGACGACGAGCGGCAGCGCGACGACCACGGACGCCGCCATCAGGCGGGGCCAGTCCGTGCTGTGGTTCGTCTGGAAGACCTGGAGCGCCACGGACAGCGGACGCAGCTCGGGCTTCTGCAGGTAGATCAGGGGGCCGTAGAAGTCGTTCCACTTGTCGATGAAGGTGAGCAGTCCCACGGTGATCAGCGCCGGCTTCGACAGCGGGACGACGACCCGGATGAGGATCCGCAGCTCGCTCGCGCCATCCATCCGGGCCGCGTCGAGCAGGTCGTTCGGGATCCCGAGGAAGAACTGGCGCAGCAGGAAGATGAAGAACGGCGTGCCGAGGAACGACGGCACGATCAGCGGCAGGAAGGTGTTGATCCAGCCGAGCTTCGCGTAGATGACGTACAGCGGGATGAACGTCACCTGGCCGGGCAGCATCATCGTGGCGAGCACGACCACGAACACGATGTTCCGGCCCGGCCACTTCACGAGCGCGAACCCGTACGCGACGAGGCTGCACGAGACGAGCGTCCCGATGACGGAAGGTACGGCGTAGATGAGCGTGTTCCGCAGCGCCCCGATGAAGTTCATCTGCTCCAACGCCTTCGGGAAGGCATCGAACGTGAACGGGTTCGGGATCAGCACCGGCGGCGAGGCGATCGACTGCGGCTGGGTCTTCAGCGACGTGGTGATCATCCAGATGAACGGCAGCAGGTACACCGCGGCGAGCACGATCAGCACGATCGTCGGCACGCTGTGGGCGACCCGCGACCACCGGCGGCGAGTCCCCTGTGCCTCGAGCGGCCGGGACGTCGCGACGGCCTTCATCGTTCGCTCTCGTAGTAGACCCGGTTCCGGGACACGCGGAGCATCACGAGCGTGGCGAGGAGGATGGCGACGAGCAGAACCCACGCGAGGGCCGACCCGTAGCCCATCTCGAAATAGCGGAACGCGACGTTGTACAGGTTGAGGCCGTACAGGAGCATCGAGTTCTGGATGCCGCCGATCGACGCGTCGTTGGTCGCCGCGGTCACGCCCCTCGCGATGACGTACGCCTGCGTGAAGGCCTGGAACGCCGCGATCCCGCCGACGATCAGGTTGAACAGGATGGCCGGGCTGATCATTGGGATGGTGACGTGGCGCAGCTTCACCCACGACCCGGCCCCGTCCACCTCCGCGGCTTCGTACAGCTGGCGGTTGACGCCCTGGAGGGCGCTCAGGTAGATGATCACGACGTCGCCCGCGCTCCAGACCATGAGCAGCACGAGGCCGGGCTTCGCCCACGACGGGTCGAAGAACCAGCCGGGGCCGTGGATGCCGACGACCGAGAGCGCCTGGTTGACGAGGCCGATGGACGGGTTGAGGAGGAAGATCCACAGCAGGCCCGCGGCGACGGCGGGGATCACCACCGGGAGGTAGAAGACGGTCCGGAAGCCGCCGAGGCCGCGCACGCGCTTGTTGTTCAGCAGCAGCGCGATCCCGAGCGCGACGAGGATCGCGAGCGGGACCCCGACCAGGGTCAGGAACAGCGTGTTGCCGAGCGACTTCCAGAACAACGGGTCCTTGAGCAGGTTCGCGTAATTGTTGAGCCCGATCCATTGGGGCGTCTGGAGGATCTTGAAGTTGGTGAAGCTGTAGTAGAGCGACGCCAGCGCGGGGTAGAGCGTGAAGGCCACGAACCCCACCAGCCACGGCGAGATGAACAGCAGCCCGGTGCGGAGGTTCTTCCGCTCGCCTCGGGTCAGCGTCCGGCGCGACGGGCGCCGGGCCTTGCCGGCGGTCGGCTGGACGGGGGCCGACGGCCGGCTCACCGCCGTCACATCAGCCGCCGACGGCTATGCTCGGTTGCTGAGACCACTGCCCTGCGGACCTCCAGCGACGGATCTTCGGGGCGCGCGTCCGGCTGCGCGGAGCGGAGCAATTGAACCAAAGTTGAACCGCTGGAGTCAACGACGAAGTGAGCGCCGCGCGTGGCCGTCGTGACGGCGCCGCGCGGCATCCACGCGGGGGTCGTGCAGGGCATCGGGCGCCGGATCGTCCGCGGCGACCTCGCCCCGGGCGAGATCCTGCCCGAGCAGGGGCAGCTCAGCCGGCAGCTCGGCGTCAGCCGGACGGTCGTCAGGGAGGCCACCAAGGTCCTGGCGGCGAAGGGCCTCGTCGAATCCCGGTCGAAGCGCGGGACGGTCGTCCTGCCACGCTCGGAGTGGCGGCTGCTCGACCCCGACGTGCTCGGCTGGCTGACGGAGGCGGGGCTCGACCCGGAGTTCCTCGAGAGCATGTTCGAGGTCCGCCTGATCATCGAGCCCGCCGCCGCGCGACTCGCGGCGCAGCGCGCGACCGCGGACGAGCTCGAGGCGGTCCGGGCCGCATTCGACGCGATGGCCAAGGCCACCGACGAGCCGAGCTATCTCGAGGCCGACATCCGCTACCACGCCATGCTGGTCGCGGCGACGCACAACGGTCACCTCGTGCAGCTCGTCGCGTCATTCGGGCCCGCGCTGCAGGCCGGCCTGCGCGTGCTGACGCGCCACGGATGGGAGTGGCCCGACTTCCTCGAGTACAGCATCGGCCCCCACCGCGAGGTGTTCGACGCGGTCGTCGCGCGCGACCCGGACCGGGCCGCCGAAGCGATGGAGCGGCTGGTCACCCAGTCGAGGCTGAGCCTCGACCACCCGTCGGGCCCCGAGCATCCTCCGGCCCGGTCGTTCAGCCGTGGGTGATGCCTGCCCGGACCGGCGCTGAGCTGCCGACGAGGAAGTCCAGGTCGCAGCCGCGGTCGGCCTGCGTCACCGTGCGCACGTAAAGCCCGCGATAGCCGCGCACGTCGCGGACCGGACGCGGCGTCCACGCGCGTCGTCGCGACTCGAGCTCCTCGGCCGCGACCAGCAGGTCGAGGCGCCGCCCGGCCGTGTCGAGGCGGATCCGGTCGCCCGTCCGCACGAGCGCCAGCGGTCCGCCGGCCGAGGCCTCCGGGGCGACGTGGAGGATGACCGTACCGAACCCCGTCCCGCTCATCCGGGCGTCGCTGATCCGGACCATGTCCCGGACGCCGCGCCGGAGCAGGTAGTCCGGCATCGGCAGATGCCCAACCTCGGGCATGCCAGGGAACCCGACCGGTCCGGCGTTCCGGAGGACGAGGACGTCGTCGGGCTCGATCTCGAGCGCCGGGTCGTCGACTGTCGCGTGGAGCTCGTCGACCGACTCGAACACGACGGCGCGCCCCTCGTGCTGGAGGAGGGCCTCGCTCGCCGCCGAGACCTTGAGCACCGCACCGTCCGGGCACAGGCTGCCGCGCAGGATCGCGAGGCTGCCGCCGGCATGCAGCGGACGGTCGCGCTGCCGGATGACGTCGTCGTTCACGATCCGTGCGCCGGCGATCGACTCGCCCAGCGTCCGTCCGGTGACGGTGAGCGCATCCAGGTGGAGGAGGTCCGCCATCTGCGCGTGGACCGCCGGCAGGCCGCCGGCGAAGTAGAAGTCCTCCATCAGGTACTGGCCGGAGGGCTTGAGGTTCACCAGGAGCGGCGTCGATGCGGCCAGCTCGTCGAAGAGGTCGAGCGGCAGGTCGACGCCGAGGCGGCCGGCGATCGCCACCAGGTGGATGACGGCGTTCGTCGAGCCGCCGATCGCGTGCAGGGTGCGGATGGCATTCTCGAACGCCGCGCGCGTCATGATGTCCGACGGCCTCGTCCCGGCCGCGACGAGGTCGAGGATCTGCGCGCCGGCGCGTTCGGCCACGTGGCGCCGCCGCGCGTCGACCGCGGGGATCGCCGCGCTGCCGCCCGGCGCCATGCCGAGGGCCTCGGTCAGGCAGCCCATCGTGGACGCGGTGCCCATCGGCGAGCAGTGCCCGTCGCTGCGGCACATCCCCGACTCGAACTCGTCCCAGTCGGCCTGGCTGAAGCGGCCCGCGCGCAGCTCGTCGTGCAGCCGCCAGCAGTCGGTGCACGCGCCGACGTCCTCGTTGCGGAATCGGCCGCTGAGCATCGGCCCACCCGTCACCATCAGCGTGGGCACGTCGACGCTCGCGGCGCCCATCAGGCTCGCCGGGATCGTCTTGTCGCAGCTGGCCAGGAGCACGACCCCGTCGAGTGGGTTGCCGCGGATCAGTTCCTCGACGGCCATCGCCATCAGGTTCCGGTAGAGCATCGCGGTCGGCTTGATGATCGGCTCCCCGAGCGAGATGACCGGGACCTCGACGGGGAAGCCGCCCGCGCGGAGGACGCCACGCCGCACGTGCTCCGCGAGGTCGCGCAGGTGGGCGTTGCATCCCGCGACCTCGCTCCAGCTGTTCATGATCCCGATGATCGGCCGGCCCAGGAAGGTCTCCTCCGGGTAGCCCTGCATCCGGAACTGGGACCGATGTCCGATGAGGTCGAGCGCCCCGGTGTCCCACCACGACTCGCTGCGCAGCGGTCCGTCCTCGCGTGTCACGCTGGCCCTCCCCGGGCAGTGCCCGAAACCGGAACCTATTCATCGTATGATATGGCAGTATGAGCGGCCGATGCGGAAGCCCTTCCCCGATCACCGGCCTCGATCCCGAGAGCGCCGACCCCGTTCGATGACGGGGCAGGCTCGATGTTGGCACCCCGCATGAAGGCCGTCCGCTGGCACGCGCGCGACGACGTCCGCGTCGACGACGTGCCCGTCCCCATGCCCGGCCACGGCGAGGTCGTGCTCCGGATCGAGGGCGCGGCGATCTGCGGCACCGACGTCGACGAGGTGCGCGCGGGCCCGGTGACCGTCCCCGTCCGGCCGCATCCGGTCAGCGGTCGCTCCGCGCCCATCACCCTCGGGCACGAGATGGTCGGCGTGGTCGCCTCGGTCGGCTCTGGCTCCACGCTCGCGGTCGGCGATCGCGTCGCGCCCTGGCCGTCGCGGCCCTGCGGCCGGTGCCGTGACTGCCTGACGGGTCACGAGAACCGGTGCCCGGACACCGTCGCGCTGGGGATGAGCGCGGACGGCGGCATGGCCGACTTCCTCGTGGTCGACGGCGCCCGGTGCGTCCGGATCGGGACCGGCGTCGCGCTGGAGCGGGCCGTCCTCGTGGAGCCGTACGCGGTCGCGCTCCACGCCCTGCGCCGGGTCGACGTCGCCGGGCGCCGCGTGGCCGTCGTCGGGACGGGTTCGCTCGGCCTGTGCGTCGTCGAGGCGGTGGCGCGCGCGGGCGCGTCCGAGGTCGTGGCCGTCGATCGGTCATCGGACGCGCTCGAGCCCGCAAGCGGGGCCGGCGCCACGGCCTCCATGACGCCCGACGGCGCGCCGGCCATCGACGCCGACATCGCGATCGAGGCCGCCGGCGCGGATGCCGCGGTCGCGGTGGCCATCGCCGCCGCCCGACGCGGCGGCACGGTCGTCGTGCTCGGCGGCCACGTCCGCCCGACGGCCGTCGACCTCCTCGACGTCACCGTCCGCGAGATCGTCCTCCAAGGGTGCGTGAGCCACGCGTTCACCGATTTCGCGGCCGCGGCTCGCGCGATCGACGCGGGCGAGCTCGCCGCGGTGGAACGGCCCGTCGAGGTCGCGCCCCTTCGGGACGGCCCGGCGCTCCTGCGGACGGGTGGGGGGCACGCGAAGCGGATCCTCGTGCCGGAGGCCGCGTGACCGCCGCCGCGCGTCGGCCGGGGGGCGTCGTCTGCCCGCTCGTGACGCCCTGGACCGCCGACGGCCGGCTCGACGAGCCGATCCTGCGCGACCTGATCGACGCGCTCGTCCCGGACCTGGACGGGCTGTTCGTGCTGGGCTCGTCCGGAGAGCTCGCGTGGCTGCCCGATGCGATTGCCGACCGGGTGGCGCGCGTCGCCGTCGACCAGGTGGCGGGCCGGATCCCGGTCTACGTCGGCGTCGGCGACACGGGCACCCGGCGGACCCTCGATCGCGCGGCGCGGCTCGCGGACGCCGGCGCGGACTTCATGGTGGTCGCCGCGCCCCTCTACTACGCGGTCGGCTCGGATTCCGCGCTCGTCGATCACTTCGCGACGGTCGCCGATGCTGCGGCCGCGCCGGTGGTGCTCTACAACATCCCGCAGAACACCCACTGCCCGCTGTCGCCGGCGGCCGCGGCGGTGGTCGCCGCCCATCGGAACATCGTCGGCATCAAGGACTCCGCGGGCGACTGGTTCGCGTTCGAGCGGCTGCTTGCCGTGCGCGACGACGGGTTCTCGGTCCTGCAGGGTCGCGAGCAGCTGGCGGCGATCTCGCTGTGGGCGGGCGCCGACGGCGTCATCTCCTCGCTGGCGAACTTCGCCCCGCGCCTCGTGCGCGAGCTGTCGGCCGCGATCCGCGACGGGCGGCCGCGGACGGAGATCCTCGCGCTCCAGTCGACGATCAGCGAGGTCGCCACGGTGTTCGAGCAGGGCGAGTGGCTCGCGGGGCTCAAGTCCACGCTCGAGGCCCTGGGATGGCCCGTCGGCGACCCGGGCCGGCCGATCGCGCCGTGCACGGGGGCGCAGCGCGCCGCGGTCGAGGCCATCGTCTCGGCACCCGCGATCCGGCGATGGCTCCTTGCGCCGCGAGGGTCCACGGCGTCGGCGGGGGCCGGGGGATGAGCGTTCGAGAAGCGCCGGCTGGCGCGCCTTACCTCGTCGCCCTCGAGCAGTGCGGGCTCGAGCTGCAGGCACCGCACGTTCGCACGACCACGAAGCGGCGCATCGAGTCCGCGGATGTCGACGTGGCCTCGCTGCGGAGCGACAGCCTGCGGTTCACCGGGTGGGCCGAGGACGCGATCGTCGCGGTGTTCCCCGGGCTCGATGCCGGCGCGCGGTACGAGATCGAGGCGACGGCGCTGTGCGAGCGTCGCGTCCACCGCGTCCAGTCCATCCAGGCCGGCGCGGTCGTGCTGGATCCGGCCCGGACGCTGGCGGGCGGCACCGCCACGGTCGTCCGCGCCGCGGTGCCCGCCCGCGCGATCGTGGACGGCACGCTCGAGGTCCGCGTGCACCGGGTGGAGGGCCCGGATGTCGTGCTCTCGGAGCTGCGGCTGTACTCGTCGCACGAGCCGGCACCGACCCTCACGGTCGCCGGCGATTCCCGAGGCGGCCTCATCGGCACGGTGGGTGCGGCCGATGGCTCCGGGATCCCCGACGCCACCGTCCGGGTCACCGGGGCTGCGGGACCGTTCGAGGTCCGCACCGACGCGGCGGGCGTGTTCCGGGTCCCGGTCGGCGACGGACTGTCGCTCGGCCGGCACGGGTCGCTCGAGGTCGCCACCGGTGGCGGCGACCTCGCGGCGCGGGTCCGGCTGGATACCCGGCACCTCGCCCGCGGGTTGCGGGAGCTGCCCCCTTCCGGCGATCGACTCGACCTCTCGGGTCCGTGGGCGTTCCACGGCGGTCCGTTCCGCGGCCACGACGACGGCACCGCGGACCTCGCGGAAACGCGCGTGCCCGGCCACGTGATCTACGACTCGCTCGTGCCCGAGGACGGCGTCGCGACGCTCCACCGGTCCGTCGAGCTGCCGGCGGCATGGACCGGCCGCGCGGTCTTCCTCCGTTGCGACGGGGCGTACGGCCGCGCCGAGGTGGTCGTGAACGGCTCGCTGGCCGGGATCCACGGCAGCGGGGCGACGTCGTTCGATGTCGACATCACGCCGTACCTGCGGGCGGGCCGCAACGATGTCGCGATCACGCTCACCGAGTACACGCCCCACGCCGTCCTCGACGACATGAGCTGGTACGCGCACATGTCGCTCCTGGGCATCTGGCGCGACGTGCTTCTGTTCGCGGTGCCGGCGCTCCACCTCGGCCAGCTGCACGTCGCGGCGGACTGGGATCCCGAGGCACGGAACGGCAGCCTGGAGCTCGGCGTGGACGTCATCGACGCCGACCCGGCACCCGGCGCCTACGAGCTCGAGATGACGCTGCGCGACGCGGCCGGCTCGGTCGTCCACCGCGAAGCCCGCGCGGGCTCGGTCGCCGACACGGGCGGCGCGCGGGAGACGATCGCGACCGGCCCGCTCGCCGTCGCGCCGTGGTCGGCCGAGGTGCCGCGACTGTACGACCTGGAGGTCTCGATCGCCCGCCCCGGGATGCCGCCGCAGGTCTATCGGCGGAGGATCGGCTTCCGGCGCGTGGAGACGCGGCGCGACCAGCTGCTCGTGAACGGCGTCCCGATCCGCGTCCGTGGCATGAACCGCCACGACTCCCGGATCCTCGAGGGCCGCGCGCTGTCGGCCGACGAGATCCGCCAGGACGTCGTGAGCCTCCGCCGCGCGAACGTCAACGTGATCCGGACGTCCCACTACCCGCCGAGCCCGCACCTGCTCGACGCCTGCGACGAGCTCGGGATGTTCGTGTTCGAGCAGCCGCCGATCTGTTTCTCGGGCGGCTTCGACGACCACCACTGGACGCGCACGAACGAGGCGGCGCCGCTGATCCCGATCGTCCTCGAGGTGACGGCCGAGACCGTCGCCCGCGACGCCGGCCGCTGCTCGGTCATCGTTTGGGACCTCGGCAACGAGAGCCGGTGGGGCCCCGCGTTCGACGCCCAGCTCGCCCTCGTCCGCGAGATGGATCCGCGCCGCGCGACGACCTTCTCGTTCGACCTCAACGAGCTCGGCCCGGAGAACGCGCTCGTGCGCAAGCCCGCCGCCGAGCGGCCCGAGCTGCGCAGCTACCACTACCCGGGCTGGGACCGGACGTGGCAGGAGGACCTCGCCTGGCTCGGCTCGTACGACCAGCCGGTAGTGCTCGACGAGTACGCGCCCGTGTTCGCGCCGTGCCTTCGCGGCCCCGGCGAGGCGTACGGGCTCGCGATCGACCCCGGCATCCGGGATTACTGGGGAGCGGGGTACAAGCCGTTCGTCGAGGCCGCGCTGGGGGAGCGCGGCGTCATCGGGGGCCTCGTCTGGGGCGGGTTCGGCGAGGTGTTCGCGATCCCGCTCGACCTCACCATCGGCGAGGGGTCATGGGCGCACCTGCCCGCCGCCGACTACGTGCGCACGCGCGACCACTATCCGGCGGAGCCCGGCGTGTACCGCCGCGGCGACGGGGACTGGGGCATCATCGACGGCTGGGGCCGCCCGCGGCCGGAGCTGTGGCACGTCCACGAGATGTACGCGCCGGTCGCGGCGGACGCGTCGTTCGACGATGACGGCGAGCGACTGGAGGTCGAGCTGTCGAACCGCTTCAGCCACCGGTCCCTCGCGGGGCTCGAGCTGCGCCTCGAGGGCGCCGAGCTCGAGGAGGCGCCCGACCTCGCGACGACGCCCGGGCGATCGACGCGCCTCCGGGCCCGGCGTGCCGGCGATGCCGACGCGGTCCGGGTCGAGCTCTGGCACCCGGAGGGCTGGCAGGTCGCGGGCTGGGGGTGGCCGTGGCCGGGTGGCGTCGCGCCGGCCGACGCGGTCCTGGGCCGCTCGGAGGTTCCGGCACTCGATCTCGCCGAGCCGGGCGGCCTGTCGATCGTCGCCGGCGGCCGCCGGTGGATCCGCGGCTGGCCGTCGCTCCACGTCCTCGACGTCGACATGCCGCACGTGCCGGTCGACTGCGGGCGGACCGACGGGGGCGAGGTCGAGGTGCTCGACCGTGGTGCCGTCCGCGCGCCGATCGCCAGCCGCGACTGGCGGGGCGCGATCACGGCGCGGATCTCCGATCGAACGGTCGTCTTCGAGTACGACGCAACGTACGTGGGCGCGCGCGCGTTCCGCGCGAAGGAGGTGGGCCTGACGCTGCGACCCGACCGGGAGCTGACCGACCTGTGGTGGCGTCGGATCGGGGAGTGGACCGTCTACCCGCCGGGCCACGTCGGCCGCACGTCCGGCTATGCGCCCGGCGCCCCCGGTTCGACGACCACCCTCCACCCGGCGCCCGCGTGGGAACAGGACGCGACGCCCGCGGGGAGCAACGACTATCGCAGCGCGAAGCGTGCGGTGGTCGTCGGTGGCGCGACCGACGGCTCGCGATCGTTGACGGTCCTGGCGGCGGGCGAGCAGCATCTGCGCGCCGAGCTCGTCGACGGGCTGCCGGAGCTGCATGCGCTCGACTGGTACGGCGGCGTGCGGACGCTCGAAGGCAACCACCCGATCTGGTCGGCGTACTTCGGGTCCGGGCGGCCGATCGCGCCCGGCACGCGGCTCGGAGGGCGAGTGGTGGTGGCGGTCGGCGAGCGGCCGTGAGGCCGCGTCAGGCCGGGATCCGCGCGTCGAACTCCTGCAGCGAGATGCCCTTGAGCCGGTCGGTCGCGCGGTCCAGCGAGAGGGCCGCGTAGCTCGTCGCGAGGCGCAGGCGCTCGTCGATGGGGCGTCCCTCGAGATCCGCCCAGACGTAGGCCGCCGCGAACAGGTCTCCGGCACCCGTCGGGTCGGCGACGACGGCCGCGGGCGATGGCGCCTCGAACGTTCCTCCGTCCGGCTCGACGGCGAGCGCGCCGGCCTTGCCGCGGGTGACGACGACGGTCGTCCCCAGACGCGCCAGCTCGCGCGCGGCCTCGAGCGGGTCGGGCGGCCCGGCAAGGGCGATCGCCTCCCGCTGGTTGAGGATCAGCGCGTGGATGCCCGACAGCGACGCCGGCATGCGGCCGGCGAGCGCCTCCACCTCGGGATCGCCGACGACGGCATAGACGCGCGGGACCGGCGGCAGCAGCGGCGCCGATGGCAGGTCGACGATCACCGCCCGCGTCGACAGCGTGCCGAGCGTCCCGGCGTCGACCGTCGGCGCCGGCATGACGGACAACAGCGCGCGGTCACCGTCGCTCGGGATCGAGACCGTGACGGGGGTGGCATCGCCAGCCCGCCCATGCCACGGGATGCCGTCCTCGGCGATCAGCTCGGCGAGGAACCGTCCCGCCGGATCCTGGCCCCTCGGCGCGCAGATCACGGCCTCGAGGCCCAGCCGGCGGAGGGCGAAGGCGACGTTCGCCATGCCGCCCGGGACCACCTTCAGACGTTCCGCGAGCCGCTCCTCCCCGGGCAGCGGAATCGCGGGCAGGCCGAGGAAGATCAGGTCCAGGAACGGATCGCCGACGCAGACGACGTCGAGCGTCACGTGCCGCCCCGGGGACGCTGCCGAGCGCCGTTGGCGACCCCATACAATGCGGACTCCATGTGGCGAGCGTACCAACAATGAACCAATCGGAGACCGCCGAGGCGCCTCCCGTTGCCGTCCGGCGGGACATCCACGGCGAGGACCTGCCGTCGGTCATGGTGCTCCGGCGCATCGAGGCCGACATCCTGACCGGGCGCCTGAAGGCCGGCAGCCGGCTCGCCCCGGAGCGCGAGCTCGGCGCGCGGCTGGGCGTCGCTCGCAACACGCTCCGCCGCGCGCTCGCGGCCCTGAACGAGAAGGGGCTCATCCAGGCGCGCGGGCGAGGCGGCTGGGTGGTGGTCGGGCAGCCCGTCACCGAGCGGATCGAGGGACCGCCGAGCCTCACGGAGTGGGCCGCGCGCCACGGGTACCTCGTCACGTCCAAGGTCATCGCGGCGCGCACCCGGACGGTCACGTCGGCGGAGGCCGCGGACCTGCGGATCCCGACCTCGTCGAAGGTCTACGAGCTCGAACGCGTCCGGTACATCGAGGGGACGCCGCTGTCGCTGGACCGGTCGGTGCTGCATCCGCGACTGATCCAGACGCTCAAGGGCATCGACTTCGCGAGCCGGTCGTTGTTCGGGACGGTCCGCGAACGCGCGGGGCTGATCGCCACCCGGGCCGAGGTCCTCGTGAAGGCCGTGCCGGCGACGGAGCGCGTCGCGACGCTGCTCACGATCGCCGAGGGTGAGCCGCTCCTCGAGCTCAACGAGATGACGTTCGACCAGTACGACGAGCCGTTCGAGACGGCCCAGCTCCTGAACCGCGGCGACCGGTACGCGTTCGCGACGACCCTGACGGCGGGCGTCGGCTCACCGAGGTTCGACCTGTAGCGGCTTCGAGGACCGTGATCGCGGCTGCCGGCGAGCGCGGGTCCGACCGGAGCTGGTGGCGTGAGGCGGTCTTCTACCAGGTCTATCCCCGGAGCTTCGCCGACGGGAACGGCGACGGCATCGGGGACGTGCCCGGGATCATCGACCGGATCGACTACCTCGCGGAGCTCGGGATTGATGCGATCTGGCTGTCCCCGCACTACCCGTCGCCGCTGGCCGATCTCGGGTACGACGTCACCGACTACAAGGGCGTCCATCCCGACTACGGGACGCTCGCGGACTTCGAACGCCTGCTCGCCGCCGCCCACGCGCGCGGTATCCGGGTCGTCATCGACCTCGTGCTCAACCACACGTCCGACCAGCACCCGTGGTTCGTGGCGTCCCGCTCCAGCCGCGACGACCCGAAACGCGACTGGTACGTCTGGGAAGAGCCGCGCGACGACGGTCCGCCGAACAACTGGATGTCGCAGTTCGGCGGCTCCGCATGGGAGCTCGACCCGGCGACGAACGAGTACTACTACCACTGCTTCCTCCGGGAGCAGCCGGACCTCAACCTGCGGAACCCGGAGGTGCGCGCGGCGATCGCGGACGTGATGCGCTTCTGGCTGGACCTCGGCGTCGACGGCTTCCGCCTCGACGCCCCGGACGCCGCGTTCGAGGACCCGACGCTCGCCGACCACGACGAGCCGGTCTCGCTCTCGGAGCTGCGCCGCCGCTGGGTCCTCGCCGCGACGGACGAGGAGCGCGCGGAGGCTGAGGCCGGGGTCGCAAGGATGCTCGCCCGCCAGCTCGATCAGCCGGAGGTCCACGGCCTGATGCGCGAGCTGCGCGCGCTCATCGACGCCTATCCTGGCCGGGCGCTGATCGGCGAAACCGACCAGGTCTCCTACTACGGCACCGGCGACGACGAGCTCCACCTCGTCTTCGACTTCGGGCTGATGCGCTCGTCCTCGCTGTCGGCCGACGTCGTACGCCGGCACCTCGTCGAGCGCTGGGCCGGGATCCCGGAGGGTGGCTGGGACGGCATCACGCTCGGGAACCACGACGAGCCGCGGGTTCGGAGCCGGCTGCGGGCGACGATGGAAGAGCTTCCGGCCGCCCGCCTCGCGGCCGCGCTCGTGCTCACGCTTCCCGGCACCCCGTTCCTGTACTACGGGGAGGAGATCGGCATGACCGATCTCCGGTTCGACGACCCCGCGCAGTTCCGCGACAACTGGGGTCGGTGGCTGTATCGCGCCGCGGCGGACGAGCTCGGGCTGTCGGCGGCGGAGGCGCTGGACCTCGCCGATCGCCATGGGCGCGACAAGGCCCGCACGCCGATGCAGTGGTCCGACGCGCCGAACGGCGGGTTCAGCCCGCCCGACGTCGCCACCTGGCTGCCGGTCAACCCGGATCACGCGGCCGGGATCAACGTCGCCGACCAACGCGAGGATCCGAGCTCCCTCCTCGGGTTCTATCGGCGGCTCATCGCGACGCGGCGGCACCATGACGCCCTCGCGCGTGGCGACTGCGAGTTCCTCGATACCGACGAGACCGACTGCCTCGCCTATCTGAGGTCGGTCGAGGGTCGCTCCTGCCTGGTCATGCTCAACATGGGCGCGCGTGAGCTGGAGATCGGGCTCGCCCTGCCTGGCGACGAGCTCCGCGTGCTCGTCGCGGGCACGGCGCACCCGCCCAGCCAGGATGCCCGCGCCGTCGTGCGCCTGGGAGCGTACGAGCCGTACGTCGCCGAGCTCGTTCCGGCCGACCGCCCGCCGCGCGGATCCGACCGGCCCACGCGCCCGAGATAGGAGCCGCGACGCAACCGGGACGATCGAGCGCCTCGGCCCGGCGGGTCAGGCGAACTCGCGGAACGCCTCCGCGAGGCGGTCGATGGACGCCTGGTCACCCGGGTCGACCGCCACCCGGCCGAGCTCGCGGTTGCGAGCCGCGATGACGCGCTCGACGAGCGCCCGGCCGGGCGCCGACAGCGCCACCCGCCGGTTCCGCCGATCCGCGGCGGGACGCGAGGTGCGCACGAGCGACCGGTCCGCGACGCGGCGCACGAGGCGGCTCGTCGCGGAGCTCGTGACGCCGAGCCGTTCCGCGAGCTCGCCGATGGTCAGCGGGCCGCGGGACGACAGGAGCACGAGGAGCCGCCACTGCACGAGCGTGAGGTCGGGCGCGGCCGCCTGGATGGCACGCGCCGTGACCGCGACGGAGCCGACCACGATCGCCTCGAGCGGTGATGTCCGGTCGGGAGGCGTCATCCGCCAAGCGTAGGGTCGCAGCGGGATTTGTTCCACATGGAACCGATGTCATGCGGTCGCAAGGCATCCCGGCCGCCGGAATC
Organism: Chloroflexota bacterium; assembly: GCA_025935925.1. Taxonomy (GTDB): domain Bacteria; phylum Chloroflexota; class Limnocylindria; order Limnocylindrales; family CSP1-4; genus CAIXZV01. The sequence goes on from JAICUI010000029.1 coordinate 31,702, forward strand.
GGCGGTGCACCCGGCGGGGGGTCGAGCATCGGGTCATGGTCACGTCGACCGCGACGACCAGCCGGTCCGTCACTCGGGATCGGCTGGCGGACGGCCCGGTCATCGACCGGCTCGACGCGGCGGCGTACGTCGTCCCCACGGACCGCCCGGAGTCCGACGGCACGCTCGCTTGGACGTCGACGACCCTCGTCCTCGTCGGCGTGACGGCCGGCGGTCAGCGCGGCATCGGCTACTCGTACGCGTCCGCGAGCGCGGCCCACCTCGCCGTCGACGTCCTCGGCGACGCGATCCGAGGCCGGCCGGCCATGGACATCTCGGCGCTGTGGACGTCGATGGTCACCGCCGTGCGGAACGTCGGACGGCAGGGGATCGCGGCGACGGCCATCTCCGCGACCGACAACGCGCTGTGGGACCTGAAGGGCAAGCTCCTCGGCGTCTCGGTGGCCGACCTGCTCGGCCGCGCGCGCGACCGCGTGCCCGCCTACGGGTCCGGTGGCTTCACGTCGTACACCGACGATGAGCTCGCGGCCCAGCTCCACGGCTGGGCGGCGGACGGGTTCACAGCCGTGAAGATGAAGATCGGGCGCGACCCGGTGGCAGACATGCGCCGCGTCGAGGTCGCGCGGCGGGCGGTCGGCGACGACGTCGCCCTGTTCACCGACGCCAACGGCGCGTATCGCCCGGCGGCGGCGATCGGCTGGGCGCACCGCCTCGCCGGCCAGGGCGTGACCTGGTTCGAGGAGCCGGTGTCGTCCGACGACGTCGCGGGGTTGCGCGACGTCCGTCGGCACGCGCCGCCCGGCATGGCGATCACGGCCGGCGAATACGCGTGGGGCCCCGACGAGACGCGACTCCTCGTCGCGGGCGAGGCCATCGACGTCCTCCAGCTCGACGCGACGCGCTGCCTCGGCGTCACCGGCTTCCTCGTGGGCGCCGCGCTCGCGGAGGCGTGGCACCTGCCGCTGTCCTCGCACTGCGCCCCGGCGCTCCATGCGCAGCTGATGACCGCCGCGCGGCCCGGGATCCACATGGAGTGGTTCCACGACCACGTCCGGCTCGAGGGCCTGCTGTTCGACGGCGCGCCCCGCGCGATCGACGGCGCCGTCGCGGTCGACGGGTCGCGGCCCGGGCTGGGCCTCGAGCTGCGCGAGGCGGATGCCAACCCGTTCCTCGAGTGGCGCTCGTCGTGACCCGGATCGACACGTCCCGCCGGTCGACCTGGCGCGCGCCGTTCGTCGACGTCCAGCCGCGCGTCGACCTCGCGCGGGGTACCGACGAGATGGGCGAGGCGGGGCGGCTCGTCGTCGACCTCATCAACCACGTCCGCGGCGAGGTCCGCTTCGACGCCGGCACCCGCGCGATGTACAGCACCGACGCCTCGAACTACCGCCAGGTCCCGATCGGCGTGGTCGTCCCGGCGGACACCGACGACGTCGTCGCCGCCATCGAGGTCTGCCGCACGCACGGCGTGCCGATCGTGTCGCGCGGCGGCGGGACGAGCCTCGCGGGCCAGACGTGCAACGTCGCCGTCGTGCTCGACCACTCGAAGCTCCACAACGACCTCGTCGAGCTGAACGCGGACGAGCGATGGGCGCGCGTTCGACCGGGCATCGTCCTCGACGAGCTGCGCAACGCCGCCGAGCAGCACGGCCTCACGTTCGGTCCGGATCCCGCGACGCACTCCCACTGCACCCTCGGCGGGATGCTCGGCAACAACTCCTGCGGCGTCCACTCGGTGATGGCGGGCAAGACCGTCGACAACGTGCTCGAGCTCGATGTCCTCGCCTACGACGGGACGCGGTTGACGGTCGGCCCGACGCCCGACGACGAGCTGATCCGCCGGTGCGGCGAGCCCGGTCGCGTCGGCGAGCTGTACCGCGGGATGCGCAGGATCCGCGACACCTACGCCGACGAGATCCGCGCCCGGTACCCCGACATCCCGCGCCGCGTCTCCGGCTACAACCTCGACGACCTGCTGCCCGAAAACGGCTTCGACGTCGCGAAGGCCCTCGTCGGCTCCGAGTCGACGCTGGTCACGATCCTCGAGGCCAAGCTCCGGCTGGTGCCCAGCCCGCCGGGCCGGGTCCTCGTCGCGATCGGGTACCCCGACGTGTTCGCCGCGGCCGATGACGTCCCCGACGTCGTCGACTCCGGGTGCATCGCGTGCGAGGGCATGGACGACAAGCTGGTGCGCGACATCCGCGCCCGCGGGATCCACCCCGACGCGCTCGGGCTCCTCCCCGAGGGCCGCGGGTTCCTGCTCGTCGAGTTCGGCGGCCGCGACCGGGCCGAGGCGGACGAGAAGGCCGACGCGTTCGTCGCCAAGCTCCGCGACAGGAACCCGAACGCCAAGGCGAAGCGCTACGACGACCCGGCCGACGAGCAGAAGCTGTGGACCGTCCGCGAGTCCGGTCTCGGCGCGACGGCGATGGTCCCGGGCAAGGCCACGAGCGGCCCGGGCTGGGAGGACTCCGCGGTCGCGCCCGAGCGCCTGGGCGACTACCTCCGGGCCATCGGCAAGCTCTGGCAGCGCTACGGCTACGAGGCGGACATGTACGGCCACTTCGGCCAGGGCGTCCTCCACTGCCGCATCGACTTCGACCTCGTGACGCCCGGCGGCCTCGAGGCGTTCCGCGCGTACATGGACGACGCGGCGGACATCGTCGTCTCGATGGGCGGCTCGCTGTCCGGGGAGCACGGCGACGGCCAGGCGCGCGCGGAGCTGCTGCCGAAGATGTTCGGCGAGCGGCTGGTCGGCGCGTTCGAGGAGCTGAAGGACCTCTGGGACCCGGACGGGAAGATGAACCCGGGCAAGATCGTCCGGCCCAACCCCATCCTGTCCGACCTCCGCCTCGGGTCCGACTACCGGCCGCCGCAGCCACGTACGTGGTTCAAGTTTCCGGAGGACAACGGCGAGTTCGGGCACGCGGCGTTCCGTTGCGTCGGCGTGGGCGAATGCCGGCGCCACGAGGGCGGCGTGATGTGCCCCTCGTACATGGTCACCCGCGAGGAGCGGCACTCGACCCGCGGGCGGGCGCGGATGCTGTTCGAGCTCCTGAACGGCCACGAGCTCGAGGGCGGCTGGCGCAACGACGACCTCGAGGAGGCGCTCGACCTGTGCCTCGCGTGCAAGGGCTGCAAGGGCGACTGCCCGGTCAACGTCGACATGGCGACGTACAAGGCCGAGTTCCGCGCGCACCACTACGCCGGCCGGCTCCGGCCGCGGCCGGCCTACGCGATGGGGCTCATCCACTGGTGGGCGAAGCTCGCGGCGCACGCGCCCGGGCTCGTCAACACGCTGGCCGGAGCGCCGGTGCTCGGCGCGATCGCGAAGCGCGTCGGCGGGATCGCGCCCGAGCGGACCATCCCGCGGTTCGCGCCGCAGACGTTCCGGTCGCGCTGGTCCGACGCCGGCGGCGGCTGGACGGCCGACGACGCCCGGGGACCCGGCAGGCGCGTGATCCTGTGGGTCGACACGTTCACCGACCACTTCCATCCCGACGTCGCGCAGGCCGCGGTGGAGGTGCTCCGCGACGCGGGCTGCGACGTGGTCGTCCCGCAGCGCGAGCTGTGCTGCGGGCGGCCGCTGTACGACTGGGGCTTCCTCGGCCAGGCGAAGGCCCTCCTCCGCCACGTCCTCACCGACCTCCGCGACGACATCCGCGCCGGGACCCCGATCGTCGGGCTGGAGCCGTCGTGCGTGTCCGTCTTCAGGGACGAGGCGACGAACCTGCTCCACGGGGACGCGGACGCCCGCCGGCTCGCGGCGCAGACGACGACCCTCACCGAGTTCCTCGCCCGGCTCGACGGCTATCGCCCGCCGCGCCTCGAGGGCCGCGCGCTCGTGCACGGCCACTGCCATCACCGCTCGGTGCTCGACTTCGACTCGGAGCTGACCCTGCTGCGGGCGATGGGCCTCGACGTCGACGTCCCGGAGACGGGCTGCTGCGGGATGGCGGGCGCGTTCGGGTTCGAGGCGGGCGACCACTACCGCGTGTCGATCGCGGCCGGCGAGCGGGCGCTGCTGCCCGCGGTCCGGGCATCGGACGACGCGACCTGGATCGTCACGGGCGGCTTCAGCTGCCGCGAGCAGATCGAACAGCAGACGGGCCGCTCCGTCCTCCACCCGGCCGAGCTCATCGCCCGCGCGCTCCGCTCGGGTCGCGATCCGCGGCCGGGGCGACGAGGCGGCGACCCGGACGTCGAGCACCAGCCCCCGGCGCACGGGCGACCCACGCCGTCGTCGGCCGGGGTGAGCGCGTGACCGCCCGTGACGACCCCCACGACCTGACACAAGGAGCTGCCGATGGCACGCACGGCGTCTGACGTCCTCATCGAGACCCTCATCGACTGGGGCGTCGACACGGTCTTCGGGATCCCGGGCGACGGGATCAACGGGATCATGGAGTCGCTCCGGACCCATCGCGACCGGATCCGGTTCGTCCAGGTCCGGCACGAGGAGTCCGCGGCCTTCGCCGCGTGCTCGTACTCGAAGTTCACGGGTCGGCTGGGCGTGTGCCTCGCGACGTCGGGCCCGGGCGGGCTGCACCTCACGAACGGCCTGTACGACGCGAAGCTCGACGGCGCGTCCGTGCTCGCGATCACGGGCCACCACTACAGCGACCTCATCGACACGGACCAGCAGCAGGACGTCGACCTGACCCGCGTCTTCGAGGACGTGACCGTCTACAACACGCGGGTCAACAACCCGGCACACGTGGCGAACGTCGCGCCGCTCGCCTGTCGCACGGCGCTCGCGCGCCGCGGCGTCGCCCACATCTGCTTCCCGACCGACATCCAGGTCCTCGACGCGGACGACGGGCCGCGTGCGAAGGACGACGTCAAGGGCCACGCCGACGGCGCGTACGCCTGGGGCGGGGGCGTCCCGGACGAGCGCGAGCTCGACCACGCCGCGGAGATCCTCAATGCCGGCGGCAAGACGGCGATCCTTGCCGGCCGCGGCGCGATCGGCGCGACGGACGAGCTCGAGGCGGTCGCGCGGATGCTCGGCGCGCCGGTGATCACCGCGCTGCTCGGCAAGGGCGTCGTGCCCGACGACAGCCCGTACACCCTCGGCACCATCGGGCTGCTCGGCACGAAGCCCGCCACCGAGGCGCTCGAGGCGTGCGACACGCTGCTGATCGCCGGCAGCTCCTTCCCGTACATCGAGTTCTACCCCAAGCCCGGCAAGGCGCGCGGCGTCCAGATCGACGTCGATCCGACGCGGATCGGGCTGCGCTACCCGGTCGAGGTCGGCCTCGTCGGCGACACCAGGCGCTGCCTCCAGCTCCTCGCGCGCCGGCTGCGGCCCCGTGACGACACCTCGTTCCTCGACGACGCGCGTTCCGGGATGGACGACTGGTGGGACCTCATCGGCGAGCGTGAGTCGCGCATGGACACGCCGATGAAGCCGCAGGTCGTCGCGGGCTCCGTGAGCCGGCACCTCGCCGACGATGCGATCGTCGTGTCCGACTCCGGGACGATCACGACCTGGTTCGCGCGGCACGTCCGCTCTCGCCGCGGCCAGCGCTTCTCGCTCAGCGGCAACCTCGCGACGATGGCCTGCGGGCTGCCCTACGCGATCGGCGCGCAGACGGCCTACCCCGACCGGCAGGTCGTCGCGTTCGTCGGCGACGGTGGCTTCAGCATGCTCATGGCCGACTTCGCGACCGCCGTGAAGTACCAGCTCCCGATCAAGGTCGTCGTGATCAAGAACGACGTCCTCGGCCAGATCAAGTGGGAGCAGATGGTGTTCCTCGGCAACCCGGAGTTCGGCGTCGAGCTCCAGCCGATCGACTTCGCCGCGGTCGCGCAGGCATGCGGCGGGACGGGGATGACGGTCACCGATCCGCAGGCATGCGACGAGGCGATCGCCCAGGCGCTCGCGACGCCGGGCCCGGTCCTCGTGCAGGCCGTCGTCGACCCGCTCGAGGCGCCGATGCCGCCGAAGATCACGCGCGACCAGGCGGTCAAGTTCGCGGAGTCGCTGGCGCGCGGCGAGCCCGACCGGCTCGCAATCATCCGCAACGCCCTCGGCGAGACCGTGCGGGAGCTCGTCTGATGACGACGACCGACGACCGCCCCGCGCCGGGCGACGCCCACAAGCGCAAGCAGCAGGTCCTGACCAAGGGCCGCGCGTCGGTGGTGGGCAGCATCACCGACGCGGTCGTCGCCAAGAACGGCGAGCCGTTCTTCCTCTGCCCGCCGGACGGCCAGGTCCCTGTCGAGGGCCGGCACGGCTTCGGGCTGTACCACCACGACTGCCGCTTCCTGTCCGGCTACGAGCTGACGATCGCGGGCCAGCGACCGGAGTCACTCGCGGCCACGTCGCCCGACGCCGCGGTGCTCGTGCTCGAGCTGACG
>JAICUI010000045.1 GCA_025935925.1 Chloroflexota bacterium
AGGACGGATGATAGGGGCCGCCCGGGAAGGCCGTCAAACCGGGCCTTGGCGCCTCCGATCCGGCCTCCGCGGCGTGCCTCCGACGGTCGCTCGGCCGCCTCAGATGGGGCTCTCCTCCACGAGGAGGATGAATGCGGCCGCGCTCAGCCAGCAGAGCAAGGCAAGCTCGACGGTCCCGTGCGCACCGAGCGGTCCGACCGCGACCAGCCAGACGATCAGGCCCAGGACGGCGGCCGCGAGCGCCTTCGACAGGCGCAGGAGGACCTCGAAGACGAGCTCTCGCACCTAGAGCGCCCGCCGGCCCTGGAGCGCGCGGATGAGCGTGACGTCGTCGGCATATTCGAGGTCACCGCCGACCGGAAGCCCGCGCGCGATGCGCGTCACCGACCCGACGCGGCCTTCGAGTCGCTCGCCGAGGTACATCGCGGTCGCCTCGCCCTCGAGCGTCGGGTTCGTCGCGAGGATGACCTCCTCCATCGGCGTGCCGGCGCCGTACGCCTCGTCGACCCGGGCCAGCAGCTCCCGGATCTTGAGCCGGTCGGGGCCGACGCCGTCGATCGGGCTGATGGCGCCGTGGAGCACGTGGTAGCGACCGCGGAACTCGCCGGTGCGCTCGATCGCCAGGACGTCGAGCGGCTCCTCGACCACGCACAGGCGGCCGTCGTCGCGCCCGGGGTCGCGGCAGATCGGGCACTGCGGGGCGTCGCTGATGTTGAAGCAGACGTCGCAGAACACGACCTCGTCGCGGACGGCGATGAGCGCGCGCGCGAGGGTGCGCGCTTCGGCGTCGGGCGCGCGCAGCAGGTGGTAGGTCAGGCGCTGGGCCGTCTTGGGCCCGATGCCGGGCAGGCGGGCGAAGGCCTCCACGAGACGCGCGACAGGCTCGATGACGGCGGACGTCACGTGCGGACGGGGGCGATCACGCGGTCGGCGACGGCGTCAAGCGGGGCTCAGCCAAGGCCCGGGATCTTGAGGCCGGCGGTGACCGCCCCCATCTTCTGCTCGGCGAGCTCCTGTGACGACTTCAGCGCCTCGTTGACCGCGGCGACGACGAGGTCCTGGAGCATGTCGACGTCATCGGGGTCCACGGCCGACGGATCGATGGTGAGGCCGACGAGCTGCTGCTTGCCCGTCACGGTCGCCGTGACGACGCCGCCACCCGCGGTGCCCTCGACGGTCGCCGTCTCGAGCTCGGCCTGGATGCGTGCCATGTCCTGCTGCATCTGCATCGCCATGCGCTGCAGGTTGCCCATGCCCATGCGCGTCGGTCCTCCGGCTGCGGTTCGGGGGTCGTGGTGGTCAGTCTCGCACGGGTCGCCGAGGGTCAGGAGACCTCGGGGACGTCGAGGCGGTCCTCGGCGAAGATCCGGTGTGCCTCGGCCAGGATGTGCTCGGCCTCCTGGTCCGCAGGGAGCGGCGGCAGCAGGTCGAGATTCGTGGCGATGCACCGCACGCCGACCTCGCGGCCGAGGTAGTCGCCGATGCACGACTCCAGGAGGGGCTTGCGGCGATCGGCCACGTCCTTGAGGAAGCCCTGCTCCTCCGGGAAGCCGAGCGTCACGACGTTGCCGTCGACGCCGATGGGGCGGCAGGCCGTGATCAGTGGCTTCACGGCGCGGTTGCGGTCGGTGATCGTGGCGACGATCGACGGCCAGCCATGGCGCAGCCGCTCGAGCTCGTCGCTGCCGTCCGCCGGCATCACGGGCGTTGCGGGACCGGATGTCGCGACCGGGTCCGAGGCAGCGACCGCGTCGGCGGCAGCGCCGTGGTCGGGCCCGCCGGCCCGCGTGGCCGGGCGAGGCTCGCGCGGTTCGGGGGGTTCGGCCTCATGGGCGGACGCGGCCCTCTCCGTTGTCGGTCGCGGGGCGGAGGGCGCGCTCGGACGCGGTTCGCCCGCGGGCACGCGAGCGGGCGCGGGCGTCGATCCGACCGGTCGGGCGGCGACCCGGCTCGCCTGATCGGTCGCCGCCGCGATGGGGACCGGCTGGAACAGGGCGAGCTCCAGCTGGAGACGAAGACCGCCCGCTCCGAGGCGCGTCGGGTCGATGGCTGCCAGACGGCGCGCGGCGGCAGCGACTCCCGGATCCGGGCCGGCGCCGCCCGAGAGCCCGGCGAGGAGCCGCTCGCGCAGCGCGTCGACCACCTGGTCGAGGAACACGCGGAGGTCGCGGCCGCGCTCCTCGAGGCGGTCGAGCAGCGCGATGCCGGCGGCGGCGTCACCCGTCGCGAGCGCGGCCACGAACCCGTCGACGAGGTCGGCCTCGGCGAGCCCGAGGAGGTCGCGGACGGCACCCGCCTCGATCCGGCCGGTCGTCGACGCGAGGAGCTGGTCGAGAATCGATTCGGCGTCGCGCATCCCACCTGCCGCGAGGCCCGCGACGAGGCCGATCGCCTCGGGATCGGCGTCCCGGCCGTCGGCGGCGAGGATCCGCTCCAGCTTCCCCGTGATCTCCGGGACGGTGAGCCGCCGGACGTCGAACCGCTGGAGCCGCGACAGGATCGCGGGCGGGAAGTCCTGCGGATGCGTCGACGCGAACATGAACGTCACGAACTCGGGCGGCTCCTCGAGGGACTTCAGCAGCGCGTTCCAGGCGTCGCGCGTGATCTGGTGCGCCTCGTCGAGGATGTAGACCTTGCGGCGCAGGTCGGTCGGCGCGTAGTTCAGGCGCTCGCGGAGCTCGCGGACGTCGTTGATCCCGCGGTTGGATGCGGCGTCGATCTCGACGAGATCGAGCGCGCGCCCTTCGCGGATGGCCACGCATGGGCCGCACCGGTCGCACGGGTCGGCCGTGGGGCCGAGGTTCTCGCAGTTGAGCGCCTTGGCGACGATGCGCGCGAGCGACGTCTTCCCCGTCCCGCGAGGACCGGTGAACAGGATGGCGTGGGCGACCCGCCCGGTCGCGACGGCGTTCCGGAGCGTCGCGACCACCGCCTCCTGGCCGACGATCTCCGAGAACGTCTGCGCCCGCCAGCGGCGGTAGAGGGCCTGGTGGGTAGTCGACTCGAGCGTCAACGCGGCGTTCCTACGCGGTCTGTGATGATCCTCCGACGGCCGAGGCGACGCCCCTGCGAGCCATCGGCAGGAGGATTTGCCGTGCACCCTCCGTCGATACGGCCACCCCCGCGCCCACCGACGAACGCGGCTCGGACCAGGCCGTTCCGCGGCACCCGGCGATCATCGCTGAGTGCTGCTTCCTTCCGGACCTGACACGGTTCACGAGTCGCCGCTGCGCGGGACCCGGTCCTCAACGTCGCGAACGCCGTCGGCCTGCGAGAGCACCGACCTCGGGAGGGAATTCGGCCCTGCTGGAGCGGATTGCAGGTACAGGGCACCGCTAGTTCCCCGCCTAGCACGGCCCGGGGATCATAGCAGTGACGGCTCACGGGGCTGACACGCGAGACGAGCCGTCGTGTGAGCGCGGTCCTGGGCTGGCGGAGAGGGCGGGATTTGAACCCGCGATGGGTTGCCCCATACCGCATTTCCAGTGCGGCGCCCTAGGCCACTAGGCGACCTCTCCGCGGGCAAGGATAACCCGGGCGGGCGGGCCGGCCGTGGACCCTCGGAGGGTCGAGGCGACGCTCACGGACCCTCGGAGCGTCGAGGCGACGCTCCCGCGAGCCATCGACGCGACGATGTGTGGCGGAGAGGGTGGGATTCGAACCCACGGTGCTTTCGCACACCGCTTTTCGAGAGCGGCACCATCAACCACTCGGACACCTCTCCGCCCGAGAGTCTAGCAAAGGGCGTCGCGGGCTCCGGTGGTGGCTGCGATGATGCGGCCGTGGGTCTCCCCGTCGGTCCTGCCGTCACGTTCCTGTTCACCGACATCGAGGGCTCGACGCGCCTGGAGCAGGCCGTCGGGTCCGCGGCGTGGGCGAGACAGGTCGCACGACACGACGCGCTGCTGCGTGCCGCGATCGAAGGCGCCGGCGGGGTCGTGGTCAAGACCGAGGGCGACGCGTTCTTCGCGGCCTTCGCGCGGCCGGTCCATGGCGTGAACGCCGCCGCCGCGGCGCAGCGGGCCGTCTCGGGCGAGGCGTGGCCCGACGCCGCGCCGATCCGCGTCCGGATGGGCCTCCACCTTGGCGAGGGCCGGCTGCGCGAGCGGGCCGGTACGGACGACCCGGAGGATTACGTCGGGATCGATGTGAACTACGCGGCCCGGATCGCGAGCGCCGCGAACGGGGGCCAGGTCGTCCTGTCCGATGCGCTCGCGTCGACGCTCCCGCCCCTCGTCTCGGTGCCGGGACTCGACGGGGCGGAGCTGCGGCTCGACGGCCTGCGCGCCGTGAAGGACTTCGCCGATCCGCTGCCGCTCCACCGACTCGTCATCCCGGGGGCCGCAGACGACCCTCGGCCGCTGCGGACCATCGAGATCCCGACGAACCTGCCCGGCGATCTCACGACGTTCATCGGGCGGGACGAGGAGGTCGCCGCAGTCGGCGACGAGCTGCTGGTCAGCCGGATCGTGACGCTCACGGGACCGGGCGGCAGCGGCAAGACCCGGCTCGCCCTCGCGACGGCCCGCGCGGTCCGGGCGCGGTTCCCACACGGCGTGTGGTTCGTCGACCTCGCCGGCGTCCGGGATCCGGCGCAGCTCGAAGGATCGGTGGCGGGTTCGCTCGGCATCCGGGAGTCGGCGGACCGCACGGTCGACGAGGCGCTCCGAACGCACCTGCGTGAGCGGACGGCCCTGCTCGTGCTCGACAACCTCGAGCAGCTCCTTCCGGACGTCGCGGAGCGCGTCGCCGTCCTCGTCCGCGGCGCGCCGGACCTGCGCGTCCTCGCCACCAGCCGGGAGGTCCTCCGGATCTCCGGCGAGCGCCACCACCGGGTGCCGCCGCTCGAGGTCGACGCTGCCGTGGGCCTGTTCCTCGACCGCGCCCGCGCGAGCCGCCCGGACCTCGCGCTCGATGCGGAGACGATCGGCGCCGCCCGGGCCATCGCCGAGCGGCTCGGCGGGCTGCCGCTCGCGGTGGAGCTCGCCGCGGCGCGGGTACGACTCCTCGCGCCCGCGCAGATCCTCGAGCGGCTCGGCCGGGCGCTCGACCTCGGCGGCGGCGCGCGGGACCTTCCGGAGCGGCAGCGCACGCTGCGCTCCGCGATCGCGTGGAGCCACGACCTCCTGTCGACCGAGGAGCGGCGGCTGTTCGCCCGGCTCGGCGTCTTCGCGAGCGGCTTCACGCCTGCGGGCGCCGCCGCAATCGCAGATCCGGACGGAGATCTCGGCATGGACGTCCTCGACGGGCTGGAGTCGCTCGCGGACAAGAGTCTCGTGCGCGTCGAGCCGGCGATCGGCGGCGAACCGCGCTTCGGGCTCCATCCCCTGCTCCGCGAGTACGCGCTCGAGCGGCTCGACGACGCTGACGAGCGAGCCCAGGTGGAACGCCGGTTCGCCGCCATGTGCGCCGACATCGCGGCGGCAGCCAGGCCGTGGATGCTGGGCGCCGACGCGACCGAGTGGCTGGCGCGGCTCGACGTCGAGGACCACAACTTCCGCGCGGCCGTCGACTGGTCGCTGGCCAACGGCCGGCCCGAGGACGGGCTCCGGATCGTCGGCCCGGTCTGGCGCTGGTATCACCAGCGTGGCCGGCTCCGCGAAGGCCGGGCGCTGCTCGAGGCGCTGCTCGCGCGTCCCGAACCCGTGGACCCCCGGGTTCGTGCGGACGGGCTCGCCGCCCTCGGCGGGCTCGCGTACTGGCTCGACGACGCGCCGGCCGCGCGGCTCGCCTACGAGGAGCGGCTCGGGCTCGCGGAGGGCATCGGCGATACGGCGCCGCTCGCCGAGGCGCACTACGACCTCGGGTTCATCGCGCTGGTCCAGGACCGGCCAGAGGCCCTCCGCACCCACGAGCAGCGGGCGGTGGAGCTGTTCACCGAGGCGGGCGACGAAAGCTCCATCGTGCGCGCGCGCCAGGCGCTGACGATCGGCACCTTCCTCGCCGGCGACTACGCCGAAGCGGCCGCCCTGTCGAGGTTGGACCTCGACGTGTTCCGCGCCCGTCGATCGGAGCTCCAGATCGCGGACACGCTGACGCTCCTGTCGGCGTGCGCCTGGCGAGCGGGCGACCTTGTCGAGGCGTGGGACCACCTCGAGGAGTCACGTGCCATCTTCGCCGCCCGGGACAGCGCGTCGGGGCTCGCCCGCGTGCTGGGCATGGCCGCGATCGTGCTGCTGTCCGAGGGCGAGCCGGAGCTCGGGGCGCGGTTCGCGGGCGCGACGTATCGGCTCGTCCGCGAGAAGGGCGTGATGCTCGCGCCGGTCCGGGTCCTGCATCTCCCCGATCCGGCCGTGCTCGCGCGCGAGAGACTGGGCGACGAGCGTGCCGAGACGTTGATGGCCGAGGGAGATGCGATGGCGCTCCAGGCTGCGCTCGCCATGCTCCAGGCGACGCCGGCGCCCGCCCGGCGGACGTAGCGTCGCCGTCGGGTCGCTGTCAGGCGCCTGCCAGCGCTCCGGCCGACTGGCCCATCAGCTCCTCGGCCTCCCCGCGCCGGATCCCGGAGACGACGTCGAACCGTCGGTCCAGGCGCGGGTCGGCGGCGAGCTGGACCACGGTGCCCGCGGCGCCCGACACGGGGTTGGGCGCCGCGTACACGAGTGCCGCCGCCTCGCACTCGAGCATCGCGCCGACGCACATGGGGCATGGCTCGAGGGTCGTGAAGATGGTCACGTCGTGGAGGGACGTCGTCCCGAGCTTGCGCGCGGCCGCCCGGAGCGCCGCGATCACGGCGTGGGCGGTCGGGTCGGATCCTTCGGCCACGCGGTTCGAGCCGCGAGCCACCATCGCATCGTTCATGACCGCGATCGCGCCCACCGGCGGGCCTCCCCGTGCGACCGCCTGGCGGGCCTCCGCGAGCGCCTCGCCCATGAACAGCTCGTAGTTCATGGCCGCGATCATAGCGACCACCATGGGCGCTACGATCGACCCCATGGCTGCTCCCAGGCGTATCGGAATCCTCACCGGTGGTGGCGACGTCCCCGGGCTCAACTCCGTCATCAAGAGCGTGGTCTACCGCGCGACCGACCTCGGCTACGAGGTGATCGGCATCCGTCGTGGCTGGGAGGGCCTGACGCACCAGCGGCGCGGCGCGGACCTCGACCCCGAGTACGTGCGGATCCTCGACCGCAACAACACCCGCGCGATCGACCGCACCGGCGGCACGATCCTGCACTCGTCGCGCACGAACCCGCGCAAGATGCCGGCGTCGGCGCTCCCGGCGTGGCTCGACAAGCGGTCGGTCGCAGGCATGCAGACGTCGGAGGGCGTCTTCGACCTCACGGACCACGTGCTCGAGACGGTCCAGCACCTGGGCCTCTCGAACCTCGTCACGATCGGCGGCGACGACACGCTGTCCTTCTCGTCCGTGCTCCACGCCCGCGGCCTGCCGCTGGTGGCGATCCCCAAGACGATGGACAACGACGTCAACGGGACGGAGTACTGCATCGGGTTCTCGTCGGCGATCACGCGGGCGAAGGAGGTCCTCAACCGTCAGCGGACGACGCTCGGCTCGCACGAGCGGATCGGGGTGTTCCGGATCTTCGGGCGCGACGCCGGGTTCACGGCGCTGTACACCGCCTACGTGACGTCGACCCGGTGCGTCATCCCCGAGTTCCCGTACGACCTCCAGGCGCTCGGCGAGGTGCTCAAGGAGGACCACCGCAACAACCCGAGCCGGTACGCCATCGTGATCACGGCCGAGGGGGCGATCTGGGAGGGGGCGCAGATCCAGGACGTCGGCGACGCGGACGCGTTCGGGCATCGCCACAAGATGAACGTGGGCGAGGTGCTCGCGTCCGAGCTGCGCGACGCGACGGGCATCGAGGCGGTCGCCTCGGACCTCACCTACGACCTGCGGTCGGGCGAGCCGGACATGCTCGACTCGATGGTCGCGGCGACGTTCGCGAACGTCGCGATGGACCTGATCAGGGACGGCATCGGCGGCCGGATGGTCGCGGTCCGCGACGGCAAGTACGACCACGTGTCGCTCGCGGAGACGGCGAAGCCGCCCCGGCGCGTGGAGCTCGACGCCTACGACACGAACCGCTTCCGGCCGAAGTACGCCGACCGCGAGGGCGATCCGCTCCTGCTGACGCCGTCGCTCGGGCCGGCCGCCAGAGACTAGCCGTCTAGCCCTCGAGGCCCGACAGCGCGCGGATCGACCGCGCCACGCTCGACATGTCCTCGTCGCCGTGGCCCTGGGCGACCAGCCCGGACTCGAGCGCCGCGCACAGCGCCGTCACCGGGAGCGTGGCCCCCGTCGACCGGGCGAGCTCCAGCGCGATGCCGAGGTCCTTGAGGTGGAGGGACGTGCGGAACCCCAGCGGATAGTCGTTGTCGATCATCCGGGAGCTGCGGTTCTCGAGCACCCAGCTGCGCGCCGCGCCGCCGCCGAGGGCGCCCGCGACCGCCGCCGGATCGAGGCCGGCCTTCATCGCGAGGACGAGGCCCTCCGCGACCCCGATGTATGTCGCGGCGAGCACGACCTGGTTCACCGCCTTCACCGCCTGCCCGCTGCCCGCGGGCCCGAAGTGGGTGATCGTCTTGCCCATCGCCTCGAGGACGGGCCGGGCGCGCTCGGCGTCGGCGGGCTCGCCGCCGACGAAGATCGTGAGCGTCGCCTTCTGGGCGCCCTCGGATCCGCCGGACACCGGGGCGTCGACATAGCCGATGCCATGCTCGCGCATCCGGGCGGCGAACCCCTTGGTGGCGTCCGGGGAGATGGTCGAGCAGTCGATGACCAGACCGCCCTCGCGCAGGCCGTCCGCCACGCCGTCCGAGTCGAACAGGACCGACTCGACGTCGGGCGTGTCGGACACGCAGACCACCACGACATCGGCGGCCCGGGCGGCGTCCGCCGGCGTCCGCGCCTCGGTCGCGCCGAGGCCGATGAGATCGCCGGCCCGTCCCGGCGTGCGGTTCCAGCCGGTGACCTCGAAGCCCGCACGCCGAAGGTTCGCGGCCATGGCCGCGCCCATGGTCCCGAGCCCGATGAACGCGATCCGTTCCACCCGCGTCACTCCTCACGTTGCTGCATGGCGAGCGTACCGGGCGCGGCCGCCGCGTACCATCGCCCCGTGGACTGGCTCGGCATCGAGAGGCGGCGGCTCGGCACCGGGATGCTCGTGTTCGGGCTGGTCGGGCTGGTCATCGCGGCCGTCCTCGGCATCGGCCTCGTCGGCGGCGCGATCGCGGCACGCGACCTCGACGCGCGGCTGCAGGCCGACCAGGCGCGGATCGCCGACTCGCTCCACCAGGTCAGCGACTCGATGACGTCGCTCGCGGCCACGACGCAGCACGCCGGCGACACGCTCCAGACCTCGAGCGGGACGATCGGCGAGGCGAAGGACGTGCTGGCATCGGCCGCGACGACCGCGAAGTCGCTGTCCGACTCGCTCAATGTGTCGATCCTCGGCAGCCAGCCGTTCGCGCGCGCGTCGGCGAACCTCGCGGACCTGTCGCAGACGCTCACGTCGTTCGAAGGCCGCGCCGACGAGCTCGCGGCGAGCCTCGACCAGAACGCGTCCGATGCGTCGGACATGGCGGTCAAGGTCCGCACGATGCAGGGCCAGGTCGACGAGCTCGCCACGCGCGTGGAGGGCTTCAACCGCATCGGCGACATCGTCAACCTCGTGCTCGGCGGGATCATCCTCGCCGCGCTGCTGACGGCCTGGGTCGCGGTCGGCGCCGCGTTCTGTGCATGGGCGGGCTGGCGCCTGCGCCGGGACATCGCGCGCGACGCGCTCGTGCTGCCGCCGTGATTGGGCTGGTGGCGCGGTCCTGATCGGCGGCGTGCCGGGGGACGGTCAGCCCTCGGGATGGATCCGCTCATGGCGCAGCGCGGGCAGCACGACCCGGTCGACGAGGCGCTCCGAGGCGTGGCCGTCGGCAACCTGGAATGCGTCGCGGGCGAAGGCGCGGACCGCGTCGAGGTCGAAGTCGCCGGCGCGGAGCCACGCCGCCAGCGCCGCGGTGTCCGCGAAGACCGGGCCGGGCACGCCGCTCCGGTAGTCGAAGTAGAAGCCGCGCTCGCGCTCGTAGGCCTCGTAGTCGGGAGCGAGGAACGCCATCGGGCGCTCGAGCAGCGCAAACTCGAAGATGGCGCTCGAGTAGTCGGTGACGAGGACGTCCGAGACGAACATGAGCTCGTTGATGTCGGGCCAGTCCGAGGCGTCGGCGACGAACCCCGCGAGGTCCGACGTGATTCGCGCCTGGTCGCGCACGAACGGGTGGAGTCGGAGGAGGACGAGCCAATCGGGCGCGAGCGCGGCACGCATCAGCGCCAGGTCGAGGTAGTCGTCGTAGCGGGCGTCAGTGACCGTGTCGCCGCGGAAGGTCGGGGCGTACAGGGCGACCCGCTTGCCGGGCTCGATCCCGTAGCGGGCGCGGATGCCGGCGGTGGCGCGTTCTCGGTGGGCAGGGTCGAAGAAGAGGTCGGTGCGCGGGACCCCGAGCGCCGCGGTGAACCGCTCGCGCGGCTGCCGGAACGCGTCCATGTAGTGCCGGATCGCCGTCTCGGACGGCATGACGCACAGCGTGTAATTGGAGTGGATCGGCACCAGGCTGACGAGCGCCTCGTCGGAGCCGAACGTCTTGTCGAGCACGCTGTAGCCGATCTTCTTGAAGGCGCCCGCGGCGTGCCACGTCTGGACGCGGATCGTGGCGGGACGCGGGGTGATCACGTACATCGGGAAGAACCAGTCGTCGACGATGAACACGCGGGCGGTCGCCAGCCGGTAGCCCGAGACCACCGCGTACCAGAGGCCCGCGACGCGGCCGCGCACGCCGCCGCGCGTGCGATACGCGAGGACGCGGACGGGCGGCGCGGGCTCGCGGCGCGCCATCTCTCGCCGCAGGTAGGCAAGGTTTCCCTGGACGTCGGTCGCCCGGAGCGTCGCGAGCACGACCTCGTCGCGGACGCGGCGGGCCCGGCCGGCGAGGAACCCGGCGCGCACGGCGGCCATCCGGATCCGGATCGTGAGGCGGCGGCCGCGCGGGATGCGCGGCGGCGCCGCGGGACGGGCGTCCGTCGTCATGCGGCCCCGTCCGCGAGCGGCGGCGCCCACGGGCGCCCGAGCTCGTCGAGCACCGCAACGAGGCGGCCGGGGGCATCCGGGTCATCGCCGGGCAGCCCGGTGACACGGGCTTCCTTGTGCGTCAGCCGCGACCGCGTGCCGTCGGCGGCGACCGCCCCGAGCTCCGCGTCGCTGCGAACCGGGAGCAGGTCGATCCGGTGCGGGTTCAGGCGCACCGCGGGATCCTCACCGTCGACGGCGGCGTCGATGCCGCCGAGGAAGCCGAACCGCCACGGCGGCCGTCGGGTGAGCCTGCGGATCGCGCGCGGGCGGACCAGCTCGTCGTCCAGGTCGGACGACAGCAGCCAGCCCGCGTTGAGCATCAGCAGGCGCCATCGCAGGTCCCCGTACGTCACGACGCGGCGCCCGCCGGCCCGGAGCAGCCGCTCCGAGCGCGGGGTGCCGCGGGCGATCGCATACCAGGCGTTGCGCTCGGGGTGCTCGCGGCGGAGCCAGGCGAACAGCGCCTCGGCCTCGCCGTCGGCATCCTGCGGTCCGTCGACGAGGACCCACGCACCGCGGAACCACCGCCGGCCGACCGTCCGGGCAAGCAGCCGCGTCAGCGAGGCGGCGAGCTGCTCGCGCTCGAGCCGCCGGCGCAGGGTGGCCGCCCGGGTCGGCGGTCGCCGGGAGGCGCGACGGGCGTCGAGCGCCTGGACCGGCGCCCGCGGCGGCCCGATCCCGGCCGCGACGCCGTCGAGCGACAGCGCGACGCGACCGGCCGCCGGCACCCACAGGATCCGCTCCTCGAGCTCCGTGCGGCCGAAGTAGCGCACCGCCCGCGTCTTCGCGAACGCCGGTGCGGCCGGCCGGCCGTCGACCTCCAGGCGCTCGACGGGCGGGTCGCCGCGGAACCGGTAGCTGAGCCGCTGGAGGCGCATCACCCGGTCGACGTCGGTGCGATCGACCGCGGCCGGAACCCAGCGCTCGTCACGGTACCCGTGGACCAGCAGCTCCGCCCACACCGGATCCACGGGCGAGCCCGCGTGCGCATAGACCTGCGCCTCGTCGAGCGCCCGCGCCAGCTCGCCGAACAGGTCGCGGAAGCGCGGCTCCAGCGCCGCCGGGACGTCGAGCCGGCCGGGGTACGCGTCGGCCTCGCGCAGGTAGCGCCGGGTGATCTCGTACAGGAGGAGCTGCTGGATCCACGGCGCGACGGTCCCGTCGCGCGCGAGGGACCGCCGGACGAGGTCGAGGTAGCCGCGCTCGAAGACCGTCGTGTAGGAGCGTTGGTCGGCATGGATCCGCTGGAGCGTCGAGTCGTTCGCGAGCCGCACCCGGTAGTCGTAGCGGGCGCCGGCGACGAGGCCGACGAGCGGCCGGTCGAGGGCGAGCAGGAACCGCGCGGCGAAGTGCTGGTCCTCGAAGTGCGGACGCAGCTCCGGGTCGTAGCGGAGCCCCGACGACCGGAGCCGGTCGCCGCGGAAGAACGCCGTGCTCGCGCTGACCGGGAACACGTTCGGCTCGACATCGAGGTCCGCGACCCGGCTGCCGTCGACGAACTGCCAGCGGCGGGGGTGGACGTCGCGAACCTCGCCGGCCGACTCGTCCAGCGTCATCCGCTTGCCCGACAGGACGTCGATCCCGGGGTTGCCCGCCGCGAACGCGCCGATCGCCGCGAGGTAGCCGTCCTCGAGGACGTCGTCGGGGTCGGTGAACGTGACCCATTCGCCGGTCGCGCGCTCGAGGCCCGCGTTGCGCGCTGCGCCCTGCCCGGCGTTGCGCTGGGTCAGGACCGTGACCGGGATGGCCGAGCGATCGCGCCATGCCTCGAGGAGCCGGAGCGAGCCGTCGCTCGAGCCGTCGTCGACGGCGATCACCTCGAGCGACGACGGGTCGACGGCTTGGCGCTCGATCGAGGCGATGAACGCGGGCAGGTACGGCTCGACGTCGTACACCGCGGCGACGACGGAGAACCGCGGGCGCACGGGCGCCATCACCGTCCCGCGTGCGGTCAACGACCCGGGCCGAACACGAGGTCGATCACCCGGTCGGTCGAGGCGCCGTCGAGATGTGCGAAGTGCCGCCGGGCGAACCGCGTGACCTTCTCGGCCTCGAAGTCGCGTCGCTCCAGCGCGTCGAGCAGCTCGGGAACCGTGCGCACGATGCGTCCCGGGACGAAGTCCTCGAACGGGACGACGTAGAAGTCGCGCTCCGAGCCGTAGTCGCCGAGGTCCGGCGTGAAGAACAGCATCGGCCGCTCGAGGACCGAGAACTCGAACACGATCGACGAGTAGTCGGTGATGAGCAGGTCGACGCTGAACAGCAGGTCGTTGACGTCGAGCTGCGCGTCGCTCGCCTCGATCAGTCGATCCGCGAGCTCGGCCGGCGGGTGGATCCGCTCGCGGACGAAGGGGTGCATCTTGAACAGGACGACCGCGTCGTGTTCCGCGGCCGCCCGGTGGAGCGCCGCGAGGTCGAGCTGGGCGAGGTCGTAGGTCGCGTCCGCCACGCGCTCGCCGCGGTACGTCGGCGCGAACAGCCACACCTCGCGGCCCTCGAGCTGCGGGATGGCCGCCCGGGCGGCGGCCAGCGCCCGTTCCCGCGCCGCGGGGTCGAAGAAGCGGTCCATGCGCGGGATGCCGGTCGCGTGCAGCCGTGCCTCGGGCATGCCGAACGCCTCCGCGTAGTACGGGACGTCGTGCTCGGAGCTGACGATCGCGTGCGTCTGGTTCTTGTAGGCGTCGCCGAAGGGGTCGAGCGGCGCGACGGTGTCCGCCGCGGAGCGGCTGTAGCCGATGGTCTTGAACGCGCCGGAGGCGTGCCACAGCTGGACGATCCGCACGTCTCGCGCGAAGCGGAGTCCGAAGACGGCGAAGAACGTGTCGTCGATGAAGATCACGTCGGCCCTCGCGAGCGCGACGAACAGCCGCGCCCGGGTCCGCCACGGCAGCGAGCCCGCGACCCGCGGCTTCACGACCTGGACGAGCTGGTAGCGCGCGTCGAGGCCGCGCTCGACCATCCGGTCGTGGACGACCTGGAGGTTGCCCGTGAGCCGCGGCGAGGTGCGCGTCGCGAACAGCACGACCGGACGGCCCCGCCGCACAAGCCGCTGGAGCACGAGGAACAGCGCCTTCCAGACGACGCGGCGCACCGCGCGCCAGCCGTGGCCGATCCACTCGCGCGCCGAGCGCTCGCGCCGCTTCACCGCGGCGCCGATCCCGATCTCGAGCACGAGCTCGGCGGGGCTGCCGGACGCGATGCCGCGGACCCGGTAGCTCGAGCGCGGCATGCCGAGGATGCGCTCCGTGACGACGCCGTCGACCGGCTGCGAGTCGGGGCCCAGCGCGAGCCGCACGGGACGGTCGTCGGGGCCGACGAGCCGCCAGCGGCCAGGGGCGAGGGGCTGTCCGCCCGGCCCCTGGAACACGTTGAACCGGGCGTTCGTGCGGCCGTCCTCGGCCCACTGGCGCGTCGCCGGCATCCGCCCGGCGCCCCCGATCTCGCGGAACGCGAGAGCCGGCACGGGACCCTCGAGCTGGAGGACGAGCTGGATCCGCTCCCAGGCCACGCGCGTCACGGGGAGGGCGGCCGCCGGGTCGGGACGCGCGGACGCGCGGGGCTCCTCCATCGCGGGCCATCCTATCGTGGACGCCGCCCGCTTCCGGGACCGGGACGGGCCGCGGTCCCGGCGCCGCGTCCCGATAGGGCAGACTCTTCGCGGGCGTCACGCGCCACACGTCGAGGGAGGAGCCGATGCGGACAGGGATGGTCGTCCTGGGCGGCGGGATCGGCCGGCGGATCGGCCGGCCCGTGCCGAAGCAGTTCCTCCTGCTGGGTGGCAAGCCGATCATCATCCACGTGCTCGAGAAGGTCCGCGCGATCGCCGAGATCGAGGACGTCGTCGTGACCTGCCCGGCGAGCCACCTCGAGGCCACGCAGCAGCTGATCGAGAACCACCGCCTCGGGTCGCGGTTCCGTTGCGTGGTCGGCGGCGGCACGCGCCAGGAGTCGACGTATCTCGGGCTGGAGGCGCTGGGCGACGGCATCGACCTCGCGATCATCCACGAGGCCGTCCGGCCGCTCGTCTCGACCGACGACTTCCGGCGGCTCATCGAGACGCCCGACGAGAACGTGATCTACGGCATCCCGATCCCGTTCACGGTGCTCAAGGGCCACGACCACGTCGAGGGCCTCCTCGAGCGCGACGAGCTCGTCAACGTCCAGCTGCCGCAGAAGTTCGACCGCGCGCGGCTGCTCGAGGCCCACCGAGCCGCCCGCGCCGACGGCGTCGAGTTCACCGAGGACGCGAGCCTGTTCTTCAAGTACACGGGTGAGCCGGTGCGGATCCTCCCGGGCTCGGACGTCAACATCAAGATCACCGTGCCGACGGACACCGTCATCGCGGAGGCGATCTACGCCGACCTCATCGGGCGCCGGACCCGCTGATGGGCAAGGTCTGCGTCATCACGGGGGCCAGCCAGGGCATCGGCCGCGCCGCGGCGATCGAGATGAGCAAGCGCGAGGACGTGGACGTCGTGGTGCTGATCGCGCGCAGCGCGGACGGGCTCGCGGGCACGGTCTCGGCGATGGGCGACCGAGCGAAGATCCACCAGCTGCCGTACGACCTGTCCGACCTGGACGGCATCCCGAGCCTCGTCGAGGACATCTGCCGCGAGCACGGCGGCATCGACCTCCTGCTCAACGTCGCCGGCTACGCGGATCCCCGGTCGCTCCTCGACACGACGGCCGACAACCTCGTCCAGACGTTCACGATCAACGTCTTCGCGATGCTGATCCTGATCCGCGAGATGGCCCGGTTCAGCGATGGCCGGCCGGCCAAGATCCTCAACGTCGCGTCCACCGCGGGGATCACGCCCCGGCCCGGCTGGGTCGCGTACGCGGCGTCGAAGGCGGCCGTGGTCTCGCTGTCGGCGACGCTCGCGGAGGAGCTCGCGGGGTCGGGCATCAAGATCTACACGATCTCGCCGGGCCGGACGGCGACGGAGCTCCGACGCAAGCTCGCGCCCGACGAGGACCCGACCTCGATCATGCAGCCCGAGCAGGTCGCGCGCGTGATCCGCACGCTGCTGAGCGACGACGAGCTGACGCTGGACGGCCAGAACATCATCGTCCGCCAGCAGCTGTAGCCGATGGGCTCGGGCGAGTACCGGCTGGCGAGCCTGCTGCTGCGAGCCGTGGGCTGGCTGTGCTCGTGGGTTCCGATCCGCGGCGACCGCGTCGTGCTCGCGACGGCGCGGCTCCCGGTGCTCGAGGGGAACCTGCTGTTCCTCGACCGGGCGATCCGCGAGCGCCGGCCCCGGGCGCGGGTCGTCCGCCTGCTCGAGCCGTACTCGTACGGGTTCAGCGGCAAGGTCCGCTACCTGCTCCGGCTGGTGCGCGGGATGTACTACCTTCGGACGTCGGCGCTCGTCGTCGTCGACAACGCGTGGCTGCCGGTCCACGTCGCGCCGCACCGGGCCGGAACGACGGTCGTCCAGGTATGGCACGCGGCGGGCGCGCTGAAGCGGTTCGGCGTCGACGTGATCGGGGGCCCTGCCGAGCCGGAACGCACCTTCCTCCACCGCCATTACGACTACGCCATCGCGCCCGGCCAGCGCGCGGTGATTCCCTGGTCCCGGGCGCTCCGGACGCCACCCGACCGGGTCCTGCCGCTGGGGACGCCGCGCACGGACCTCTTCTTCGACGACGCCGCGATGGCGGCGATCCGGGCGGAGGTCATCGCGACCCATCCCGCGCTCGCCGGCCGCCGGGTCGTCCTGTACGCGCCGACGTTCCGGGGACGCGGTCGCGACAAGCACGACCCGCACGCGCTGGACGCCGTCGCGCTCCGGGCCCGGCTCCCCGCGAGCCACGCGCTCGTCCTCAAGTCGCACCCGAACCTCGACCCGTCGGGCGTCGCGACCGCCGGGTTCGACGTGGTCGCGGACCCCGGCAGCGACATGAACGCGTGGCTCATCGCGAGCGACATCCTGGTCACGGACTACTCGTCGTCGATCTTCGAGTGGGCGCTCCTGCGCCGGCCGCTCGTGCTGCTCACCGACGACCTCGAGGCGTACGAGCGCGACCCGGGCCTCTACCTCGACTACCGGACCGAGATGGTCGGGGTCCAGGTCGCCGACACCGACGGCGTGGCCGCCGCGATCGTCGCGGACCAGTGGGACCTCGGCGCCTACGACGCGTTCATCGCGCGCAACCTCGACGGCTGCGACGGGCATGCCAGCGAGCGGTTCGTGGAGCGCTTCCTCCCGCGCTAGCCCGCCTGCCCGCTAGCCCCGGTTGCCGTCTCCCGAGGGCCGCGCGGCACGCCGGAGCGGCGCCGTGATGGCGCTGCGCGCCCGGTAGGCCAGCCGCCGGGCGAGGGCGGCCGCAAGGCGCGGCGTCGAGATCAGCTCGAGCTCGGGCGCCTCGAGCGGCTCCTCGGGCGACCGCAGCCATCCGAGGCCGCCGCGGGGCGCGTGCTTCGCGAGGTCCCGGCGCGGCAGCCCGGTCGCGAGCAGCACGCCCATGGCGGTGACCGCGCCGACATCCGGGGTCACGCGGACCTCGGGGACGTCGTCGCCGGCAAGGCGGCTCGTCGGGACCAGCCGCAGCTTCGCGACGTCGCCCACGATCCGGACGCCCGACGCCTCGATGACGGGCACCATCTCGGCCGCAACCGCGCCGGCCTTGTCGAGCGCCCACTGGGGAAGCTCGACCCGCGGCTCGTCGGCGGCCGGGACGCGCGTCACCTTGAGGTGCCGGGTCGCGCCGCGCCGGATGATCCGGGTATGGAGCGCCTTGCTCAGGCCGAGGTCCTTGAACGCGACGTTGAGCGCCCGGACGACCTCCACCTCGGCCATGGAGAGCGAGCGGTTCGACAGCTCCTCGACCGCCACGAGCGTGCCCGTCGTCAGGCCCAACAGCCGTTCGAAGGCGCGGAGCACCGAGTCGTGGTCCTGCTCGTCCAGCACGACGACGGTGACCCGGTCCGGCCCGACGACGTCCGCCCCGCGCGCGATCAGGGCGTCATGGCGGTGCCGCTGCCAGAACGTCGGCGACACCTCGGCACCGCCCTCGCCGAGGATGCCCCCGAGCCACGGGCCGAGCTCCGTCCGGAGCCCGCTCTGGACGAACTGCTGCCACTGCGACGCGACGAGCTTGGTCAGCGGCCGGAGCGTGACGACGACGTGGATCCGGTCGGGGCCGAGGTCGCGCGCGACCCGGCGAATCGCGTCGGGCCGGGCATCGGCGAAGAACTCGCTGCTGATCACGACGCGGGGCTCGCGGGCCGCGTCGATCTCCTTGAGCAGCGACGTCCATTTGCCGATGGGCGGTGGCGTCGCAGCCGTCGTCGATGGGCGCTCCGTCACGGCCAGCACCGCGTCCGCGGGTTGCCGGCCGCGGCCGGCGTAGTGGACGCCCTGGTCGCGGAGCCGGTCGCGGCCGGTGTCGAACGCGCTCTGGACGGAGGTCGTGCCGGTCTTGGGCGGACCGATGTGCACGAGACGCGTTCCCTCGGGCAGGAGCAGGCCGTCGGGCGCCGTTGACGTCATGGGCGGGCAGTCCTCGCGGCGGTTCGTCGCCGGCGCGTGGCCGGTGCGGCAAGGATAGGGGCGCGCACGGTGTCGCGGTTCCGGCACACTCTCCGGCATGACCACCAAGATCATCCTGGACGTCGACACCGGCACCGACGACGCGGTCGCGCTCATGACCGCCGCCCTGTCCCCCGACCTCGAGCTCGTCGGCGCGACGGTCGTCAACGGGAACACCGTGCTCGACTCGTGCGTGGAGAACACGCTCCGGGTGTTCGAGTGGATCGGGACGCCGGAGATCCCGGTGCTCCGCGGCATGTCACGTCCGATCGCCCGCGCCCAGCCGGTGCACAACCCGGCCAACCGGATCCACGGCGACAAGCTGGACCTGCCCGAGGCGACGATCCGCAGGCAGGACCAGCACGCGGTCGACTGGCTGATCGACACGTACCTCGCGTCGGACGGCGACATCACCCTCGTCCCCGTCGGGCCCCTGTCGAACATCGCGACCGCGATCCAGAAGGAGCCGCGCATCGTGGAGCGGATCCCGGAGATCGTGATCATGGGCGGCGCCCACGACCACGGCAACGCGACGGCGTCGGCCGAGTTCAACATCTGGCTGGACCCGGAGGCGGCTCGGATCGTCGTGAACTGCGGCCGCCCGATCCGGATGGTGCCGCTGGACGCGACGCACCGGGCGCTGGTGTCGCTCGAGGACGCCAAGGGACTCCAGGCCCTCGGGACGCCGGCCGGCGAGGCCGCCTACCGGTTCATCAGCAAGCGGATCGAGGGCTACGACGCGACCCAGCCGATGCACCGCGCCGGCGCGGCACCGGTGCACGACGCCCTCGCGGTGTGCGCGATCATCGACCCGTCCGTGATCACGACCCGGTTCGCGCACGTCGACGTGGAGACGACGGGCGTGCTCACGACCGGGCGGACCGTGTGCGACTTCCGGTTCGGCGAGCGCAAGCCGGTCGAGGACAACTTCGCGTACGAGGCCGCGAACGTCGAGTTCGCGCTCGACGCCGACGAGCCGAAGTTCGTGCGGATGCTGACCGACATCCTCGGCCGGACCCCGGCCTCGGCCTGACCCCGGCGCCGCGGCCCGGCGCCGCGGCGGCTACGGGCCGAGGTGGTAGCCCATCCGGCGCGGCATCCGCGCGAGCCGGTCGGTGATCGGGTCGACGCGGCCCCGTTCGTCGAGCGCGTCGTCACGGCGGACCGTGGCCGCGTTGACGATGGCCGCGCCGAGGCCGCGGAACGGCTGGGGCGGAAAGCGTCGCGGCTCGTGACCGACGAGCGGAAGGTGGGTGTCCACGGTCTCGCGGCCGAGGATCCGGTTCGCCAGGATCTTGCCCATGAGGTGCGACGGGCCCACGCCGTTTCCGGTGTAGCCCAGCGCGTAGTGGATCCGGTCGTCGGCGAAGCTGCCCGCGAACGGCTGGTGGCTGCTCGTCACGTCGATCGGGCCGCCCCAGCGGGCGTCGATGGGCACGTCGCGGAACGAGGGGAACAGGCGATGGAGCGCCTCGACCGCGTGCTGCGTCCCGCGCTCGTCGAAGTCGAACCGGGCGTCGATCCGGCCGCTCAGGGTGCCTCGTTCGCCCCCGACGCCCATGGCGATCCTGCCGTCGGGCGTCGTCCGGACGTAGCGCAGCGCGGACCGGTAGTCGTACAGCGAGACGGCTGAGGTCCAGCCGATCTCGGCGAGCCGGTCCGGCGCCGGGGCGGTGATCGCGATGTACGAGCCACGCGGGACGATCCGGCTGCCGAACCGCCGCGTGCCCGCGGCCCAGGCGTTGATCGCGAGGACGGCATGCTTCGCGCGGACGATCCCGCGCGGCGTCACGGCCTCGACGCCGCCGCCCGCGCCCCGCGTCGGGATGAGGCGGTTGACGGGCGTGTGCTCGTGGACGCGGACGCCGTGCTCCATGGCAATACGCCGGAGTCCGCGGGCCAGGCGGGCCGGCTGCACCGTGCCGCCGTCGTCCACGAAATGGCCGCCCTCGAACACCGGGGAGCGGACGTAGGCCGCGAGCGCCGGCTTGTCCAGGAGCCGGTGGCGACCCTCGATGCCGAGCTCGCGAGCGACCCCGAGCGGCTCGGTCCAGCCGCCGGCCTGTCGCGGTGCGGAGGCGACGCCGATGTAGCCCTCGCGGCGGAACCAGGCATCGACGCCGTGCGCCGTCATCCACGTGTCGAGCTCGTCGATGGTCCGGGCGCCGGCCTCGATGACCGCGAGGGCGCCGTCGCGGCCGAAGAGATCGACCAGCGTCCCGGCGTGGTCGTAGAAGCCGTTGATGAACCCGCCGTTGCGCCCCGACGGCCCGAAGCCGCACTCGTCACGCTCGAGGACGGCGACGTCGATGCCCGGCTCGAGCTCCCGGAGGTGCCACGCGGCCCAGAGTCCGGTGTAGCCGCCACCGACGACGACGACGTCCACGTCTGCGTCGGCTCCGAGCGCCGGCGCGGGCTCGCCGCGGAACTCCGGGTGCTGGAGCGCCTCGGCAAGCCACCAGCAGCGCGTGGCGATGTCAATCATCACCGGCAAGGGTGCCCGATCGCGCGTCCGCGCGGGAGGGATCAGGGGGTGGTGGCGCGCCCGGCGAGACTCGAACTCACGACCTTCAGGTCCGCAACCTGACGCTCTATCCACTGAGCTACGGGCGCGCGCGATGTGGTGCCGCCTGGTCTCCGATCGACCCTCCGAGCGACGGCGCGACGCGACTGCGAGCCATCCGGCGCGAGGATTCTGGCGGAGAGGGAGGGATTCGAACCCTCGGAGCAGGTTACCCCACTCGGCGGTTTAGCAAACCGCTGCACTAGACCGCTATGCGACCTCTCCGTGGCAGCGCGCGGGGATGATACCAGCATCGCCGTGGCGGTTGGCCGACCGTCATCGGCGGTGGCGTGCGTCGCGCGCCGACGCGACGGCGCCGAGCGGCGCAAACCGACCGCGACCCCGCCGTGGTTGACGCTTGCGAGCGTGCGAGATACCGTCCTTGCACCGATGCGCGCCATCTATCTCTTTACCTGCCCGGCATGACCGCACCCGGAGCCTAGACCCGGGGTCGGCGGGTCGTGCCGGGTGAGCAGAGGTCTCGGACCTCTGCTTTTTTGTTCCTCCTCGATCGTTCTCCACCCTCGAAGGGACAGCCAAGCCAGATGTTCGTGGTGATGCGGACCGGGGCCACCGAGGCCGAGGTCATCGGCGTGAAGGCGCTCATCCTCGACGAGGGCCTGACGCCGTTCGAGAACGTCGGCGTCGACCGGACGCTGATCGCCGTCGTGGGCGAGATCGGGAAGCGCCGGGAGCCGCTGAAGGCGCGCCTCGAGGGCATGTCCGGCGTCGCGAGCGTCGCGCTCATCTCGAAGCCGTACAAGCTCGTGTCGCGCGAGTTCCACCCCGAGGACACCGTCATCCGGGTGCTCGACGCGGTCGTGGGCGACGGGTCGCTCAGCGTGATGGCCGGGCCATGCTCGATCGAGACCCGCGAGCAGCTCCTCGAGACGGCTGACTTCGTCGCAGCGCACGGTGCGACGATCCTGCGCGGCGGCGCGTTCAAGCCGCGCACGAGCCCGTACTCGTTCCAGGGGCTGGGCGTCGAAGGGCTGCGCTACCTGGCCGAGGCGCGCGAACGGACGGGCATGCCGGTGATCACCGAGGTGATGGAGCCGTCCCAGGTGGACATCGTGGCGGAGTACTCGGACATCCTGCAGATCGGCACCCGGAACATGCAGAACTTCTCGCTGCTGCTGGCCTGCGGACGGTCGAGCCGGCCGGTGATGCTCAAGCGCGGCTTCGGGGCGACGATCGAGGAATGGCTCATGGCCGCCGAGTACATCGCGTCCGCGGGCAACTCCCAGATCATCATGTGCGAGCGCGGGATCCGGACGTTCGAGACGACGACCCGCAACACCCTCGACCTGACCGCCGTGCCGCTGATGCACCACCTGACGCACCTGCCCGTCGTCGTCGACCCGTCGCACGCGACCGGCAAGCGCTGGCTCGTGAAGCCGCTGGCGATCGGCGGCGTGGCGGTGGGCGCGGACGGGATCATGGTCGAGGTCCACCCGAATCCGGACGAAGCCTTGTCGGACGCCGAGCAGCAGCTCGATTTCGCGCAGTTCGAGACGCTGATGGGCGCCCTGAGGGCGGTCCACGAGCACGTCCGCGACCTGCACGGCGACCTGATGCACAGCGAGGGCGTGGCCGCCGCACCCGTCGCCTCGGTCAACGGCGCGGCCTGAGCCATGGCCGCCGCGACGGGGGCGAGCCCCGTGGTCGACCGCACCCGCGACCCCGGCTCCGCCGAGGCGTCGATCACGGTGCGCCCGCCCGCGCGTCTTCGCGGCCGGCCGGCGCTGCCCGGCGACAAGTCGATCTCCCACCGCTCGCTCCTGCTCGCGCTGCTCGCCGAAGGCGAGAGCCGGATCTCGGCGGCGGGCGACGGCGAGGACGTCCGGTCCACGGCCGCGATCATCGCGGCGCTCGGGGCCCGGGCCGAGCGAACCGCCACGGCCGGCGGCCGGGTCGACTACCTCGTCGTGTCGCCGGGCGGCGACGCGCTCACGGAACCCGACGCGGTCCTGGACTGCGGGAACGCCGGCACGACCGCACGGCTCGTCGCCGGGCTCCTCGCCGGCCGTCCGCTGTTCGCGATCCTCGACGGCGACGCCTCGCTGCGCGGCCGCCCGATGGCGCGCGTCGCGGAGCCGTTGCGCGCGATGGGCGCCGAGGTCGCCGGACGGCGCGCGGGGACGCTGCTGCCGCTCGCGATCACCGGCCGCGCACGCCTGGTCCCGCTCGATCACCGCACCGCCGTTCCCAGCGCGCAGGTCAAGTCCGCCATCCTGCTCGCGGCCCTCGCTGCGGACGGGACGACGACGGTCACCGAGGCCGTGGCGACGCGCGACCACACCGAGCGGATGCTGCGCGCGCGCGGCGTCGCGGTGCGCGAGGACACGGGAGCCGGGGGCGAGCACGCGATCGCCCTCGACGGGCCCGCCACGGTCGCCGCGGTCGACGAGACGGTCCCGGCGGACCCGTCCGGCGCGGCCTTCTGGCTGGTCGCCGGGTCGATCCACCCGGACGCGGAGCTGCGCCTCGACGGCGTGAGCACGAACCCGACGCGGCGCGCCGTCATCGACCTCCTCCGGCGCATGGGCGCCGATATCGAGGAGCAGCCGCTTGCCGCACCCGGCGGGGCGGACGGCGAGCCGCTCGCCGACCTCGTCGTCCGCTCCGCGCCGCTGCGCGCGATCGACCTGTCGCCGGCCGACGTGGCGGCGGCGATCGACGAGATCCCGGTGCTGTGCCTCGCCGCGGCCGCCGCGACGGGGACGACGCGGATCCGCGGCGCCGGCGAGCTGCGCCACAAGGAGTCCGACCGGATCGCCGGGATCGCGGACGGCCTCGCCGCCCTGGGCGCCCGCGTGCGGGTCGACGGCGACGACATCGAGATCACCGGCGGCACGCGGCTGCGCGGCGCCGTCACCGACACACACGACGATCACCGGCTGGCGATGACCTTCGCCGTCGCCGGCCTCATCGCCGAGGGCGAGACCATCGTGCGCCGACCCGCGTCGGCTGCGATCTCGTACCCCGGCTTCTTCGCACAGCTCGAAGGAGTCCGAGCATGACCAAGCGGGTCGTCCTCATCGGCCACCCGGTGGCCCACTCGCTCTCCGGCGCGATGCAGCAGGCCGCGTTCGACCATCTCGGGATCGACGCCCGGTACGAGCTGTGGGATCGCGCGCCGCTCGCGCTCGCCGAGGCGATCAGCGAGATCCGGGCGGACGACGACTTCCTGGGCGCGAACGTCACGATCCCGCACAAGGAGCGCGTGGTCCCGCACACGGACCGCCAGACCGAGGAGGCCCACGCGACCGGCGCGGTGAACACGATCACGCGGGACGGCAAGCGGCTCGTCGGCCACAACACGGACGTCGCCGGGTTCAAGGTCGCGCTCGACAAGCTGGTCGGCCGGCAGAAGATGCCGCGCACCGCGGTCGTCCTCGGCGCCGGCGGCGGGTCACGGGCCGTGATCTACGGGCTGATCCGCGAGGGCTTCCAGCGGATCGTGGTGTTCAACCGCCACCTCCATCGCGCGGAGTCGATGGTCAAGCACTTCAGCCGCAGCGCCGCCCACATGGACCTGCGGGCCATGCCGTGGCACGAGTCGATCATCGAGGCCGAGCTCGCGAAGACGAAGATCCTGATCAACGCGACGTCGATCGGGCTCGGGACGGACGAGACGCCGGTGCCGGCGGAGATCCTCACCGGCGACCTGCTCGTCCTCGACCTCGTCTACGGCGGGACGAGGCTGCTGCGCGACGCGGAGAAGGCCGGCTGCACGACGTCGGACGGCGGCTCGATGCTGCTCCACCAGGGCGCGGCCGCGTTCCAGCTGTGGACCGGGGAGGACGCGCCGCTGGACGTGATGCAGGCGGCGCTCGACGAGGCGCGGGGCAAGGGCGTCGTCTCCGCCGAGGGCGAGCCCGCGGCGCCCGAGCCCGCGGCCTGACGACGGTCATCGGCAGGACAGGCGTTCCGTGGACCGGTTCCGGTTCCTGACCGCGGGCGAGAGCCACGGGCCGATGCTCGGGGCGATCGTCGAGGGCGTCCCCGCGGGCCTCGCGCTCACGGAGGACGACATCACCCTCGACCTCGCGCGCCGCCAGCGGGGCTACGGCCGCGGCGCACGCCAGACGATCGAGAAGGACCGTGCACGCATCCTGTCCGGCGTCCGCCATGGGCGCACGATCGGCTCGCCGATCCTCCTCGAGCTCGAGAACCGCGACTGGGCGAACTGGACGCGCGTGATGCAGGTCGAGCCCCTGACGGACGAGCAGGCGGCGGAGCTCGCCGCGCTGGCCGCGGAGGGGAACAAGCGCGCGACGCCGATCACGCGCGTGCGGCCCGGCCACGCGGACCTCGCCGCCGCGCTCAAGTACGACTTCAACGACGTCCGGAATGCGCTCGAGCGGTCGTCCGCGCGCGAGACGGCGGCACGGGTCGCGGCCGGCGGGATCGCGCGCCGGTTCCTCCAGGAGCTCGGGATCGAGGTGTGGTCGTTCACGGCGGAGGTCGGCGGCGTCGCCCTCGATCCCTCCCGCGCGACGCGTTCGCGCGACGACGCGGACGCCTCGCCGCTGCGCTGCCCGGACCCCGAGGCGGAGGCCGCGATGATCGCGCGCATCGACGAGGCGCGGTCCGCGGGCGACACCGTCGGAGGCGTGTTCGAGGTCGTCGTCCACGGCGTGCCGATCGGGCTCGGCAGCCACGTCCACTGGGACCGGCGCCTGGACGCGGCGCTCGCGGCGGCCGTGATGAGCATCAACATCGTGAAGGGCGTGGAGCTCGGGCTGGGGTTCGAGCAGACGCGTCGGTTCGGGTCCGGCGTGCACGACGTGATCGAGGGGCGCCGCGAGGACGGGACATGGGTCCACCGGACCAACAACGCGGGAGGCACGACGGGCGGGATCACGAACGGCGAGCCGATCGTGGTCCGCGGGGCCGTCAAGCCGATCTCGACCCTCGCGCGCCCGCTGCCGACGGCCGACCTCGTGACCGGCGAGTCGGTCGACAAGGCGCACTACGAGCGGAGCGACATCTCGGTCGTGCCCGCCGCGGGCGTGATCGGCGAGGCGATGGTCATGCTCACGCTGGCCGCGTTCGTGCTCGAGAAGACGGGCGGCGACTCGATGCCCGAGGTCCTCGACAACCTGGCGCGCTACCGGGCGCGGACCGGCGAGGCCCGGCCGGCGCCCGTCGCCGGGGACGGGTCCGGCGGCCACGCGCGTCCGGGCAGGGGCTGAGCCGTGGACGTGGTGCTCGTGGGGCTGCCGGGCGCGGGCAAGACCGCGGTCGGGCGCCGGCTGGCGAGCCGCCACAACGCGCAGTTCGTGGACCTCGACGAGCGGATCGAGCACGACCAGGGACGCACGATCCGCGAGATCTTCGCGCAGGACGGCGAGGCCGGCTTCCGGCGCCTGGAGCACGCCGCGGTTACGGCGCTGGGCGCGCCCGATCCATCTCCCGAGATCCGGCGCGTCATCTCCCCCGGCGGCGGGTCCGTCGTGGACCCGCGCAACCGGTGGCTGCTGTTCCGCGGCCGGCTGCCG